>VBEO01000071.1 GCA_005881825.1 Chloroflexota bacterium | reverse complement strand
CGCATCCCGGTGGCATGCGCGGACACAAAGCTGTCGAAGGTGGCCTCATCGATCTCGCCCTGAATGCGCGCCAGCTCGGCCAGCGGCCGAGCGTCCCGGACGTCGAGCAGGATGTCGGAGTTGCCGAAGGCCAGGTTGAGGTCGAGCACGCCGACCCGTTCGGGCGACTGGCTGCTGGCCGCGACGGCGCAGTTGACCGCGAGCGTGGTAGCCCCCACGCCGCCCTTGCCGTGGATGAAGAGGATGACGCGGCCTGGCCGGGCCTCGCCGGTCGCCGCCGTGGCCTGGCCCGCCCGGCGGAGCAGGATCTCGATCTTGGCTTTGAGGATCGAGAGCTCGACCGGCTTACCGACGTACTCGTCGGCCCCCTGGGCGTAACCCGCTAGCACATCCGTCTCCTGCTTCTGGGCCGAGAGCATGAGGATCGGGATCAGCGCCGTCTTGTGGCTGGTGCGTAGCCGGCGCGCCAGCTTCAGCCCGTTCATGTTGGTCATGTTCACGTCGGTGATCACCAGGTCGGGCGTCTGCTGGCGTACCAGCTCCAGGGCCTCCAGGCCGTCGGCTGCCAGCCCCACGACGTACCCGTGGTGGCTGAGATAGCGCTCCAGCAGCTTGCGGACGTGCGGCTCGTCGTCCGCGATGAGGATCTTCTCGCCGGCCACCCTGCCTCCTAGTCCAGCAGCTCGTCGACCAGGCCGCGCAGCGCCGACGGGCTGAAGGGCTTGCTCAGGAAGGCTCGGGCGGGCCGGTTGCGGGCCGCCTCCAGCAGGTTGCGCTGCGAGGACGCCGAGAGAAAGACGACTGGGATTCGGGCCAGGTCGGGGTCCTCCTGCAGCCGGTCGAAAAGCTGTGTGCCGTCGAGGTCGGGCATGGCCAGGTCGGTGACCACCAGCTGTGGGCGCTCGGCGCGGATCATCTCCAGACCCGAGCGCCCATTGTCCGCGAACAGCACCCGGTGCGGCGCGCCACGCATGGCGATCGAGATCAGCTTGCGGATCGCGGGCGCGTCCTCGCAGAAGACGATGGTGTTCATTTCACCTGGCCGGACGGTTCCAGGGGCAGCGTGAACTGGAAGAGTGAGCCCACGCCTTCGGTACTCTCGGCCCAGATGCGGCCGCCGTGCATCTCCACGATCTGGCGCGAGATGGGAAGGCCCAGCCCGGTGCCCATGACCCTCTGGGACGCCTCGCTCTCGTACCGCTCGTAGCGCTGGAAGAGCTTGGGCAGGAAATCGGCCGGGATGCCGCGGCCGTGATCGCGAACGCCGATCGTGACCTCGCCAGCGGCCAGCCGGCTGCTCACCTCGATGGGGCTGCCAGGAGCCGAATACTTGACCGCGTTGCTGAGCAGGTTGCTGACCACCTGCACGATGCGGTCCGGATCGACGCTGACCGGCGGCAGTCCCGGCTGCAGGTCGGTGCCCACCCGGCGGGCGGGGTTGGCGACCTGCGAGCGCTCGGCTGCCTCCACCAGCAGCCGGTTGAGGTCGGTGGGAACCGTGCGCATCATGAGGCGGCCGGCCTCCATCCGATCCAGGTCCAGCATCTCGGTGATCAGGCGGTTCAAGCGCAGCGCATCGCTATTGATGTCCGCGGCCAGCTCCTTGACCTCCGCCGCCGACATCTCCTGGTCGCGCAGCAGCTCGCTGAATCCCTGGATGCCGGTCAGCGCGGTGCGGAACTCGTGGCTGACCACCGAGATGAACTCGCTCTTCAGGTGGTTGAGCCGGTCCAGCTCGACCAGCGCGGCGGCGGCGCGCTCCTCGGCCTCGTGCTTGGCTGTGATGTCCTCGAAGAGCACCAGGAAATACGCGATCCGGCGGTCGCCGTCGCGCACGGTGGTCGCCGTCCAGTGCAGCCAGAGCCGGGTGCCGTCGCGCCGGATGGCGTGGCTGTCGGATTCGATGCGCTCGACTTCGCCCTTCCAGAGCGGCCGGAAGACCTGGATCACGCGCTCGACCTCGTCGGCCGGCAAGAACTCCCCGAAGTGGCGGCCCACCATGTCACCGTCGCCGCTCCAGAGCATCGAGCGCAGGCGCGGATTGACGTCGGCGATCAGCATGTCGATGCCGACCTTGGCCACACCCAGCGGCGCGTGCTCGAAGACGACATCCATGAAGCGGGAGCGCGCGTCGCTCTCGTCGCGCGCTTCGGCGGCCGCGTCACGGGCCGCCTTCTCCTCCGTGATGTCCAGCACCACGCCCTGCATGACTTGGCCGGAGCCGGAGGGGTCGGGGATGAGGCGGGCGTGGTCGCGCACCCAGCGCAACCCGTCGGAGCGGGTGCGCAGGCGGTACTCACAGCGGAAGGGCCGGCCGCCGCGCGCGCATTCCCGGAAGGCGGCCAGCACCCGCTCCCGATCGTTGGGGTGCAGGAGCTCCGACCAGAGATCGGGATTGGCCGCCCAGTCCGCGCTCGTGTAGCCGAGGATCGATTCAGCTTGGGGACTGCGGTAGATGGTGGCCGTGTCCACGGGCGAGGCCACGTAGAAGTAGGCGGGCGCCGACTCGACCATGCTGCGATACATGGCTTCGTCAACGTCCGTCAGCCACCGGGCGTCAGTCATGATCAGTCACCGAATGCAGGCCACCGCTTCGATCTGGCTGGACGAACCCTACACGCCAAGGCCCCCGTTGGAGGGCCGTCTCAGCTCGGAAATCTGCATTGTGGGAGCCGGAATCGCAGGGCTCTCGGCGGCGTGGCGCATGTTGGAGCTGGGCGTGCGGCCGGTCGTGCTCGACGCCCTCACGGTGGCGGGGGGCGCCACCGGCCGCAACGGCGGCTTCTTCATGGCCGGCGTGGCTCCCCGCTACGACGAGGCCTGCCGGCTGTGGGGACCAGAGGTGGCGGCCCGGCGCTATCGGGCCACCCTCGACTCCCAGCTGGATTTGCTCGCGTTCGCCGGCGAGGTTTGCGCACGGGATTAGTTCCGGCTCACCGGCGTGCTGCGGGTGGCCTATGACGCGGCAGAGGCCGAGCGCGTGCGCGAGCACCACCCGGCCTTCCAGCGCGACGGCTTCGCGGGTGAGCTGGTGCCAGAGGGCGCGCTGCCCGAGGTCCTGCAGCGGCCGGGCCGGATCGGCCTGCTGACGCCGCACGACGGCGCCGTGCACCCGGCCCGCTGGCTGCGGGCACTCGCCCGCGACCTTGAGCGTCGAGGCGCCCGCATCCACGAGGGCACGCGAGTGGTGCAGCCGCCCAGCCTCAACGGCCACGGGGTGCAGGTGCTCACGGATCACGGAGCAGTGCTCGCGGAGCGGGTGGTCATCGCCGCGGATGGCGCACTGCCCAGCCTGGTGCCGGCGGCGGTTCATGCCCGCGCCCGCCGGCTCAACATGCTTGCCACCGCCCCCGACCAGCAGCCGCGCCTGCCCTGCCCGGTCTCCATCCGAGACGGCTATGAGTACGCACAGCAGCTCCCGGACGGGCGGGTGGCCTTGGGCGGCTTCTCGGACCTGGACGGCCCGGCCAGCTACACAGACCGCGAGGAGCTCTCGGTGTCGGTCCAGGAGCGCTTGACGCGCTACCTGGGCGAAGACCTGGGCGTGAGTGCGCCGGTGACCCACCGCTGGGTGGGGATCGTGAGCTACGCGCAGGATCCGGTGCCCACCTGCGGGCCCGTGCCCGGCACCGAAGATCGGGTGCTGGCGGCCGGGGGGTACAACGGCACCGGCCATGTGCAGGGTTTCCTGGCCGGCCGGATCGCTGCCGAGCTGGCCGTCACCGGCACCAGCCCGCAGGCGGATCTCTATGCCAGGGTGGTGCCGTGAAGCAGCTCAGCACCCTGCCCTTCGGGCGCACGGGCCACCACAGCAGCCGCGTCATCTTCGGAGGGGCCGCGCTCTCGCGGGTCACCCAGGACGTCGCCGACCGCACGCTCGAGATCCTGCTGGAGTACGGCGTCAACCACATCGACGTCGCCGCGAGCTACGGCCATGCCGAGCTGCGGGTGCAGCCGTGGCTGCGCCGCGAGCCCAATCGCTTCTTCCTGGCCACCAAGACCGGCCGGCGCCGCGCGGACGAGGCGCGCGAGGAGCTGCACCGCTCCCTCGACCGGCTGGGCGTCGACCACGTCGACCTCTGGCAGCTGCACAACCTGGCCGACCCCATCGAGTGGGACACCGCCCTCAGCCCGGGCGGCGCGCTGGAGGCCGCCGTGCAGGCTCGCGACGAGGGCCTGGTGCGCTTCATCGGCGTCACCGGCCACGGCGCCCAGATCGCCGCCAACCACCGGCGCAGCCTGGAACGCTTCGACTTCGATTCAGTGCTCCTGCCCTACAACCGCCCGACCATGCGGCTGCCCTACTACGCGGAGAACTTCAACGCCCTGCTCGACACCTGCCGGCAGCGCCAGGTCGCGGTGCAGACCATCAAGGCCGTCGCCCGCGCGCCGTGGCTGGGTCGCCAGCGCTCCGCCGCCACCTGGTACGAGCCATTCACGGAGCAGGCCGACATCGACCCGGCGGTCTGGTGGGCCCTGGGCGAGGAGACGGTCTTCCTGAACTCGGTGGGCGACGTCGACATCCTGCCCCGGTTCCTGGACGCGGCCTCGCGCTACCAGGGGCGGCCGTCAGAGGCTGAGATGGACGCTCTCTTCGAACGCCTGCAGCCTCAGCCGATCTTCGTCTGAAACCAGTCTCCGACCCGGCGCAGAAAGTCCACCCGCTGGGACGGCTTGCCGTTGAACGGGAAGAGGTGCGAGGCGCCTGGATAGCGGGCGAACTCGGTCTCCACGCCGGACGCCTGCAGCCACGTGTACAGCTCCTCGCCCTGCCCGATCGGGCAGCGGTCGTCGGCCTCGCCATGGATGACCAGGGTCGGGGTGCGCGCGCGATGCGCCCAGGTCGAGGGCGAGCGCTCGCGGTAGAAGTCCTCCGCCTGGCGGGGGTTGCCGCGCCACTGGACGTCGTCCCAGGCGTCGCCGATGTCCGAGGTGCCCCACATCGACACCAGGTTGAAGCAGGGCGCACCCACCACCGCCGCCCGGAACCGGTCGGTCTGGCCGATGGTCCAGGACGTCATGTAGCCGCCATACGAGTAGCCGAAGATGCCCAGCCGGCCGGGGTCGACATAAGGCAGAGCCGCCGCCAGGTCGACCATCCCCATCAGGTCCTGGAAGTCCTCGCCGCCCCAATCGCCGAAGACGCGACCGGTGAAGTCGCGGCCGTAAGTGGAGGAGCCGCGCGGGTTGCAGATCAGGACCAGGAAGCCGCGTGCCACGAGGGCCTGCTGGTGGGGCATCCACTGGTGGCCGTGGAACATGTTGGGGCCGCCGTGCACGTCCAGCACCAGCGGGTGCCGCCGCGCCTGGTCGAGATCCGCCGGCTTCAGCAGCCAGCCTTCGATCTCCAGGCCGGCACGCCGCAAAGTCAGCCGCTCCCATTCGGTATTGCCGGCCGTCGGACCTCCGCCTGAGATCAAGCGCGCGGTCCTGGTCTCCAATTCGAACCCGACCAGAACGGGCGGCGAGTCGAACGCCGATCCCGTCTGCACGAAGCGCCGGCCGGCCGCGTCGCCGCTCAGGCCCTGGTGCACGGCGTCCCAGGAGGCGATTGGAGTCACCGCTCCGCTGTCCACATCGAGCGTCCAGAGGCCGCTGCGGCCGTGTTCCAGGCCGTGGAAGAGGGCGCGGCTGCCATCCAGCCAGACCGGTGGCGAAGGGGGCTGCCAGCCCGGGTAACCGGCGTGCGGCTGGGGTCCGGCATCGTCGGTCACCTGCCGCAATGCGCCCGTGTCGCCTTCGTAGATCCACCAATCGACCTGGTAGCTGCGCGCGGGATCGGCCCCCAGCAGGAGTCGTGAGGAGTCGGGCGACCAGGCCATGAGGCCGACCATGCCCCGGTCCCGGCCGGCCCGGTGCAGGAGCCCCGAGGCCACGTCCGCCACGCAGAGCTGGGAATGCCCGGTCACCGCCGAGACCATGGCCAGCCGGGCGCCGTCGGGACTCCACGCCGGCGCCGTGTGCTCGCGCGGCCAGGCCGTGAGCCGGCGGCGTTCGCCGCCCGAGGCGGGAACCAGAAAGACCTGGTGCCGGCGGTCGTCGAGGTAGCCGCGGCCGTCCAGCTTGTAGTCGGGCCGCCGGGTGACGCGAACGACCGGCTCGGGCGGGGGAGCCGGCCCGGTCTCGTCCGGGTCGCTGGGGTCCACCGGGGCCGAGTAGGCGAGCAAGGACCCGTCCGGCGACCATGCGATGGCCGCGATCTCGCCCCGGTGGCGGGTCACCAGACGCGGCCCGCCCCCACCGGCGGGCACCACGTACAGCCCGAAGCCGTCCTCCAGCTCGGCCGCGAACGCCACCTGGGTCCCGTCCGGCGACCAGCGCCCTCCGCCCTCGACGACGCTCTCGTCACCGGCGGTCAGAGGCGCCGGGCGGCCGCCGTCCCAATCGCAGGTGTACAGCCGCGAGCGTGGTTTGTCGGGGGCGCCCGGGTCGGCCCACTGCTGCGCGTAAAGCAGCAGAGTGCCGTCCGGTGAGAGCTGCGCGTCAGAAGGGCTGGGTTGGCCGAAAACCAGGGTTTCGGCGTCGATCCGGGCGAGCGTGCGAGCCATCCGGAAAGTGTGGGGCTTGAACGGCGGGCAAGTACGATAGACCGCCCATGAGCCGAGTCCCGATCGACGAGGCGGGACGGCTCGAAAGCCTCAACCGCCTGGACCTCCTGGGCAGCGCGCCCGAGGAGCGCTTCGACCGCATCACGCGGCTGGCCCGCCGGCTGTTGGGGACACCGGCGGCGGTGATCGCGCTGGTGGGCGTCGACCGGGTCTGGCTCAAGTCCGCCCTGGGGCTGGCGCCGCGCGAGGTGTCGCGGCCGGGAACCCATTTCGAACGTGCGCTGGGCAGCCGCCGGCCGTACACGCACAGCGGTTCGGAACCTGACCCACTGGGCATGCGCAGCTTCGCTGGGAAATCGCTGGCCGAGCCGGCGGGGCACCGGGTGGGGGTGCTGGCGGTCATGGATCCCGATCTCCGCGAGTTCGGGGAGGACGATCTCGAGCTCCTGGTCGACCTGGCCGCGGTCGCCGAACGTGAGCTGGGTCGGTCCGCCTTCGACCGCATGCTGGACGAGTACCGCGGGCACGCCGCCTGGGCCCAGAGCGTGATGGACAACGTGGCGGAGGCGCTGGTCACGATCGATCAGGAAGGGCGTATCCGATCCGTAAACCGGGCCGGGGTGGCCATGTTCCGGCGGCCGGTCGGCGCACTGATCGGCAGCACCGTGCCCCAGATGCTGGCGCCCGAGGACCAGGACGAGCTGGACCGCATCCTGCGGCAGCACCTGGCGGCGCCGGCGGAGTCGTTCAGCGTGCATCGGGAGGTGACAGCGTTGGGCGGCGACGGCACGCGGTTCCCGGTCGAGATCGACCTCGGTGGGACCTGGATCACCGAGGACGAGACCATGCTGGTGGCGGTCATCCGCGACATCACCGAGCGCAAAAGCGCCGAGGCGCGGCTGGTCGACGCGCTGCAGAAGCAGGAGCGGGCGATCGAGGACCTGGACCGCATCAGCAAGGCCAAGAGCTACTTCGTCTCGCTGGTGGGCCACGAGTTCCGGACGGCGCTGACCGGCATCCAGGGCTTCAGCGAGCTGCTGGCCGAGCAGGACTTCGACCCCGAAGAGGTCAAGGAGTTCGCGCGCGAGATCCACAACGAGGGCAAGCGGCTGACCCGGATGATCTCCGAGATGCTCGACCTCGAGCGCATGGAGTCCGGCCGGATGCAGCTCAACTACAGCGAGCTCGACCTCAACCGGGTCGTCGCCGAGGTCGCCGACCGCTTCCAGGCCACCACCCAGCAGCACTGGATGCTGCTCGACCTCGACGCCCACCTGCCGAAAGTCGAGGGCGACGCCGACAAGCTGACGCAGGTCGTCGCCAACCTGGTCAGCAACGCGATCAAATACTCGCCCCACGGCGGCGACGTGCTGATCAAGACCGGCAGCCGGGACGGGGAGGTCTGGCTCTCGATCGCCGACCATGGCCTGGGCCTGCCCCCGGAGGCCCTGGACACCATCTTCGAGCGCTATGCGCGCCACGAATCCAAGGACCGCGAATCGATCGGCGGCACGGGGCTGGGTCTACCGCTGGTGCGGCAGATCGTGGAGATGCACGGCGGGCGGGTCAGGGCCGAAAGCGAGCAGGGGAAGGGCTCGACGTTCACGTTCTCGATCCCAATCCAGAGGCGCGAGTGACGGCCACCATCGTGGTCGCCGACGACGACGCCACCATCCGCCGCCTGATGGGCGTCTTCCTGCGCACGCTCGGCTATCGCGGCGTGGTGGTGGAGGACGGCATCCAGGCGCTGGCCGCTGTCGCCGAGGAGGTGCCCGACCTGGTCATCTCCGACGTGCACATGCCCAACCTGGGGGGCTTGGAGCTGACGCGCCGGCTGCGCGAGGACCCGCGCCTGGCGCGGGTGCCGATCCTGCTCTTCTCGGCCAGCGTGTCGCAGGGCGAGGACTCGGTCTGGCAGGGCGCCGGCGCCGACGGGTTCATCGCCAAGCCGCCGACGCTGGCCGTGCTGCGCGAGAAGCTGTCGCGCCTGCTGGAGAAGCGCCAGCCGTAGGGGCGAGGCGTGCCTCGCCCGCCCTGTATGGGCGTTAAGCCGGCGCACCGCCCTTGACAAGCGGCCCAAACCCTTGTTGCGCCGGCGCAACACTCTTTGAGAGGGCCGACCTACGAACCTTTGCGCCATTTCTCCCACTGCTCTCGCAGGTTCGGGATCATCGCCTCCAGGTTCTTGCGTCGCGCCGACGACATCATTCATCGGCCACGGGAGGCCGACGCCCACACGCCCCGTCGCCCGGGCTCCGGCGCCCTCACTTCATGTAAGTAGGGTTTTGGAACAACTTCCCAAACCAACCCTGCGCGTGAGCCATCGGGCCAGGAAAGCCGGCCGGTTTGGATCTGCGCTTTCTGCATTCGGATCCAATCGCAGCGGACGGCCATCCTCCTCCGGCACGGCCCCTACCAGCTGCCGCCGCCGCCGCCGCCGAAGCCGCCGCCACCGCCACCGCTGAAACCCGATGAGCCGGACGATGCGGGCGAGTAGGTGATCGAGCTGGCGACCGTCGAGTTGAAGTTCTGCAGGTTGCTCGAGAAGGCCAGCGCGTTCAAGCCCTGCGCGCCCACGTACCAGCCAGCGGTGGCCGCCGCCACGTCGATGTCGCGAAAGGCGTGGGCCCAGCGGTCGACGCAGCCGAAGACAATGGCGAAGGGCAGGTAGGCGGTGAAGATCTTTTCCCGCTCGGCGAACTGCTGCTGGTATTTCTCGGCCGCCGTCATGTACATGCGAAAGCCGAGCGTGCGCACGAGCACGTCGTGGCCCGCCGCCGTCTTCTGCGGCATCGACCGGAACATGATCGTGACGATGACGCCGATCAGGACGATCGCCAGGCCGACCAGCCCGGCGCCGAGCAGGGCCCCCAGCAGGAACGTGAGGACGGCGCCCACGACCATGGTCGCGATTCCCAGGACCAGCCAGCCCACGCGCGTCCACATGGGGTGGTGCGTGAACCACTTGCGGCGCATGGCATCCATGTAGAGCTGGCCCTCCGCGTCGTCCAACACGGGTTTGAATGTGCCGCGCAGCGCGCTCAACAGCACTTCGTCGCCGGTCTTGAAGAGCCCGTCGTAGATGGTCCGTTCGTACGGGAGCAGCTGCGTCTGATCGCTGACGGCGCCCTTCTTCAGCCGGTAGTTGGCGCGCGCGAAGATGCCGCTGCCGGCGACCTCCGTGATGGTCACGTAGCCGCGCGCGGCCAGGTCGATGATGGTCGCGGTCACGTCCTTGGTGTCGGCACTTTCGTCCAGAACCAGGCCCAGCTGCGCCGGGCGTAACCCGTCGGGCGGCTCGAATTCGGGGATCACCGGCCGGTGCTGGAATATCGGCGTCAGCTCGTCGGGCGCATTCAGATCGTGTTGTGTGTAGTACGCGGTCGTGTACTCGCGATCCCGCGCGTGCAGCCACCAGTACCAGCCGAACAATCCGAACCCGGCGGCCAGCACCAGCCAGAAGCCCAGCAGCGTGGCCGGGTTGATCTCGAAGTACTCGGGCAGAGTGCGCGGCTTGCGCTCCAGGATCGGCACCGGGGCGGGAACGGCGCCCTTGTTCAGCGCCGCCACCACGGTCAGCCCCTCGCCTGGGTCCAGGGCATGGGTGGCACGAAAGCTGGCGGAGTCGCCGCTCACGTCAGCGGTGCAGGGTTCGGTCGAGCCGTTCGGTCCCTGGTAGCACGTCTGGCGCTGCAAGGAACCGCTGGGTACCAGGACCGTGGCGGCGGCGGCGCCGATCGGCACCCCCCACTGGTTCCCGGTGACGTTCCAGTACAGCTCGTCGTGGTCCGGAAAGCCGTTGAAGGCACCGCGCACCGTGTAGGTGATCAGGTAGCTCTGGCGCCCGGTCAGCGTGCGGTCGGGGTCGCCGATCTTGATCTCCTCATCGGCGCCCTTGCGCGAGGTCGAGTAGCGGCCCGGACCGCGCACCGAGTCAACGTTGATCTGCAGCACTCTGTTGTTCTTCTCGTCGTACTCGTAGACCACGGGAATGTCGCGGTAGATGCCGTGGTGGGGTCCGGCAAACGTCACCTCGATGTCCTCGGTGACCTTGAGCGAGCCGTCGGCCGCAATCGCGATCTGGGATTCGAAGCTGTTGATCGACCAATCGGCCGCCTGCGCCGGAGCCGGCAGCAGCGCGATCGGCACCACCGGCAGCAGCAGCCCCAAGCGCCAGCGCACGGCGCTATATGGTGACGGCGTGCCGGACGCGATGCGCGTGGTCGCGCTTACGCGGCCCCTCGACCTCGGCGCGACGCTCGGGCCGTTGCGGCGGACGGCCAGTGACCCCTGCGTGCGGATCGGCCCCGCCGAGGCCTGGCGAGCCACGCGCACGCCCGAGGGCCCGGCCACCCAGCGCATCCGCGTTCGCGGACGCGAGGCCGAGGTCCAGGCCTGGGGTCCGGGCGCCGGCTGGCTGCTGGGGCGCGCTCCTGCATTGCTTGGTGAGGAGGATGACCCCACCGGTTTCCAGCCCCGGCACCGGCTGCTCGCTGAGCTGGCCCGCCGGCTGCCGGGACTGCGCCTCACCCGCAGCTGGGCGGTCATGGAAGCCCTGACCGCTTCGATCATCGAGCAAAAGGTTCCTGGCGCCGAAGCCCGTTACTCCTATGCGCGTTTGATGCGCGCGTTCGGCGACCCGGCCCCCGGCCCGGCAGCGGGACTCCGCGTGCCGCCCGCGCCCGATCGGCTTGCGCGCACGCCCTACGAGGTCTTCCACCGCTTCGGGCTGGAGCGGCGGCGCGCCGAGATCCTGCGCCGGGCCGCCTCCTATGCCCGCCGGGTCGAGGAGTGCGCGAGCATGCCCCCGGGCGAGGCCGCGGCCCGGCTGCGAGCCTTGCCGGGCATCGGCGCCTGGACGGCGGCCGAGGTGGTCGGCGTCAGCCACGGCGACCCCGACGCGGTGCCGGTCGGCGACTACCACCACCCGCACATGGTGGCCTTCGCCCTGGCGGGCGAGGAACGGGCCACCGACGAGCGCATGCTGGAGCTGCTGGAGCCCTATCGCGGCCATCGCAACCGGGTGCTGCGGCTCCTTTTGCTGAGCGGCATCGGGCCGCCCCGCAAGGCACCCCGGATGGCCCTCAACGCGGGCCTCGGGTTCCGATCAAAGCCCCGCGTACACTGACCCCATGCCCGAACCCGTTGTCGTCGCCTATGGCCGCTCACCCATCGGACGCGCTTTCAAAGGCTCCCTGATCGAGATGCGGCCGGACGACCTGGCCGCTTACGTGACCAAGCAGGTCCTGGACAAGGTTCCCCAGCTGGAGCCGAGCATGATCGACGACCTGATCTGCGGCTGCGGCCTGCCCGGCGGCGAGTCTGGATTCAACCTGGGCCGCGTTGTCTCCGTCCTGGCCCGGCTCGACACTCCGGGCTGCACCGTCACTCGCTACTGCTCCTCTTCACTGCAGACCACGCGCATGGCCGCGCACGCGATCCGCGCCGGCGAGGGCGACGTCTTTCTCTCGGTCGGGGTGGAGTGCGTGTCGCGCTTTGGTAACGGCACCTCCGACCCGCCCGATGCCCAGAACCCGCGCCTCAAGCCGGGCAACGAGGAGGAGTACCCGGACATCTACATCGCCATGGGCCAGACCGCGGAGAACGTGGCGCGCCGGGAGAAGATCGGCCGGGAGGAGATGGACCGCTTCGCGATGAACAGCCAGAACCGGGCCGTGGAGGCGCGGGACAACGGGTTTTTCGATCGCGAGATCATCCCCGTCCCTCTGCCCAACGGGCAGACCTTCAACAAGGACGACGGGCCGCGGCCCGGCACCACCATGGAGGTGCTGGCCACCCTCAAGCCGGCCTTCCGTGAGGACGGTTCGGTCACCGCGGGCAACTCCTGCCCGCTCAACGACGGGGCAGCCGCGGTGGTGGTCATGTCGGACACCAAGGCCAAGGAGGTTGGCGTAAAGCCGCTGGCGCGGATCGTGGCGACCGGGGTCTCCGCGCTGGAGCCCGAGTTCATGGGCCTGGGGCCCATCGACGCCTCCAAGCAGGCGCTCAAGCGGGCGGGCATGAGCATCGACGACGTCGACCTGGTCGAGATCAACGAGGCCTTCTCGGCCCAGGTCATCCCCTCGGCTCGAGGCCTGGGGATCGATCCCTTCGGTGACAAGCTCAACCAGCACGGGGGGGCGATCGCGCTCGGCCATCCCTTCGGCATGACCGGCGCCCGCATCCTGTGCACGCTGCTGAACGGTTTGGAGACCAAGGACAAGACCATCGGTCTCGAGACCATGTGCGTGGGCGGCGGTCAGGGGATGGCGATGATCTTCGAGAGGTTGAACTAGGGCGGGGCAAGCCCCGCCCCTACGAAGCGCTAGCCTCGTCCAGGATCCGCATTTCCTCCTCTGAGAGGCGGATCTCCAGCGCTTTCCAGAGCTCGCGCATCTGGTCGGCGCTCATGGCGGCGGCGATCGGACCGGTGACGTCGGGCTTGGCCAGCACCCAGGCCAGCGCCACCTGCGCGGGGGTGTCGCCCCGCTGCTCGGCGACGCCGACCAAAGCCTCCACCACGCGCCAGCCCTTCTCGTCCATGTAGCGCGACTGCACCGACTTGGCGCGCTTCGAATCAGGCAGCTCGGCGCCCCGGCGGTACTTGCCGGTCAGGAATCCGCCCGCCAGCGCGGCGTAGCCGTAAACGGCCAGCCCGAACTCGCGGCACACCGCCGCCACGCCTCCTTCGAAGGCCAGCCGGTTCATCAGGCTGTAGGGCGGCTGCTCCACCTCGTAGCGCGCCCAGCCCCGCGCCTCCTGCAGCTCCAGCGCGGCCCGCAACCGGTCGGCCGGATAGTTGGACGCGCCGAGGCAGCGAACCATCCCCTTGCGCACCAGCTCGTCGAAGACGCTGAGCGTCTCCTCCAGCGACGTATCGGGGTCGTCCTGGTGCGCGTAGTAAACGTCGATCGCGTCCACCTGCAGCCGCTTCAGCGAGGCCGCCACGGCGCGCTCCAGGTGTGCGCGGTGAAGCCCCTTGTTCTGTGGCCCCGGACCCATCGCGCTGCCCACCTTGGTCGCCACCACCACCCGGTCGCGGACACCGCGCGAGCGCATCCACTTTCCGATCACCGCCTCCGACTCGCCGCCGCGGTGGCCGGGAATCCATTTCGAGTACACGTCGGCGGAGTCGGCGAAGTTGCCGCCCAGCTCCAGGTAGCAGTCCAGCACCTCGAAGGAGGCCCGCTCGTCGGCGTTGCCGCCGAAGACGTTCCCGCCCAGGCACAGGCGGGAGACTTCGATCCCACTGCGCCCCAGGGGCCGCAGCTCGCTCAGCGCAGCGATGCCAGCTGCTCCTCCACCAGCATCACCAGCTCGCCCATCCCCGCCTCATCGAAGACCAGGTGTGCGCCGGCCGCCGCGAACAGCTCGGGCAGAGGACGGCTGCCGCCGAGCGCCAGGGCGCGCCGGTAGGCGGCAACCGCGGCGGCCTGGTCCTGGAGCGCGTTGCGCCAGACCTGGAAGGCCCCCATCTGGGCGATGCCGTACTCGATGTAATAGAAGGGATAGGAGAAGAAGTGGACCTGCTCGTACCAGCGGGCCACCTGCTCCTGCTCGCAGCCGCTCCAGTCCACGCCCTTGACGAAGCGCTCCCGGATGCGCAGCCATTCGCGGTCCCGGGCGTCGCGGTCGCCACCCTCACCTGACGTGTAGATCCAGTGCTGGAAGGCGTCCACCGAGGCGATGTGGGCGATCGAGGCCAGCGCCTCCTCCAGGTGCCCGACCCGCGCCCGGCGCGCCTCCTCGTCGCTGTAGAAGGCCTCGTTGGAGCCGTTCAGGTAAGGCGCGCCCAGCAGCTCCATCGACATCGACGCGACCTCCGCCATCTCGGAGCCCGGGAAGCGCTGGAAGACGAAGGGCAGCTTCATGGACTCGAAGCTGTGGAAGGCGTGGCCGGCCTCGTGCAGCAGGGTGTCCACGTCGCCGGCCACGCCGGAGGCGTTGGTGAAGATGAAGGGCAGCCTCCGGATCGGGAAGGTGGTGCAGTAGCCGCCGGGCGCCTTGCCCTGGCGGGACATCAGGTCGAGCATCCCGCCCCCGACCAGGCGGCCGAAATACTCGCCGAGCACCGGGTCGACGTTCTGGAACACCCGCTGCGCCTTGTCGATCAGGTCGCCTTCGGTGTCGAAGGGGCGGAGCGCCGGCAGCCCGACGGGGTCGGGATTGCCGACATGGTTGTCGATGGCATCCCAGGGCCTGATCAGATCCTCGCGCAGGTCCATCTGACGCGCCCGCCGCAGGTACACGCGCTCCATGGCCGGCACCACCGCGGCCGCGACCGCGTCCTGAAAGCGCAGGGTGTCCTCGACCGTGTAGTCGAACCGGTTCTTGGCCCGGTGCATGTAGTCGCGATAGTTCTCGAAGCCGGCATTGCGGGCCTGCTTCTGCCGCAGGTCGTAAAGCGCGTCGAAGATCCCGGCCAGCTCGTCGCGGGCATCGATGTAGGGGGCGAAGAAGGCCCGGTAGGCCTGCTCCCGCTGCGAGCGGTCGGCCGAGTTCGTGTACGGGCGCAGCATGGGCGGCGGGAGCCGCTCGCCCTGCCAGTCGGAGGCCAGCCCGCCGATCACCTTGCTGTATCGCGAGGCCAGCTTCTGCTCTTCCGCGACCAGCGGCACGTTCTCCTCGCGGAAAAGCTCGATCCGATTGCGCCAGCGGGCGATGGTCGGCTCCAGGTCCGGCCGGCTGAAGCCGGAGGCGACCAGCTTCTCGCCCAGCTTCACCCGATACGGCTCCAGCCGCGGCGAGATCTCGGACGAGAAACGCAGGTCGGCCGCCTCCTTGGCGGGGTCGGTGGTGTCGCGGTCGTAGGCCGTGGAGGCTTCGTTGGCGGCTTCGGTGAACAGCTCCTCCAGCCGCGACCATTCGTTCAGCCAGGCTTCGACCGCCTCATCGCCCTCCAGCTGACGCGCGGTCAGGTCCTCATAGAAGGGGACGATGTCCGCGAGCCGGGCTTCTCGGAAGGCCAGCGCGCTGTCCGGCAGGGCTGTCACGCTCACCTGACAAGGCTAGCTATCGTCGCGGTCATGAATTTCCGAGCGTATACGGCCGAGTTCATCGGGACCTTCGCACTCATCTTCGTCGGCGTCGGCGCCATCGCCGGCGCCAGCCTCGGTAAGGACCAGCCGGGGCTGGTCGCCATCGCCCTGGCCCACGGCCTGACCATCGCCGTGATGGCCAGCGCCACCGTGGCCATCTCCGGCGGACACCTAAACCCGGCCGTGACCCTGGGCGCGCTCAGCGCCGGCAAGATCAGCCTCCTGAACGCGGCCGGCTATTGGGTCGCGCAGCTCCTGGGTGCCGTCGCGGCCGCGCTGTTGATCCAGGCTGTGGTCCCCGGCGGCGCGCTGCACGCGGTCAACCTGGGGGTGCCCGCACCGGGCAGCGGGATAGGCGGTCCCCAGGCACTGCTGATGGAGGCGGTGCTGACCTTTTTTCTGATGTTCGTGATCTACGGCACCGCCATCGACGGGCGCGCGCCCCGGCTGGCCGGACTCTTCATCGGCCTGACGGTGACCCTAGACATCTTCGTAGGCGGCCCAATCACCGGCGCGGCCATGAATCCCGCCCGCTGGTTCGGACCCGCGCTGGCTGCGGGCGGCGGCCAGCTCACCAACTTCTGGATCTATCTGCTGGGCCCGGCCGCCGGTGCCGTGGGCGCGGCGCTGCTCTGGCGATATTTCCTCGAGCGCGAGCCCGTCGTTGTGTAATCATGTAATCGTGCCGGAGCAACCCGACCTGGCGACCATCGCCGCCTGGTTCACCAAGCGGCTCCCCGACACCTGGTTCAACGGCCCGGCCGCGGTCACGCTGATGCCCGGTGGCCTCCAGGTGGTGGGGGCGCTGCCCGAGGTCGAGATGGGATCGGAGCCGGATGCTGCGCTGCGAGCCGCCGCCGCAGCCGGCCGGATCGCCCGCTTCCGGGAGGACACCCGGCCGGAGCGGGTGGCGATCGCCGAGCAGGCCGAGGCTCAGTTCGGCCTGCCCGTGACCTGGGGCGCCACCTGCGGCGAGGCGAGCCTGCTCTTCACGCCGGGCGGCGAATCCGCCGGCGCCGGCCCGGCGTGGGGCCGGCGCGGCGATCTCGTAAAAGTCTGAGGAGCTAGCCCTTCACGTAGGCGAGCTTCTCGGCAACCTTGCCGTCGCGCACGCGGTTGACGTCGACCCCGCGCACGTGACCGCCTGATTCGCCCTCGCCCCAGTCGAAGCGCCAGCGGGTGATCACCCGGTCGCCGGCGGCAAAGATCTCCTCGGTCGAGAACCGGGGCTTGTCCGTGCCGCTGAAGAAGGTCTCGCAGAACTGGCGCATGGCGGCCTGTCCCACGACGCGCTCACCGTCGGGCGCCGGGAACGTGTTCTCGAAGATGCAGTCATCGGTCATCAGGGCCAGGATGGCGTCGACGTCCCCGCTGCCGAAGGCCTGGTTGAAGCGCTCCACAACCGCCACGCTCGCGGCGGTTTCCGTGTCCCGCCGCCAGGCCTCGGTGAGAGAACCGACGTGGGGGATGTGCTCCCGATAGTGGCCGGTCAGCCAGCCCAGGATGTCCGCGCCACTGGTCGGATAGACCTCCTTGCCGCCGGGGTACCAGACCGGTGCGGTGCGCGTTATCGGGTCCATGCCCGTCACGAGGTCCGCAACCTCCCCGTGCAGCCGCGACGTCAGCTCCAGCTCGGAGTCGACCTCCGCTTTGGTCAGCCCCGCACGGGCGCGGCGCAGGGCGGTCTCCTCCAGCCCCGGCGGATCCTCCGGCCGGCATTCGGCGAACTCCGCGGCCTGCATCGCCCTCAGCACTCCCAGGTAGTGCTCGAGCACGTAGTTGACGTGCACCGTCAGGCCTCCCAGCGAGTAGTCGTCGCCAGGTCGGAGGTAGGCCAGAGCTTCCGCCGGAGTCTCCTGGATCGCCGCCGTGTAAGCGTCGCGGGCGCCGTCGAAGACGGCGAGCTCGGTTGCCGCACCCATGGTTTGCATCGGCTGACTATGAGCCCTTGGCGTAGGTGCTGGCGCCGTAGAAATCCACGGTGACGACGGGCTCGTCGCCGACCACCCAGGCATCGTGACCGCGCGGCAGCGAGGTGAGGTCGCCAGGTCCGGCGATGAACTCGGTGCCGTCTTCCATGCGGATCCCGAGCCGGCCGCTGACGTGGTACTGGAAGTGGGGCGCCTCGCAGAGGTCGGTGCCGGCGATCGGCTTGACATCGTTGGACCAGCGCCAGCCTGGCTCCAGCACCAGCCGGCCGATGGGTTGGCCGCCGAGGTCGACGATCTCGGCGCGGCCATGGGTGAACTCCCGGACCTCGTCCGGCTTGGCGAACGACCTGTGCTCCACGACGTGGGTGATGGCCACTTGCGTTCCTCCTCTCGATGGAATGGGGTATGCTTACCTACTAATAGGTAAGTTGTCAATGGGCAGTTTTAGACCGAGGATTCGCGGCGTGCGGGACGGGCTGGAGCCGACAGGCACCGCGGCGCGCATCCTGGACGTGGCCGAGCGACTGGTCCAATCCCGCGGCTTCAACGGCTTCAGCTACGCCGACGTGGCGAGCGAGCTGGGCGTGACCAAGGCCAGCCTGCACTACCACTTTCCGGGCAAGGCTGAACTGGGGGAGGCGCTCATCGACCGCTATGCCCGGCGCTTCGGCGAGGCCCTGGAGGGCATCGACGCGGAGTGCGCGGACCCGCGCCAGAAGCTGGACCGCTACGCGCAGCTGTACGCGCTGGTGCTGAAGGACCAGCGCATGTGCCTGTGCGGAATGCTGGCCGCCGACTACGCGACGCTGCCAACGGCCATGCGCCAGGCGGTGGTGCGATTTTTCGACGAGAACCAGGCCTGGCTGCAGAAGGTGCTCGAGGAGGGGCAGGAGCAGGGGACATTGCACTACGAGAGCAGCGCCGCCGGCGAGGCCCAGCTGATCATCGGGGCGCTGGAAGGGGCGATGCTGGTGGCGCGCCCTTACGGCGACACCGACCGCTTCGAGGCCACCGCCCGCCGGCTGCTGGCGACCCTCTCGGCCTGAGCCTTGGCGGCGCCCCCGCCGCGCCAGGTGCCGGCACTTGGCGGCTCCGTAGCCGGCGGTGGGCGCCACCTGCCGGCACTTGGACCCTTAACAGCTGGCGTTGACAGCCCAAGCGCAAGCCGAATACCGTCGCGCCACATCCCCCGGGTGGGTGGTTTTGGGGGAGGGGCAGAGAGGTCGGTCAGGCGGCTTTCTTGCGGCTCTCCCGCTTCAAGCGCTGCTGGAGCAGCGCCAGCACGGCGGCCTCCTCGGGCGCCAGGCGGTGCAGCGAGCGCTGCATGGTCGCCTCAGCACGTCCCCTGAGCGTCTCGGCCATGGTGCCGTCCATGTAGGCCTCCACCACCGCCGGGTGCACGTAGCACTTGCGCGAGATGGCGCGGGTGTTCCCCAGCTGCCGGGCGACCGACTCGATGGCCTCCAGCACGTTGCGCTTGGCCTGCGCCTCGGAGTCGAACTGCTGCAGTTCCTGCAGCGCCCGCGCCGCCAGGACCGTGCCCGCCCAGGTCCGGAAGTCCTTGGCCGTGAAGTCTTC
Source organism: Chloroflexota bacterium (assembly GCA_005881825.1). Taxonomy (GTDB): domain Bacteria; phylum Chloroflexota; class Dormibacteria; order Dormibacterales; family Dormibacteraceae; genus CF-28. The sequence continues at coordinate 51,237 of VBEO01000071.1, read as the reverse complement.
GCCGCTGGTCTCCTGAAGGTACTCGTTGACGGCGTCGGAGTCGATCCGATGGCGGCTCCCGTCGGCCTCGACGTACTGAAACAGCTCCTGGCCGGGCAGGTCCTGGCACTGCTTCACGATCCGGGCCAGGCGCCGGTCGGCGATCGAGACCTGGTGCTCCTTGCCGCCCTTGCCGCGAAAGAGGAACGCCACCCTGGCCCCGCGCACCCGGGCATGGCGACCCCGCAGCGTGGTGAGCCCGAAGGAGCGGTTCTCGCGCGCGTACTCCTCGTTGCCCACGCGCATGAGCGTCATCTCCAGGAGCCGGACCACCACGGCCACCACCTTCTCGCGCGGCAGCCCCCGGCGCCGGAGGTCCCGGGCCACCCGCCGCCGGATGCGAGGCAGGGCGCGGGCGAAGTCGACCATGCGGCCGTATTTGTTCTCGTCCCGCACCTCGCGCCAGCGGTCGTGGTAGCGGTACTGCTTGCGGCCGCGGGCGTCGCGCCCCGTGGCCTGGACGTGCCCATTGGCGAGTGGGCAGATCCAGACGTCGGTCCAGGCCGGAGGAATCGCGAGCGCCCGTATCCGGTCCAGCGTGGCGGCATCCGTGAGCGGTTCCCCCGCCGGCGTGAGATAGCTGAAACCCTCGCCCTGTCGCCGGCGGCGGATCCCTGGCGACTCGTCGGACACGTAGCGCAGGCCCGCCTCGCGGGCATCCTCCATCCTCTCCTGGAGCGGCTCTGTCACCTCCTTTCTAGCATGGGGCGAGTGCCCGGCCCCGTGCGAGCCGTGACCTTCGACTTCTGGCAGACGCTGTTCGTACCCGTGGGCGGCGCCGCCACCCGTCTGCCTGGCCTCAACGCGCTGCTGGCACCGCGGCGGCCGGACCTGGGCGAGGCCGAGCTGGAGGCGGCCCTGCTGGCGGCCGGAGAGGAGAACACCCGCCGCTGGCGGGCGGGCCAGCAGTTCGGCAGCCAGGGGCTGGTCGCCCACCTGGTGGCCGCGCTGAACCTCGACCTCGGCCCCACCGAGTCCGAGCAACTGCTCGAGCTCATCGAGGCACCGCCCGGCGACGGGCCGCTCACGCCGGTGCCCGGGGCGCTGGAGGCGGTGCGCCGCCTTCGCCACCGCGGTTTCCGTCTGGGCATCGTCAGCGACACCGGCTTCCGGCCCGGTCGGGTCCTCCGCCGGCAGCTTTCCGAAGTGGGCATCCTCGACTGTTTCGAACCGGGCGGCCTTGCCTTCTCGGACGAGGTCGGGGTGCCCAAGCCCGATCCCCGGATCTTCGAGCGAGCTCTGAGCGGACTGGATGTGACCGCGGCCGAGGCGGTGCACGTGGGCGACCTCAAGTTCACCGATGTGGCTGGAGCCCGTTCCGCGGGCATGCGCGTGGTCCGGTTCACGGGCTGCGCCGACGACCTCGAGGACGGCCCCGAGGCCGACGCCGTGATCAGCTCACACGCGGAGCTGGAAGGCGCGCTCGATCGTCTCTAGGCACGCCTGCTCGGTGTCCCGCACGGCCGCGACCTGCTTCGTCGTCGCCGCGCCCAGCAGAAGTGACTGGCCGAGCTCCGCCCAGGCCTCGGCCGAGCGGCGGGCCGCGGCGGCGGCGGCCGCCTGGCCGGCCAGCTCCAGGAAGCGGGCGTGGGCCAGCCGCATCGCGGGCCCGCCGCCACGCATCAGGATCTGGGAGCCAAGGTCCTCGCCGCGGGCGTTGTCCTCGGCGATCGTCCGGGCCCAGCCGGTCAACCCGGCCAGGCCGAACCTGGAGCGCACCGTCGGCGGGCCCCAACCCTCCCACATCTGCTCCAGGTGGTCGGAAAGGCCTTGCCGCACCGCCGCCGCCGGCGGCGGCGCCTTGGGCGGCGCCTCCACGATCAGCGTGCGATGGCGCGCGCCTGGCGTGCCGGAGGCGGCCAGCAGCTTTTCCACGGGCAGGCTGCGCGCCTCGCCGTCGTCGACGCATGCCCTGCCGCCGGTGATCTCGAGCACGGCGACCGCGTGGTAGGCCGTGGGGAACGATGGCCAGGGCAGGGCGTCGGGGTTGACCCAGAGCACCGGGGTCAGGCCGGCGTCCAGCGCCCCGCGCAGCCGCTTCACGGCCGCGGGCTCGCTGCTGGCGACCTGGAGACGGAAGGGAACCCGAAGCCGCCGGCAGATCACCGCCAGAAAGGCGTCGCGCTCGTTCTCGGAGGTCGAGACCCGTGTCAGCAGGGTGACCGCCGCCCCGTAGTTGAAGCGCCCGAACCCGGCGCCGCCGCCGATTCCGAAGAGCAGCTCCGGCTCCAGGCCGCCACCCAGCGCGCGCGCCAGGGCGCCGACTTCCGGTGGAGGCGTGCCCGAGCGCAGCACCGGCCGAGGATAAGCCCGGCCGTACGATGGCCGAGCCATGAAAAGGCAAGTTTTTACGGTGGCCGGTGCGGTCGCACTCCTGCTGGTCGTGGTCGCGGCCGCCAGCCGGACCCAGCTCTTCCACGAGTCGGAGCCACCGGTCACGCCTGGCCTCTCGCGGCTGCTGGTCGACTTCACCCTCTACCTCTTCATAGCCTTCGAGGCTGGGGTCGGGCTGCTGGTGATCTGGGCGCTCTGGCCACGCGAGGAGTACGGGATGCCCGAGATCAAGCGCCCGCCCTGGTGGCACCTGCTGATCCAGTACGCGGCCCTGGCGTTGGTCTTCGGGATCGGGGTGGTGCTGGCCTCCCGGCTCCGGCAGCGCTTCCTCGGCGGCCAGGCGGTCCAGGCCGGCACGGGCGCCGCCCGGCCCAACCCGCTGGCGGCCGGGCTGGGCGTCCCCAACACACCGCCGGGGTTCGACTGGCTGGCCTTTGGCCTGGTCGTCCTGCTCCTGGCCGTGGTGGCTTTGGTGAGCTGGCAGCGTCTGCGCCGGCGCCGGGTGCGCCTCCGCGAGGAGCGCGAGGTGCAACAGGCGCTGGCCGAGGTGGTGGCCGACGCTCTCGACGACCTGCGGACCGATTCGGATCCGCGGCGGGCGGTGATCCAGGCCTATGCCCGAATGGAGCGGGTGCTGGCCGTGCACCAGTTTCCGCGGCGGAGACACGAGACGCCGGAGGAGTACCTGGCCCGGGTCCTGGCCGAGCTGGACATCCGCGAGGCGGCCATCCGCCGGCTGACCGAGCTGTACCAGTTCGCCAAGTTCAGCCAGCACCCGGTCGACGAAGCCATGCGCGCGGACGCCCTGGACGCGCTGGCGGATGTCCGCTCGGACCTGCTGACGCCGTCGCCTGACGCGCCCGTCGTGGGGCAGCCGGTTGCGACCTGAGGAAGAAAGTCCGGCCTCCACACTGGCCGGTTGGGCGGGCGCGGTCGCCGTCCTGGCCACGATGGGCACGGCGGCCTACCTGCTCCTGCGCCTCCGCCAAACCGACCTGGTCCTTCACCTCTACGTGGTCACGCTCGGCGTCTGCGGAGTGGTGGGACTGGCCGACCGCGCCTTTCGCCGGCTGAGAGTCGATGACGGCCCTTCCCTGATCGCCAGAATCCGGCGCCGGCCGCCCCGCCTGCATCCCGAGCGCGTGCGCTCGCTCGAGGAGCTGGAGCACGCGGTCGACTTCGCGGTCACCACCTCCTTCGACGTGCACTACCGGCTGCGCCCGCACCTGGCTCGGATTGCCGCGCACCGGCTGGCCGCCCGCCGCGGCATCTCCCTGGAGGACCAGCCGCGGCTGGCACGCCAGGCGCTGGGCGAGGAGCTGTGGGCGGTGGTCGACCCCGACCGCGAGCCGCCGCTCGAGCGCAACGCGCCGGGCATGCCGCTGGCGCGTCTCCGCCGACTGGTCGCCGCACTCGAGCAGGTCTAACCTTTGTCGGGCATGAAGAGGGTCACCTTAAAGGAGGTCCGGGAGCTTTCCCAGCAGGTCCTGGCCGAGGTCGAGAAGGTGATCGTCGGCAAGCGCAAAGCGCTGGAGCTGGTGCTGGTCGGCATCCTGTCCGACGGCCACGTTCTGATCGAGGACTACCCAGGCCTGGCCAAGACGCTGCTCGCGCGCTGCTTCGCCCAGGTGCTGACCATCGACTTCAAGCGCATCCAGTTCACGCCCGACCTGATGCCGTCCGACGTCACCGGCTCCTCGGTGTTCTCCCAGCGCACATCCGAGTTCGAATTCCGGCCTGGGCCGATCTTCACCAACCTGCTGCTCGCCGACGAGATCAACCGCGCCCCGGCCAAGACCCAGGCCGCGCTCTTGGAGGCGATGCAGGAGCGCCAGGTGACGGTGGAAGGCCGTGCCGTGCCGCTGCGGCCGCCCTTCTTCGTGATCGCGACCCAGAATCCGATCGAGTACGAGGGGACCTATCCGCTGCCCGAGGCGCAGCTGGACCGCTTCCTGCTTCGACTGGGCGTCGGCTACCCGGCGCGCGAGGAGGAGTGGGAGGTGCTGGGCCGGCGGATGGATCGCCGCTCCGACGAGGTCCGGCTGCAGCCCAAGGTCGACGCCTCCAAGCTGCTCGCGATGCAGGCGGCGATCGAGGACGTCTACGTGGCCGACAGCGTCGGCCTCTACATGGTCGACCTGGTCAGCGCCACCCGCCAGAACCCCCGCGTGCTGGTCGGGGCCAGCCCGCGCGGATCGCTGGCGCTGCTCAAGCTCGCCCGCAGCCAGGCCGCCCTGCTCGGCCGCGACTACGTGACGCCCGACGACGTGAAGGCGGTGGCCGTGCCCGCGCTCGCGCACCGCCTGACGCTGCGCCCCGAGCTCTGGGTGCAGCGCGTCAAAGCCGATGACGTGGTTCGCGAGTGCCTGGAGTCCGTGCCCACGCCACGCGCCGAGGACGCAGAGGTGCGCCGCCCGGCAGGATGACAGTCTCTTCCCGGGCCGCGGCCTACCTAGTGCTGGGCGCCGGCGGCCTGCTCGCGGGGCTGCTCCTGGGCCGCATCGAGCCGGTCGTCCTGGCCGCACCCTTCCTGCTGGTGCTGGCGATCGGCCTCGCGCTCGCCCGCGCCCCCCGCCTGAGCGCCTCTCTCAGCCTGCAGCGCGAGCGCGCCATTGAGGGCGACGAGGTAGAAGCCACGCTCAGCCTGGCCAGCGACCAAGCCGTCGAACGCCTGGAGGTGGAGGTGGCCCGGCCCCGCGGCCTGGTCCTGCTCGACGACCCCTCGACGCTGGTGCTGGGACTTCCGCGCGGGGGGCAGCGCGAGCTCCATCTGCGGCTGGCCTGCCGGCGCTGGGGCGGCTACTCGTTCGGGCACCTGCGGCTGGTGGCGCGCGACCGCTTCGGGCTCATCCGCTGGGAGCAGGTCCTGGACCTGCGGCGGCCGCTCAAGGTCTACCCGGGCGCCGAGGAGGTGCGCCGCCTGCTCAAGCCGGCGCGCACGCAAGCCTTTGCGGGCAACCAGGTCTCACGGGGCAAAGGCGAGGGCATCGAGTTCGCCGACATCCGCGCCTTCACGCCGGGCGATCTGGTGCGCCGCGTCAACTGGCGGGTCACCGCACGCCGGGATGCCCTGCACGTCAACGAGTTCCACCTCGAGCGGAACGCCGACGTGGTGATCTTCCTGGACGCCTTCTCGGAGGTGCGTGATGCGGCCGGCGGCACCCTGGACCAGGCCGTGCGCGGCGCCGCCGCGCTGATCGCGGGCCACCTGCGAGAGCGCGATCGGGTTGGCCTGGTCGGTTTCGGCGGCACCCTGCGCTGGCTGCGGCCGGCGATGGGGGAGGTGCAGCTGTACCGGCTGGTCGACTCATTGATCGACACCGAGATCGTCCTCAGCTACGCCTGGAAGGGCCTTGAGGTGATCCCCAGGCGCACGCTGCCGCCGGGCTCGATGCTGATCGCTTTTTCGCCGCTGCTGGATGAGCGCACGCTGCGCGCGCTCTCGGATCTGAGCGGGCGCGGCCATGACGTGGCGGTGATCGGTCGCCACCTGGCGGCGCGACGCCGGGCTGGCCGACGCTCTGGAGGAGGTGCGGGGATTCCGGCGCCAGGCCCGGCTCCTACACGCCTAGCCGCCGCCACCACGGCACACGGCCTGGCGGCGGCCCTGGCCTGGTACTGCATCTACGGTGCCCCGGGCGACCTGCGGCCGCTGGTCGTCGCGCTGGCCCTGGGCGGCCTGGTGGCGCTGGCTGCCGGGCTCCTGCACATCTGGGCGCCCTTCAACGCGCTCGGGGCCGGGGCTCTCGGCGCAGCTTATGTGGCCCTCCTGTATGCCCGCGGCGAGGAGTTGGGCGCCAGTGCTCCGGCCGTGGCCGCCGGGCTGCTCCTGGTGACCGAGCTGGCCTGGTTTTCGCTGGAGCAGGCAGGCACCCAGGCCAACGACCCACGATTGCTGGCGCGCCGGCTGGCCCTTATGGGAGGGACGGCGGTCGCGGCAGCCGGCGCCGGCTACCTGCTGCTGCTGATCGCGGCCGCGCCGCTGCCGGCCGGCGTCGCCTACACGGCGGCCGGGGCGGTCGCGGCATTGGCGGCGGTGGCCGTTCTGAGCCGGCTCCTGGGCGCCGCCCGAATCCGCTAGCTGACGGTCAGCGTCGCCTTCATGCCCGCGTCGGCATGACCGGGCTGGCTGCAGATCACGCTGTAGGTGCCGGCGCTGAGCTTGGTGTCGAAGACGGAGGTGTTGCCCGGCTGCACCAGCTCACTGCGCGCGAGCTGCTTGCCGCTGGAATCCATGATCGTCATGTCGTGGGAGGACTTGCCCTCGTTGACCAGGTAGAACTCGGGGCTGCCGGCCTTGGCCTGGATCTGGCTGGGCGTGAAGCTGAAGTCGGCCAGCACCACCTTCACAGATCCCGCCGGCTGTTCGCCGCCCGAGCCGCCACAGGCCCCGCCCTCGGCCAGTGCGAGCACGGCCAGTGCGGCCGCTATGGTTCTCATCCCAGTGCTTGATACATCCGCCGGTTTCGCAGCGCAAGCCCTGGCCGCCACCGCCGATCTCACGACCCCGGTCGCGGTGGTCGAGGAAACAGTGCTGGAGCGCAACCTGGCCCGGATGGCGACCCTGGCGCGCGATTCGGGCCTGAAGCTGCGGCCCCACGCCAAGACCCACAAGAGTCCCTTCATCGCGCGCCGCCAGCTGGAGCACGGCGCCGTCGGGCTCACCGCCGCCACCCTCCACGAGGCCGAGGTCTTCGCCGACGCCGGGGCCGGCGACATCTTCATCGCCCATCCCCCTGTGGGCGCCGCCAAGCGCCGCCGGTTAGCAGAGTTGGCCGGGCGTGGCCTGCGTTTGGCCGTGGCCATGGACGACGCCGAGCTGGCCCGCGACCTGCCCGCCGGAGTGGAGGTGATGTGGGAGGTCGACACGGGCCTGCACCGGGTCGGCACCGCGCCCGGCGAGGCGACCGCCCGCGCCGTCGCCGGCCTGCCCGAGGGCCGGCTGCGCGGGCTCTTCACCCACGCCGGCCAGTCCTACGCCGTCGAGCGGGCGTTGGCAGCGCGTCAGGAATGGGAGGGGCTCGCCGAGAGCGCGGCGCGGCTGCGCGCCGACGGCATCGAGGTGGGCGAGCTGAGCGTCGGCTCCTCGCCGACCGCCGCCTGGGCGGCCGAGGCCGCGGCCGGCGGGATCACCGAGATGCGGCCCGGCACCTATGTCTTCGGCGATGCCAACCAGGTCGCGCTCGGCGCACAGCAGCTGGAGGACTGCGCGCTGGGCGTGGTGGCGACGGTGGTGGCCACACCGGAGCGGGAGCGCCGGGTGCTGGACTGCGGCACCAAGTCCATCTCAGCGGACTCCCGCGTGCAGGCGCTGGCCGGCTGGGGCTTCGTGCTCGGCCATCCCGACCTGCGCATCGAGCGCCTGAACGAGGAGCACGCGGTGGTGCTGGGCGAGGCGGACCTCAAGGTGGGCGACCGGGTAGTGGTCATCCCCTCCCACGCCTGCACGTCCGCCAACCTGCACCCGGCGCTGCTTTTCGTGGGCGCCGGCGAGCCGCGCTGGGAACCGGTCGTCGCGCGCGGCTGGAACTAGGCCGGGTACACCTCGACCTCGGCAGCCTTGACCGCGATCCAGACCTCGGCGCCGGCCGCCAGGCCGAGGTCGTCGACCGCGGCCCGGGAGACCTCGGCCACGATCGGCAATCCGCCTTCCAGGCGCACCCGCGCCCGCTCGCCCAGGTAGTCGACGCCGATCGCACGGCCCTGCCAAACGTTGCGGGGGGTGCCGTCGGGCCGGTTCCTGAAGAGCGCGACCGCCCGCGGCTGCACGGTCACGAAGACCTCGCCCTGGTGGGCTTCGATGGCCGCCAGCGTGGCCCCGTCGATGCGGACCTGGCGATCCTCGGCCTGGCCTCGCCACAGGTTGACGCCGGCCAGATCTGCCACGTAGCGGGAGCGGGGGCGCGCGGTGATGTCCTGGTGAGAGCCGGACTGCAGCACGCGGCCCGCCTCCAGGACGACCACCCGATCAGCCAGGGCGGCGGCCTCGACCGGGTCGTGGGTGACGACCAGGCGGATGCCGCTGAAGGTCGCCAGGTGCCGCGTCAGCTCCCGCCTCAGCTGGGCGCGGCTGGTGGCGTCGAGCGCCGCGAGCGGCTCGTCCAGCAGCAGCAGCCGGGGTTCCGTGGCCAGCGCCCGGGCCAGGGCCACCCGCTGCGCCTGGCCTCCCGAGAGGGCTCCCGGACGCGCCTGGGCGAGGTCGTCCAGGCCGACGCGCGTAAGCCACTCGCGCGCGCGAGTCCGCGGCAAGCCCCGGCTGCGCAACCCGAACTCGACGTTCTCCAGCACCGTCAGATGCGGGAAGAGCAGGTAGTCCTGGAAGACAAAGCCCACGGGCCGCCGTTCGGGCGGCAGGAACCGGCCCTGGTCCGGGTCGTCGAGCACGGTGCCATCCAGCACCAGCCGGCCGCCGTCCAGCGGCTCAAGGCCCGCCAGCACCCGCAGCAACGTGGTCTTGCCCGCGCCGTTGGGGCCGAGCACCGCCAGCACCTCACTCGGCTTTGCGGTCAGCTCGACGTCCAGGTCGAGACTTCCGAGCTGGAGCCGCGCCGCGACCTCGAGGCTCACCGCGCGGCCAGGTAGCGGTCGCGCAGGCCGACCAGCACCGCCAATGAGATCGCGACCAGGACCAGGCTCAGCATCACGGCCGCTTCCGGGCGCGTCTCCAGGAGCAGGTAAACCGCCAGCGGCAGCGTCTGCGTCCGGCCCGGGAAGTTCCCCGCGAAGGTGATGGTGGCGCCGAACTCACCCAGCGCCCGGGACCAGCTGAGCAGCGCGCCCGAGAAGATGGAGGGCGCCACCAGCGGCAGCGTCACCCGGGTCAGCACGCGCCAGCGGCCGGCGCCGAGGGTGCGCGCAGCCTCCTCCAGCCGGCGGTTCATCGAGCGCAGGCCGGCCTCCACCGTGATTACCAGGAAGGGCATGGCCACAAAGGCCTCGGCCAGGATCACGCCGGCCGTGGTGAACGGCAGCCGGATGCCGAAAGCGTCGAACAGGTAGCGGCCGAGCAGGCCTTCGCGGCCGAAGGCCAGCAGCAGCGCCACCCCGCCCACCACCGGCGGCAGGACCATGGGCAGCGTGGTCAGCGCCCGGAGGAGGCTGCGGCCGGGGAACTCGACCCGCGCCTGCACCCAGGCCAGCGGCACGCCCAGGAGCAGCGCCAGCACTGTGGCGGAGAGCGAGCAGACCAGCGAAAGCCGCAAAGCCTCGAGCCCCTCTGGCGAGCCCAGCTCGCGCAGCGCATCTTTCCAGGGCGCCTTGACGGCCAGGCCGAGCAAGGGCAGCGCGAAGAGGGCAGCACCCAGCCCACCGGCCAGGGCGAGGCCGAGCGGCGGCCGCTCCCGCCTAGGCCGGGCCGAAGCCGAAGCCCGCAAGGATGCGCTGACCCTCGCTTGAACGCACGAAATCGACGAAGGCCGCGGCTTGTGGGCCGGCGCCCTTGAGCACGGCGATCGGATACTCGGCGATCACGTTCTCACCGGCCGGGATCTCGACGCCGGCGACCGCGCGCCCGGCCGCCCGCACGTCGGTCTGGTAGACGATGCCGGCATCGGCCTCGCCGAGCGCGACCTTGGTGACAACCGCCTTCACGTCCTGCTCCTGGCTGGCCGGGTGCACTGTGACCCCGGCCTTGCCCAGGGCCTGCGCCGCGTAGGCGCCGCAGGGCACTGCCGGCGCGCAGAGCACGACCACCAGCCCGGGCCTAGCCAGGTCGGCGAGCGAGTGGATCCCCTTGGGGTTGCCGGGACCGACCACCAACTGGAGACGGTTGGTCGCGAAGACCGCATGCGCGGCGGCCTGGCCGGCACCGACGACCCTCTGCATGCTGGCCTGGTCCGCGGAAGCAAAGACTTCGGCCGGCGCGCCCTGCGTGATCTGGGCCGCCAGCGTCGAGCTGCCGCCGAAATTGAGCTGCACCCGAGCGCCGTGGAAGGCCGCGGCTTCGGCCTTGAAGGCGTCGGTCAGCGAGGCGGCAGCAAAGACCTGGATAGTCGGCGTGGCTGCCGGCGAGGGGCTGCCGCAGGCCGCCAGGAGCACGGCCGGTGCGAGCGTCAGGAGCCTGATGCCGGCAGCTCCACGATCACGTTCGTCGACTTCACCGAGGCGATCGCGCGCACGCCCGGCTCCAGGCCCAGCTCCTCGGCTGCCTCGCGGCTGATCAGCGAGACCACCCGGTGCGGCCCCGCCTGGATCTCGACCTGCGCCATCACGCCGTCTTTCAGCACCCGCGTCACCACCCCCGGGAAGTGGTTGCGGGCGGACTGCTCGCCGACCGGGATCCTGGGGGGCGCCGGCCGCCTGGCCAGGAAGCGCGCCAGCTCGGCGCCGTCGATCAGACGGTGGCCGGCCTCGGTGCGGACGGTTGCGAGCTTGCCGGAATCGACCCAGCGGCGCGCGGTGTCGGGGCTGACTGCCAGCAGCTCGGCAACCTGGCCGATGCGATAGTGGGCCATGCTGGCCACACTAGCAGATGCAAGCCGAAGAGGGGCTTCAGGCTAGCTGACGCTGGCGGCGAGACCTGGGTCAACCAGGTGGATCCAGGTCAGGCCCTGCGGCAGCGGGAAGTCCTTGCCGTCGGCGCCCAGGATGCGCACAGGCTGGTCGGCTTGGCTCAGGTCCCAGGTGGCGTCGAAGCGCTGGCCGCGGGTGAAAACCTCGGCCTTGCCCTGCCCCGACAGGTCGAAGTCGATGCCCTCGGCCCCCAGCACGTCCTCCTTGTAGCCAGCTCCGTGGTGAGGTACCTGCATGAGCACCACGTTGGTGACCTTCAGCGGCTGGTTGCCGTTGGCGGCATCGGTCTCGCCGGCGTAGGCGTAGGTCTTGGAGCCGGCGTCGTACGTGTAGCTCACGTGGTGGGCGATGGTCTGGGCGAAGTCAATCTTGTTCGCGGGCGTGCCCTGCGCCGTGGGTTCGCCGGGCGCCGGGCGCGTGTAGGTGATGCGCTGTCCGGACTTGTCAACCGCCTGCGCCATCTGGTCGGGCGTGGTGAACAGGTTGTGCGGAGCCCGTCGCGAGGAGTCGCGCGTGAAGTACTTCCCGCCGTCCGAGCCCTCGGTGTAGTTGGGAAGCTTGCTGTCCCAGATCTTGCCCTGCACGAAGTCGCTGGCACCGGAGTAGAAGAGCACGCCGTGAAAGGACTGGACCAGCCGCAGCGCGACCAGGCGAGCGCTGCGCACGGGCCCCGTCTTGTCGCCACCCGAGGGCTTGAAGTAGACGACGGTGAAGCGGGTGATCCCCCCTTCCGTCAGGTATTCGAAGGCCATGTCCGCCTTCGCCAGGCCAGAGTGGGGCAGCGAGTCGGGCGAGTTCTCGATCTGCAGCATGGCAGGGGCTGGGGAGCTGGGGGTGGGCGTCGGCTTGAGCGCCGCCGGGACCTTGACCTGGGGCTGGTTGGAGCAGGCGACCAGGGCCAGGGCCACGATCGCGAGCGCAGCTCGGCGGGAGAACATCTCCCGCCTCAATCTACGTGGCCGCGGTGGGCAGCACCATGTCGGTCATCCGCCAGCAGTACCAGGCCGCGACCGAGCGCCAGGGCCGGTACACATCGCCCAGGCGTTCCAGCTCCTTGGGCTTGGGCCACTCGGGCAGGTTGTGCATGACCGCGTAGCCCCGGCGCACGGCCAGGTCGTCGACCGGCCACACGTCAGGGCGTCGGAGCTGGAAGATCAGGAACATCTCGGCCGTCCAGCGGCCGATCCCGCGAACTGCCGAAAGGCGGTCGATGATCTCGGCGTCGGACAGGGCGTCGATGCCGTCGAGCGGAACGGTGCCGTCCACGACCTTGGTCGAGAGGTCGATCAGCGACGCGGTCTTGGCGGCGGACAGGCCGGCCGCCCGCAGCGCCTCGCCGGGCGTGGCCAGCACCGCCTCCGCAGTCAGCGCAGGCCCGACCGCGTTCTGAAAGCGCCCGAAGATGGCGGCCGCCGCCCGCCCCGCCAGCTGCTGGAAGACGATCGAGCGGCACAGGGCCGCGAAGTAGGTGTCCTGGGGCGGCCGGATGTTGAGAGGACCGACGATCTCGATGATCCGGGCCAGGTCGGGGTCGCGGCGCGCCAGCTCCTCGGCCGCGCCGTCGTGCTCGCTCAGCGGCGTGCCGGCTACGCGAACTCGTCCATGAAGGTGTCGAAGTCGGCGCGGCTCAGCCGCAGCTCCTGCTCGCCGAGGTCGCGCAGCGGCCGCTCGGCGGGAATGTGCTCGGTGGTCGCAAAGTCGGGTGACGACTCGTCGATGTAGAGCAGCCCGGTCAGCAGCTGGCCCTTGGCCCGCGAATCCTCTACCAGGTGCATGGCCTGCATGCGATCGGTGGGGTCGTACTCCTCGCCCAGCTTCTTGAGCAGGAGATGCGACCCGTCGTGCATCTCGACCGAGACCGCGGTGCCCGGCGCGTAGTCGACGGCGATCTCCTCGAAGAAGGGGATGAAGGAGACGTCGTGGATCTCCTCGTCGTGCTCCTTTACCCAGCTGTAGCTCTTGGTCGAGCCGTCGTGGTCGTTGAAGGTGACGCAGGGCGAGATCACGTCCAGCAGCGCCATCCCGCGGTGAGCGATGGCCGCCTTGATCAGCGGGACCAGCTGCTTGCCGTCGCCGCTGAAGGAGCGGGCGACGAACGAGCAGCCCAGGGTCAGCGCCACGGCGCAGGGATCGATGGGCTGGAAGGTGTTCACGGCGCCCTTCTTCTGCACCGAGCCGACGTCGGCGGTGGCCGAGAACTGGCCCAGGCCGATCGAGACGGTGTCGCCGTCGCCGGAGACGCCGAGCATGATCAGCCGCCGGTCGGCCAGCTGGGCCCCGGTGGTGAGGGCGGGCATCCGGCCATGTACGCCGTTGAAGCCGTGGGCCTGCTCCACGAAGTAGGCGGGCGTCTTGGAGGAGCAGCCGATGCCGCTCATCTTGGCCAGGCGCTGGGGCTCGACACCCAGCTCGTAAAGCGCCTTGATCAGGTGGTTGGTGATCGAGTTGTGGCCGCAGCCCGCGCACATCGTGGTGGCCGCGCCCTTGTAGGCGTCGCGGGCAAGACCGATCCGGTTGAGGGTGGCAGCCATGTCTAAGCGGGCACCGCCTCTCTGGAGGCGGCGCCGGCATCGCCGCCGGATCTGCGGCGGTCGGGCGCCACGATGCCGGCGTCGCCGTGTGCGCGCGCTCGCTCACGCACCCTCAGGTGCGCTCCCTCACGTGCTCCGTGGCTCCTTGGCCTCGTGTGCCAGCCCACCGCAGCTCTCGGCGTCATGCCGGCACCGCCTCCAGTTCCATGAGAGGTCGGGTAATGGCCTCGGCGGGGATTGGCTGGCCGTCGTAGTAACGAATCGAGCGCAGCTTGCCGACCTGGTCCGGCGCCAGCTCCAGCCGCACCAGGTCGTAAACCTGCCCGTCGCGGTTCTGCTCCACCACGTAAACCCGCTCGTGCCGGGCCACGAACTCGCCCACCGCCTTCGATATGGGCAGGGCGCGCAGGCGCAGGTAATCGGTGCGCATCCCGGATTCGGAAAGCACGGCGCGGGCCTCGGCGATGGCGGCGTCGGTCGAGCCGAAAGCGATCAAGCCGACTTCTGAACCCGGTTCGTCCAGGATTGGTTGCGGCAATGCCGAACGGGCGCCTTCCAGCTTGCGGGCCAGGCGGTCCATGTTGCGGGCGTAAGCCTCGGCGCTTTCGGTGTAGCGCGCGTTCTCGTCGTGGCCGGAGCCGCGGGTGAAGTAGCCGGCCAGCGGGTGCTCCGTGCCCGGCAGGGTGCGGTAGGTGATGCCGTCACCGTCGACGTCCCGGTAGCGGCCCCAGTCGCCCTGCAGCTTCTCGATCTGCTCGGCGCTGAGGACCTTGCCGCGGTCGAAGTCCGCCTCCGGATACTTGAACTTGGACGTCATCCAGAGGTTCATGCCCAGGTCGAGGTCGGAGAGCACGAAGACCGGGGCCTGGAATCGGTCGGCGAGATCGAAGGCGGTGCGTGCGAACTCGTAGCACTCCTCGACGTTGCCCGGCAGCAGCACCAGGTGCCGGGTGTCGCCGTGGGAGAGCGAGTAGGCGAAGCTGACGTCGCCCTGCATGGTCCGCGTGGGCAGGCCCGTGGACGGACCGACGCGCTGGATGTCGAAGATCACGACCGGGATCTCGGCGTAGTAGGCGAGGCCGCTGAACTCGGCCATCAGGGAGATGCCGGGCCCGCTGGTGGAGGTCATGGCCCGCGCACCGGCCCAGCCCGCGCCGATCGCCATCCCGAGCGCCGCCAGCTCGTCCTCGGCCTGCACCACCGAGATCAAACGCTCTCCGGTCTTGGGATCGACGCGAAAGCGGTCGGCGTAAGCGATCAGGTTCTCGCAGAGGCTGGAGCTGGGCGTGATGGGATACCAGGCCGCGACGGTGACGCCGCCCATCAGCGCGCCCAGGGCGGCCGCCTGGTTGCCCTCGACCAGTACCAGCCCGTCAACCTTGCCCTTGACCGGCTCCAGCCGGAAGCCGCAGGGCCGGTCGCGGAAGTTCTCCTCCCAGAAGTCGTAGCCGACGTTGACGGCGTCGAGGTTGACCTGCCAGGCCTTGGGCTTGGTCTGGAAGACGCGCTGCACGCCGTGCTCCAGGCGGTCACGCGGAATGCCGAGCAGCCCGCCCACAAGGCCCACGTAAAGCATGTTGGTGAGCTGCTTGCGGAGGGTGTCGCTGGCGATGCGCGTCTTGGCCAGCTTGGCGAAGGGAACCGGGTAGTAGGTGACGTCGTCCCGGGCGTCGGCGGTGGAGTAGGCCTCCTCGTGGATCACGGCCCCGCCCGGACGCACGGTTTTCAGGTCGTTGGCCCAGGTCGCGGGATTGAGCGCGACCAGGACGTCGGGGTCGCCCTTGCGCGCCATGTAGCCCTCGGGCGTGATCCGCAGCTGGTACCAGGTCGGCAGCCCCTCGATATTGCTGGGGAACACGTTCTTGGGCGCGACCGGGATGCCCATGGAGAAGATGGCGCGGGTCAGGACCATGTTGGCTGACTGGCTGCCGGATCCGTTGACGGTGGCGGCCTGGAAGGTGAGCTCGTTGACCTTCACATTCGACATAAGCCCCTGAAATCGGGGTTTTAATCCTATCCGCTTGGCTGGGTGACCCCATTCCGACGGTGAGATGTTCGTCGCATGCCCACCTATCGGGACGGCGCGGCGGTCAGAATCGGGGCTGTCCCCATTCCCTGACTCCCTTCTCTCCCAGGCGCGCCGGTGGGCCCCACTGCCGGCGCGCTTCTTTATTGGAGGCGCGCCTCCACCTCGGCTTCCAGTAGATTCACGCCGCTGTGAAAGTCCTGGTCGTGCGTGAGACCATGCCCGGCGAGCGCCGGGTCGCGGCCACCCCGGAGACGGTCGCCAAGATGGTCGCCGCCGGCCTGGAGGTGACCGTCGAGGCGGGCGCCGGCGAGGAGGCCAGCTTCCCGGACGCCGCCTTCGAGGCGGCCGGGGCCAAGGTCGTCCGGGAGCACGCCAAGGCGCTGGCCGCCGCCGACATCGTTCTGCGCGTGCAGCCCCCGGCCGACGGCGACGTCAAGGCCATGCGCAAGGGCGCGCTCAGCATCGGCTTCCTGCAGCCGGCGACGAGCGCCGCGGCCGTCAAGGCCCTGGCCAAGCACGGCGTCACCGCCTTTTCGCTGGAGATGGTGCCGCGCATCTCGCGCGCCCAGTCCATGGACGCGCTGTCCTCGCAAGCCTCGCTGGCCGGTTACAAGGCGGTGCTGATGGCGGCGGTCCGGCTGGGGAAGTACTTCCCGATGCTGATGAGCGCCGCCGGCACCATCGCGCCTGCGCGCGTGCTGGTCCTGGGCGCCGGGGTGGCGGGGCTGCAGGCCATCGCCACCGCCCGCCGCCTGGGGGCGGTGGTCGAGGCTTACGACGTCAGGCCCGCGGTTCGGGACGAGGTCAAATCACTTGGGGCCACGTTCCTGGAGCTCAACCTGGAAGCCCAGGAGGGCCAGGGCGGCTACGCGCGCGAACAGTCCGATGAGTTCCTGGCCAAGCAGCGGGAGCTGCTCACCGAGCGGGTGGCCGCGGCCGACGTCGTGATCACCACCGCCGCCGTCCCCGGCCGCAAGGCGCCCGTCCTGGTCACCGCCGAGATGGTCAAGGGCATGCGCCCGGGGTCGGTGATCGTCGACCTGGCGGCCGACGGCGGCGGCAACGTCGAGCTGACCAAGGCCGGCGAGGTGGTGGAGGTCGGCGGCGTGACCATCGACGGCACCCGCAACGTGCCCAGCACGATCCCCGTGCACGCGAGCCAGCTGTACGCGCGAAACGTCGCCAACCTGCTGCTGCTGATGATCAAGGACGGCCAGCTCAACCTCGACCTCGAGGACGACGTGATCAAGGGCGCGGTGGTGACGCATGGCGGCGAGGTCGTCAACGAAAACGCTCGCAAGATGATGGCCCCATGACGACCGAGCTCCTCACTCTGGTCACCTACTTCGTGCTGGCGATCTTCGTCGGCATCGAGGTCATCTCGAAGGTGCCGACCATCCTGCACACCCCGCTGATGTCGGGCACGAATGCGATCCACGGCATCATCCTGGTCGGCGCGCTGATCATCGCCGGCAGCGCGCACGATCCCGTCGGTTACTTGCTCGGCTTCGTAGCCGTGGTGCTGGCGACCACCAACGTGGTCGGCGGCTTCGTGGTGACCGATCGCATGCTGGAGATGTTCCGGGGCCGCCGCCAGTGAGCACGCTCCTGCTGCAGGCGCTGTATCTGGTGGCGGCGGCGCTCTTCATCCTGGGCATGAAGCAGCTCAGCTCGCCCAAGGGCGCTCGGCGAGGCAACTGGACCTCCGCGGTGGGAATGCTGATCGCACTGCTGGCCACGGTTGTCAACCTCGGCCTGCTGCGCCGCTTCACGTTCACGGGCTCGGTGCTGGCGCTGGTCGGCGTGGCCGTGGGCTCGATCGTCGGCACCGTCGGCGCGCGCCGAGTGCGCATGACCGCGATGCCGCAGATGGTGGCGCTGTTCAACGGCGTGGGCGGCGGCGCGGCCGCTCTGGTGGCGGTCTATGAGCTGAGCTACATCCTGGGCACCCACCCCTCGCCCGCCGAGTCGTTCCCATCCGTCTTCTCGATCGTGGTGGGGGGCATCTCCTTCGCGGGCTCGATGATCGCCTTCGCCAAGCTGCAGGAGCTGATGACCGGGACGCCCATCACCTATCCGGGCCAGCAGGTGGTGAACGGCCTGGTCGCCCTCGCGATCGTCGCGCTGGCCGTCTACCTGATCGGCTTCAGCAACCTCGCGCTCGCCTTCAGCGCGCTGCTGGTGCTGGCGCTGGTGCTGGGTGTGGCCTTCGTGCTCCCCATCGGCGGGGCCGACATGCCGGTCGTGATCTCGCTGCTCAACGCCTTCACCGGCCTGGCCGTGGCCGCCTCCGGCTTCATCCTCGACAACTTCGCCCTGATCGTGGCGGGAACCCTGGTCGGAGCCTCGGGTACGTTGCTGACGCTGCTGATGTCGCAGGCCATGGGCCGCTCCATCGCCAACGTCCTGTTCGCTGCGGTGGGCAGCCCCGTGGCCGGACCTGCCGGTGCCGCGGGTGCGGAGGGCAAGAGCGTGCGCGCGGGTCAGGCCGACGACATCGGCACCATGCTCGCGTACTCGCGGCGGGTGATCATCGTGCCCGGCTACGGCCTGGCGGTCGCGCAGGCGCAGCACGTGGTCCGCGAGCTGGCCGACCTCCTGGAGAAGAAGGGCGTCGCGGTCGATTACGCAATCCATCCCGTGGCGGGGCGGATGCCGGGGCACATGAACGTCCTCCTGGCCGAGGCCAACGTGCCCTACGAGCAGCTGAAGGAGATGGACGAGATCAACGACGACTTCAAGAGCACCGACGTGGTGCTGGTGGTGGGCGCCAACGACGTCGTCAACCCCGCCGCGCGCAACTCGCCGGGCAGCCCGATCTACGGGATGCCGATCCTCAACGTGGACGACGCCCACAACGTCGTCTTCCTCAAGCGGTCGATGCGGCCCGGCTTCGCCGGCATCGACAACGAGCTGCTGTATGACCCCAAGACGATCATGCTCTTCGGCGACGCCAAGGAGTCGCTGACCAAGCTGGTGGCGGCCGTCAAGGCCGCTTGACAGGGCCGCGCACAGCGTCAGACTGGACTGGTTCCAAACGGCGACCATTCATGGGGGAAAAGGCATGGTCGAGGTAGCGAAGCGGAACGAGGAGATGGCGCGCAAGGGCTACAAAGCCTTCGAGGAGGGCGATGTCGAGACCGTGATGCAGATCTTCGCCGACGACATCGTCTGGCACGTGCCGGGTAAGAGCTCGCTCGCGGGCACCTACAGGGGCAAGCAGCAGGTCATGGAGATGCTCGGCAAATACATGGCTTTGTACGACAGCCAGGAGACCGAGCTGCACGATCTGCTGGCCAGCGACGAGCACACCATCGCGCTGATCAACGTCAAGCTCACGCGCGGCGGCAAGACGCTGGACGCAAAGGCGGTGGACGTCATGCACCCCGACTCCGAGGGCAGACTCAAGGAGTTCTGGCGCTTCGGTGAAGACCAGGCCGCCTTTGACGAGTTCATCGGGGGTTAGCCCAACGCGGCCGGGTAGGTTCCGAACAGCCTGACCTCGGCTGCCACCGACTCCAGCTGTGCGAGCGCGGCCTCCGCGGCGCTCGCATCACCGACCTCGAAGTCCAGGTAGAAGCGGTACTGGAACGGCCGCCCGGCGATCGGCCGGGAGTCGAGCCGGGAGAGGTTGACACCCCGCTCCGAAAAACACTGCAACGCCTCCACCAGCGAGCCGGGCTTGTGGGCGGTGACCATGGCCAGGGACGACCGGCAGCCCGGCCCGCACTCGGCCGGCCGCGCGGGGCGCCCGCGATCGACGACCAGGAAGCGGGTCCGGTTGGAGAGGTCGTCCTGGATGCCCTCGGCGAGCACCTCCAGGTCGTAGCGGCGCGCGGCCGCCGCCGAGGCGATCGCGGCCAGGCCCGGCGTCGGATGCTCCGCCAGCCAGCGCGCGGAGCCCGCGGTGTCCTGTCCGGTTACCTCTTCGATGCCGTGCGCGTGCAGCCAGTTCCGGCACTGCGCCAGCGCCTGAGGATGTGAAAGTGCGCGCGCGATGGGTGCGTCGCGCCTGCCGACCAGGCAGTGCAGCACCGGGTGCACGTGCTCGCGTGTTACCCGCAGGCCGGTACGCGCTCCGGCGGCTGGCGCCGCCGGGTGGAACTCCCACAGGTAATCGTTGACCTCCTGCACGATTCCGCCCAGCGAGTTCTCGACCGGCAGCACGCAGGCGTCGACACTGCAGTCGACCAGCGCCTCGAATGCCATCCGGAATGACGCGTGGCCAACCGTCTCGGCGTCGGGGAAGAGCAGCAGCGCGGCCTCTTCGGAGTAGGCGCCGGGCTCCCCCTGGAACCCGATCTTCAGGCCGACCGGGCTATCTCGCGCTTGACGAAAGCAGAGATCTCGATGAGGTCGGCGTCCGTCACTTCCTTCTTGCGGTCGGCCACCGACAGGAAGCGCTCCCACGCGGGCTGCACCTGCTCGTCGCCGAGCACGATGCCGAGCACGCGCAGGCGGTGCTTGAAGGCGTGCCGCCCGGAGCGCGCCGTGTGCGCAAAGGCGTTGGCGCCGACCACCGCCTTGTTGGGCTGCACGCCAACACCCGTCAGGTCGGTCAGCAGCCGCGAGGTGGGCGCGATCTGCGGCGTGGCTATACCCGTCTCCACGCCGAGCGCGGCCTGGCGTACGCGCAGCACCATCACCACCTCCTCCAGCGACGCGTTGCCTGCGCGCTCGCCGATGCCGTTGACCGTGCACTCGACGCGCCGCGCTCCGGCTTCTACGGCGGCCAGAGAGTTGGCGACGGCGAGGCCGAGGTCGTTGTGGCAGTGCACGCTGAAGAGCGCGCGCTCGGGCTTGCGCACGTTCGCCAGCACGTAGCGGACCAGCTCTCCGAATTCCTGCGGCAGACAGTAGCCCGTGGTGTCGGGGATGTTGATCACGGTGGCGCCGGCGTCGAGCATGCGCTCCACCGTTTCCGCCAGGTAGTCGCGGTCGGCGCGGCCGGCATCCTCGGGCGAGTACTGCACCTCATCGCATAGCTCGCGCGCATAGGCGACGGCCTTCTCGCCGCGACGTATCACCTCGTCGCGGCGCAGGCCCAGCTTGCGCTCGATGTGGATGTCGGAGACCGAAAGCACGATGTGGATCTGCGGCCGCTCGGCCTCGCGGATGGCGCCCCAAACGGCGTCGATGTCCTGCGGCACCGCGCGCGCCAGCGCGGTGATCACCGGGCGGCGCACCTCGCGCGCGATCAGCCGGCAGGCTTCGAAATCGCCGGGCGAGGAGATGGGAAAGCCGGCCTCGATCACGTCCACACCGAGGCGCTCAAGCTGGCGCGCGAGGATCAGCTTCTGCTCGCCGTCGAGCGCAAAGCCGGGTGACTGCTCGCCGTCGCGGAGCGTGGTGTCGAAGATGTGGACGCGGTCAGGACTCATCTCGTTGTCAGCAACCTCCTAGGGATGCGGCCGAAAGGTCGGCCGACAGATTCGGCGGCTAGGTGCGCCAGATGCAAGGAGCCGCCGAGCAACGGAGCGAGCGCAGCCAAAGCTGCGTGAGCGAGTAGCGGAGAAGGCGACACAGCAGATGGGGTGCATAGGCGCCGAAGATGCGGGTGATCTCTTGGTTGCATCCCTTAGTTCTTCTCCGCGGGTTCCAGCCACGGCATCATCGAGCGCAGGTCCTCGCCGACCTTCTCGATCTGGTGCTCCGAGTTCTCTTTGCGCAGCTCCAGGAAATGCGCGCGCCCGCTGCTGTTGTTCTCGTCGATCCACTTCTCGGCGAAGGTGCCGTCCTGGATCTCCTTGAGCACCGCTCGCATGTTCTGACGCACGTGCTCGTCGATCACGCGCGGACCAGACACGTAATCGCCGTACTCGGCGGTGTCGGACACGCTGTAGCGCATGAAGGCCAGCCCGCCGCGGTACATGAGGTCGACGATCAGCTTCATCTCGTGCAGGACTTCGAAGTACGCGAGCTCCGGCTGATAGCCGGCCTCGACCAGCGTCTCGAAACCGGTCTGGATCAACCGCGAGATGCCGCCGCAGAGCACTGCCTGCTCGCCGAAGAGATCGGTCTCGGTCTCTTCTTTGAACGTCGTCTCCAGAATCCCGGCGCGGCCCGCCCCGATGCCGCGGGCGTAGGCCAGCGTGCGCTCGCGCGCGCGTCCGGTGGCGTCCTGGTGGACTGCCAGCAGCGCGGGCGTGCCGTTGCCTTCGACATAGGTCGAGCGCACAAGATGGCCCGGACCTTTGGGCGCAACCATGGTCACGTCGACGTCCTTTGGCGGCTGCACAGTTCCGTAGTGGATGGCGAAGCCGTGCGCGAACATCAGCATCATCCCGGGTCGCAAGTTCGGCTCGATAGCCTCGCGGTAGAGCTTCTGCTGGCCCACGTCCGGCGTCAGCACCATCACGACGTCCGCCTCGCGCACGGCGTCCGCGACCGCGGCTACGTGCAGACCGGCCTTTTCCGCCTTGGCCCAGGAGCGTGAGCCCGGATAGAGGCCGACCCGGACGTCTTCGCCGGAGTCTTTGAGGTTGAGGGAGTGCGCGTGGCCCTGGCTGCCGTAGCCGAGCACGGCCACCTTCTCGCCCAGGCGCGGCGGGCAGTCGGCGTCGTAGTGCATCTTCATTTGTGCGAGCTCCCATAAGCGCTTTTGCGCATGGCGACCGGCCCGGAGCGGGCCAGCTCTGAGAGCCCGTAGGGTCGCAGCAGCGACAGGAAGCCTTCAACCTGGTCGGGGGCCGCCGAGACCTCGACCACAAGGCTGCCGTTGAGGGCGTCGACCACCCGGCCGCCGAAGCTCGAGAGCCGGCTCAGGAATGTTTCGCGCGCGTGCTCGGGCACGTCGACCCGGGCCACCACCAGCTCCCGGCTGACGATCGGGTCGTCGGTGATGTCGTGGACCTCGATCACCTCGATCAGCTTGTCCACCTGCTTGGCCACCTGGTCGACCTCGGCGTGGCCGGCGTCGACGGTCACCGTCATCCGGGAGCGGCCGCCGCCCACCGGGCCCACGGTCAGCGATTGGATGTTGATGCCGCGACGCCGGATCTGGCTGGCCACGCGCTCCAGCACGCCCGGATCGTCCTCGACCACCAGGCTCAGCACTCTGACCCGGTTAGATGTCATAGGGCTCTTCCTGGAAGTGGTCGAGACCCTTGCCCAGGGGCACGATCGGGTAGACGTTGGCCTCGGGGTCGATCTGGAAGTCGATCAGGAACGGGCCGGGGGTGCGCTCGGCCGCGTCGAAGGCGGCGCCGATGTCTTCGGCCCGCGCCACCCGCGCGCTGTGCCAGCCGTAGGCCTCCGCCAATTTCATGAAATCGGGCATCACCCTGAGGTCGACGTGCGAGCGCACGCCGCCGTAGAAGTCGTCCTGGAACTGGCGGACCATGCCCAGCGAGAAGTTGTTGAGCAGCACCACCTTGACGTCGAGGTTCTGCTCGATGGCCACCGACATCTCCTGCGCGGTCATCACGAAGCCGCCTTCGCCGGCCACGCACCACACCGCCTTGTCGGGCCGGCCGACCTTGGCGCCGAGAGCGGCCGGGAGCGCGAAGCCCATGGTCCCGGCCCCGCCGGAGTTGATGAACAGGCCCGGCCGCCGGTAGCGCCACCAGAGCGCGGCCCAGATCTGGTTCTGGCCCACGTCGGCCACCACGATCGCCTCGGAGCGGCAGCGCCGGTACATCTCCAGCAGCACGTCCTGCGGTTGGAGGTGACCGTTGGAGCGCCGGTAGCGCAGCGGGTGCTCCTCGCGCCAGGCCTCGATCTGGGTGAGCCAGGTCCGCCGCGACGCCGGGCCAGGCTCGGCCAGCGGCAGCAGGGCCTGCAGCGCACGCTTGGCATCGGCGACCACCTCGATGTGGGGGCGCACGTTCTTGCCCATCTCGGAGTGGTCGATGTCGACGTGGATGAAGGTCTCGGCCCGCGGCGCCCATTCGTCGAGCTTGGCGGTGACGCGGTCGTCGACCCGCATCCCGACCATCATCAGAAGGTCGGCGTTCTGGACCGCGCGCAGGCACCAGCCGGTGCCCATGAAGCCGGTCATGTGCAGCGACAGCGGGTGCTCGGTGGGGAAGGCGCCGATGCCCAGCAGCGTGGTGCCGACGGGGATGCCGGTCTTTTCGGCCAGCTCCAAGAGCTCGGCCTCGGCGCCGCTCAGGAGCACGCCGTGGCCGACCAGGATCACCGGCCGCTCGGCCTCGGCCAGCTTGCCCGCGACCAGCCCGATTGCCGACAGGTCGGCCTCCAGGGCGGGCCGGTAACCCGGCATGGTCAGCTCGTCCGGGTAGTCGAAGATGCCACTGGCCTGCTGGACGTCCTTGCAGACGTCGACCAGCACCGGCCCGGGGCGGCCGGTGGTGGCCAGGTGGAAGGCCTTGCGGATGCAGGGAGCCAGGTCTTCGACTCGGGTGACCAGGTAGTTGTGCTTGGTGACCGGCAGCGTGCACCCGATCACGTCCGACTCCTGGAAGGCGTCGCGGCCGACGACCGAGGTGTTGACCTGGCCCGTGATGGCGACCATCGGCACCGAGTCCATGAAGGCCGTGGCCAGGCCGGTGACCAGGTTCAGGGCGCCCGGCCCGCTGGTCGCGAAGACCACTCCTGGCTTGCCGGTGGCGCGCGCGTAGCCGTCGGCCATGTGTGCGGCGCCCTGCTCGTGGCGGACCAGGACGTGGCGCAGCGCGGGGTGCTCGGGCAGCCGCTGGTAGATGGGCAGGTTGGCGCCGCCGGGGTACCCGAAGATGACCTCGACGCCCTCCCGCTCGAGCGAGCTGAGGACGATGTCCGCCCCGGTCATCACGTTCGTCTGTGGTTTGGCTTCGATCATGTCTACAGAAAAAACGGAGCCCCCGCATTTGCTTTGCGGGGGCTCGCGTCGCGAAGAGGGTGGTTCTCTTACTCGGGTGCGCGCGGCCCCGCCCTGAGGAGGGCAATAAGGAGGAGGTCCAACCGTGCAAACGGCAGGCAGGGCGACACGACCGGTGCAGCTTAGGTCAGCTCCGTGTGGCCGGCATAGTTGCGCGCCCACAAACCCGGCCCCTGTCGCCCGTGGTTCAGCTCCAACCGGTGCCCGTGACCGCGGGGTACATTAGGCCGCCGATGCCCCGCACCCTGGCGGGCAAGATCTGGGACCAGCACGTCGTCCGCTCGGCGCCTGGCGAACCGGACCTGCTCTACATCGACCTCCATCTCGTGCACGAGGTGACCTCGCCGCAGGCCTTCGAGTCGCTGCGGCTGAACGGGCGCCGGGTGCGCCGGCCGGACCTCACCGTCGCGACCGTCGATCACAACAACCCGACCCTGGGCGGTTATGAGGCGGCCGACGAGATCTCGCGTAAGCAGATGGACGCTCTGCGTGACAACTGCGAGTGGGCCGGAATCAAGCTCTACGGCCTCGGCTCCCGCCGCCAGGGGATCGTGCACGTGATCGGCCCCGAACTGGGGCTGACGCATCCCGGGAAGACCATCGTCTGCGGCGACTCCCACACCTCCACCCATGGCGCCTTCGGCGCGCTGGCGTTCGGCATCGGCAGCAGCGAGGTCGAGCACGTTCTCGCCACCCAGTGCCTGTGGCAGCGGCGCCCGCGCGACCTGGCGGTGGAGGTCGATGGGGAACTACCGATCGGGGTCACCGCCAAAGACCTCGTACTGGGCCTGATCGCGCAGGTCGGCATCGCGGCCGGCAGCGGCAGCGCGGTCGAGTACCGCGGCTCGACCATCCGCGGCCTGTCGATGGAAGGCCGCATGACCGTGTGCAATATGTCGATCGAGTGGGGCGCGCGGGTCGGCATGGTGGGTCCCGACGACAAGACTTTCGCTTTCCTGGAAGGACGGCCAAACGCTCCCCAGGGCGCTGAATGGGAGGCCGCTCTCGACCGCTGGCGGGCACTGGCGAGCGATCCGGATGCGGCCTTCGACGAGGTGCTGCGGCTCGACGCCTCTGCGCTGGAGCCCTTCGTCACCTGGGGCACCAACCCCGGCCAGGCGGCGCCCATCAGCGGCCGGGTGCCGGAGCCGGGCGACGAAACCGCCGAGCGCGCGCTGCGCTACATGGACCTGCGTCCGGGCACCGCGCTGCAGGACATCCCGCTGGACCGGGTCTTCATCGGATCCTGCACCAACGCGCGGCTCGAAGACCTGCGCGTGGCCGCGGCCGTGGTACGCGGGCGCCGCGTGCACCCACGCGTGCGGGCGATGGTGGTTCCGGGGTCGGCGACCGTGAAGCTGGCGGCCGAGGCCGAGGGTCTGGACCGCGTCTTCACGGAGGCCGGCTTCGAGTGGCGCGACGCCGGCTGCTCGATGTGCCTCGGCATGAACAACGACGTCCTGGCCCCCGGCGAGCGGTGCGCCTCCACCTCAAACCGCAACTTCGAGGGCCGCCAAGGGTCGGGCGGCCGTACGCATCTGGTGTCACCGCCCATGGCCGCCGCCGCGGCCCTGGCGGGCCACCTGGTCGACGTCCGGGACCTTACCCACCTCCCCCCGGGGGAGGTCGTGCCTGAAAGGCGCGGGTGGGGGTCCGGTCGCCCCACCCCAACCCTCCCCGGTGGCGAGGGGGTCTCGGGATGAAGGCGCTGCGCGTCCACCAAGGCCGGATGGCCCCGCTCGACCGCGACAACGTCGACACCGACCAGATCATCCCCAAGCAGTTCCTGCGGCGGGTCGAGCGTTCGGGCTTCGGCCCATTCCTCTTCTACGACTGGCGGCGCGAGGATCCCGACTTCGTCCTCGACCGCCCGCAGTACCGGGGCGCGTCCGTATTGGTGGCGGGCGTCAACTTCGGCTGTGGCTCCTCGCGCGAGCACGCTCCCTGGGCGATCGAGGATGCCGGATTCCGGGTGGTGATCGCGCCCTCCTTCGCCGATATCTTCCGCAGCAACTGCGGGAAGGTGGGGATCCTGGCCCTGGCCCTGCCCGAGGGCCGGGTGCGTCAGCTGATGGAGGTCGCCAGCGAGGCGCCCGATACCGAGCTGACCGTCGACCTGGAAAAGCAGCTGGTGAGCGCGCCGGGGTTCGAGTGCGGTTTCGAGGTCGATCCTTTCACGCGCGAGTGCCTTCTCAACGGTTGGGACGAGGTGGCGCTGACCCTGCGCCACCAAGACGCCATCGCCGCCTACGAGGAGGGGCGATCCAGCGTCCAGAACGGCAGCACGCCGCCGGGCTCGCGCCTCCAGTCCCAGCACTCGTAGAAGGCGCCGTCGCGCCCGACGCGGCAGTCGAAACGGATGCGCGCGCGGTCGGCGCTCAGGTCGACCACGTGCAGGCCCGCCAGGCGCGGCCCCGCCTCAGCCCGTAAGCCGTCCAGCACCGCCAGCACCAAGCCGGCGCGCTCGCCCAAGGGCTCTCCGACGTCGGTGCCCAGCAGGGCCTGATAGGCGTACCAGGCGAGGTCGACGAGGCCCGCCGGCTCGATGCTGGCGGGTCGGCCTTGCTCGTCCACGAACCAGCGCAGCGCGCGGCCGCTGCGAATCCGGGCCGCGGCCACCAGTGCGATTACCAAGATCGCAGAGGACACGACGATGACGCCGGCTTCCGGCGGCCTGCCGCCCCCAAGCGCCGCCAGCAGCACGAGGGCGAGCAGGGCCAGGACCAGCAGCGCGGCGGCGGCCAGCCGCCACGCCGTGTCCAGCGCCAGGACCGCGGTCTGCACGCCCGTACGCGCTTCCATCCGCAGCGGCTGCGGATGCCGCACCCAGGGCTGCGCCGCCCGCGCCGCTGCCCAATCGGCGGCGCCCAGCCGGCGCGCCGTCCTCAGAGCAGGCCGCCGTTGACGTCGACCGCCGCGCCCACCATGTAGGAGCTGGCATCCGACGCCAGGAAGCAGATCACAGAAGCGATCTCTTCCGGCGAGGCCATCCGGCCCGCGGGCACGCCGGCCAGGGTCGCTGAGCGGCGGGCGGGGTCGGCCAGGTTGCGGTCGTTGATGGCGCCCTCGACGGCGCCCGGGCAGACGCAGTTGACGCGGATCCCCTCGGGCGCCAGCAGCGCCGCCAGGTGCCGGGTGAAGGCGATCACGCCGCCCTTGGAAGCCGAGTAGGCGACCGTGCTGCCCAGCGAACGCAGCTTGCCGGCCACCGAGGCGACATTCACGATCGCCCCGCCACCGGCCTGCCGGATCTGCGGCAGCGCCGCCTGTGTGCACAGAAAAACCCCGTCCAGATTGACCGCCAGTGTGTTGCGCCAGGCCTCGGGCGACAGCTCTTCGAAGGGCACCGCGGGGGGTGCGATGCCGGCGTTGTTGACGAGCACCTCGACCGGGCCGAGGTCCCGGCGGACCCGCGCGAAGGCCTCCGCGATTACGTGAGCGTCGGTCACGTTGCATTCCACGAAGAGCAGGTCCGGCGGCCCCGGCTGCACATCCAGCACCGCCACCCGCGCGCCCAGTTCCGCCGCGCGCCGCGCGGTGGCCCGGCCGATGCCCTGAGCCGCGCCGGTGACCGCCACCACCCGCCCGTCGAGCCGCAGGTCCGGGGTGGGCACGGACCCCGATGCTACATTCGGCCTCCGATGGCGGGCAGCCTGCGCGTCGAGGTTCGCCCCGGCCAGTACCGCGACTCGATCGTCCTGATGGTCGCCTCGGCGCGCATGAGTGCGGCGCCTGGTGTGGAGGCGGCCATGGCCGCCATGGCCACCCAGCTCAACCTCGACCTGCTGCGCGAGAGCGGGCTGTGGTCGGCGGCGCTGGAGCGAGCGGGGCCTGGAGACCTGGTGCTGGCCGCCCGCGGGGCGGATCCAGAGTCCGGGCTGCGAGTGGCCGAAGCCGTCTTGAGCGAGCGGGCAGCCACTCCGCCTGCCGGCGACGTCCCAGCACCCCGAACCGTGCGCACGGCCAGCCGGCTGCTCGACGGCGCCAACATAGCGGTGGTATCGGTGCCGGGCGAGCACGCGGCCTGGGCCTGCTGGGACGCGCTGGCGCAGGGGCTGAACGTCTTCTGCTTTTCCGACCACGTCTCTGTTGCGGACGAGGTGCGGCTGAAAGACGAAGCACTGCGCCGGGGGCTGCTGATGCTCGGCCCGGACTGCGGCACCGCGATCCTGGATGGGGTCGGCTTGGGGTTCAGCAACCTGGTGCCGCGAGGCCGCATCGGCGTTGTCGGCGCCTCCGGGACGGGCATCCAGCAGCTCACCTGCCTGCTTGCTCAGCAGGGCGTGGGGATATCGCAGGCGATCGGGGTGGGCGGTCGCGACCTGACCCCGGAGGTGGGCGGCCGCATGACGCGTGAGGCCGTGCGCCGCCTCGACGAGGACCCCGACACCGATTTGATCATCGTCATCGCCAAGGGCGGCGCCGGCGCCGCCGGCCTGAACGCGCGCAAGCCGCTGCGGCAGGGCCCCGACCTGACGGCGCTAGCGGTGGAGGTAGGCGGCGGCTCGCTGCCGCCGTACCCTGCGCTGCCGGCCTGGGCAGGCCAGGTCGACGGCATCTTCAGCGGCGGCACCTTGCGCGACGAAGCGACTCTGATCTGGGCCGGCGACCGGCGCTTCTCGGCGGTGGACTATGGGGATGAGCGATTCACCCGCGGCCGGCCGCATCCCATGATCGACCACAAGCTGCGGCTCGACGCGATCCGCCGTGCCGAGGGCCTGATCTACCTGGACGTGGTGCTGGGCCGGGCCGCCCACCCGGATCCCGCGGCCGAGCTGGCGCCGGCGCTGGCAAGCCGTCCCGCGGTCGTGGTCCTGGTCGGCACGGAGCAGGATCCGCAGGGCCTGTCCCGGCAGCGCGAGGCGTTCGAGGCCGCGGGCGCCGCAGTCTTCACCTCCAACTCCCGCGCGGCCCGGGCGGTGCTGCATGCCGATTCTGGGTCCTGACGGCCCGCGGGCGGTGACCGTGGGCGCGGCGCTGCTGGCCGACACCCTGGAGGCGCCGCGAGTGCTGGTCGACTGGCGGCCGCCGCTGGAGCGCCTGGCGCCCGACCCGGCCGTGGACGTCGCCAACCAAACCGCTGTCGAGCGCCTCCTGGCTGCCCGACCGCGGCTGGTGGCGGTGGGCGCGGCGCTTGAGGTGCTCCCCGGAATGCGACCCGATCTGCTGCTCCACAGCGGCCCGCCCCTGCGCTGGGAGGATGCCAGCGGACCCATGCGCGGCGCCCTGGAGGGCGCGCTGCGGCTGGAAGGTCGCGATTCGGCGGACCTGGAGCCCTGCCACCACCACGATGCGGTCGGCCCCATGGCCGGCGTCATCTCCGCCTCGATGCCGGTGCTGGTCGTCGAAGACGGCGAGACCGGGCGGCGCGCCTACTCCAACCTCAATGAGGGCCTGGGGCGTGTGCTCCGGTATGGCGCCAACGACGAGGCGGTCCTGGAGCGCCTGCGCTGGATGGCCGGCGCCCTGGGTCCCGACCTGGGGCGGGCCCTACGCGAGGGCGGACCCGTAGACCTGGTCAGCATCAATCAGCGCGCGCTCCAGATGGGCGACGAGCTGCACAACCGGCACCGTGCAGCGACCTCGCTGCTCTTCCGCGAGCTGGCCCTGCGCGGGCTGGGCGCTGAGTCGCTGCGCTTCATCGACGGCAACGACTACTTCTATCTGAACTTCGCCATGGCCGCCGCCAAGCTGGCCTGCGAATGCGCCGGCGGCGTAGCGGGTTCCAGCCTGGTCATCACGATGGCGCGCAACGGCACCGAGTTTGGGATTCGTGTCGCCGGCGCGCCCGACCGCTGGTTCACCGCCCCGGCGGCGGTGCCGGTCGGCTTGTTTCTCGGCTCATACACGCAGGCCGATGCCAACCCCGACATCGGCGATTCCGCGATCACCGAGACCTACGGGCTGGGCGGCTTTGCCATGGCCGCGGCGCCGGCCATCACGCGGGTGGTGGGCGGCGATGCCCGCAGCGCGCTGGCGGCGACCCTGGAGATGTACGAGATCACGCTGGCCGAGAACCCCAACCATCAAATCCCCGCGCTGGACTTCCGGGGCACGCCGACCGGAATCGATGTGCGCCGGGTCGTGGAAACCGGGATCCGGCCGCTGATCAATACAGGCATTGCGCACCGCGAGGCGGGCGTGGGCCAGGTCGGCGCCGGCCTGGTGCGCGCATCGCTGGAACCTTTCCTGGCCGCGCACCGGTTCCTGTCCTCATGAAGTACGAGTTCCGGATACTGGACGTTTTTACTGAGCGGCCGCTGGCCGGCAACCAGCTGGCGGTGGTGCTCGATGCCGATGGCCTCGACACGGCGACCATGCAGTCGCTGGCGCGCGAGTTCAACTTCTCGGAGACGACCTTCGTCATGCCGGCGACGCAAGCGGGCTGCGACGTCAAGGTGCGGATCTTCACGCCCGTTTATGAGCTGCCGATGGCCGGTCATCCCACCGTGGGGACCGCAATCGTGCTGCACCACCAGGGTGTGATCGGCGACAAGGCTGTTTTCGAGTTGGGCGTCGGCCCCACGCCGGTCGAGCTGGACGCGGAGGGCCGAGCCTGGATGACGCAGAAGGAGCCGACTTTCGGTCCCGAAATTGACGATCGGCCGGGCTTTGCCGCGGCACTGGGGTTGGGTCCGGACGACGTGCGTGCGGATCTGCCGGCGCAGGTGGTCTCGACGGGCAACGAGTTCCTGATGCTGCCGCTGGCTTCCGCGGATGCCCTCCGCCGCGCGACTCCGGATTTCCGGAACTGGATGGCCGTCAAGTCGGCCACCGAGATGGAAGCGGTCTACTGCTTCTTCGCCGGCGACGGCGCTGACTTCCGGGCGCGCATGTTCGTGCCCGCCCTGGCCTCGGGGGAAGACCCGGCCACCGGCAGCGCGGCCGGGCCGCTGGGCGCGTACGCCGAACGGCACCTGGGCACCCGTTCGCTGGTGATCCAGCAGGGGGTGGAGATGGGCCGGCCCAGCGTGATCCGCGTCGAGATGACGGGCGGCCGCCCGCGGGTGGGTGGCTCGGCGGTCATCGTCGCGGAAGGACGCCTGGACTTACCCTGAGCAGTTCTTGAAGCTGCTCGACCTGACCCAGGATTTCTCGATGCATACGCCGGCCTTCGCCAGCTACACCGGCCCGAGCATCAAGTGGGTGAAGCGGCTGGCTTTCGACAAGGCGGGCGGTCAGGAGATCACCTCCACGCTCCACGTGTCGACGCATCTGGACGCCCCGGCGCACTTCTTCAGCGGCGGCAAGTTCATCGCCGATCTGCCGCTGGATTTTCTGGTCGGGCCCGCGTGCGTGGTCGACCTGGAGCGGATGGGGGTGGGCGATTTCGACCTCTACGGGCCGGCCGAGTTCGAGCGCTGGGAGGGGGAGACGGGGCTCCGCATCGAGCGCGGGGACATCCTCGTCATCCACACCGGGTACCACCGCTATTACCCGGAGAACTGGGCCGATCGGTCGGGGATGGATGAGACGCGGTACTTCATCCGGCACCCGGGGCCGACGCGCGAGTTCGCCGAGTGGGTGCTGGAGCGCGGGGTGCGCTGGCTGGCGGTGGACGCCGGCAGCGCCGACCATCCCATGAACACGGTGATCCGGCGCCTGCGGCCGGACGAGGCGGAGGATGGCGAGGCCAAGCTGGGGCGGGGATTCGAGGAGATCTTCCCCAAGGCGGACTACCAGATCATGCACACCCTCCTGTTCCCGCACGACGTGGTGCACATCGAGAACCTCGGCGGCGACATCGACCGCGTGCTCGACCGCAAGATCACCTTTGGCTGTTTTCCCTGGCGGTTCGTCGGTGGCGAGGCCGCCTTCTGCCGCGCCGTCGCCTTCCTCGACGCCTGACCCATGCCCCGAGCCGAGCTGCCCCTCCCCCAATACCACCCCCCCGGGGGTTCTGGCGCGAGGGTATTCGGGGGCCGTTTTGGGCGTCAAGCCTGCCTGTTAAGACCGCTGGAGGCAGCCAGGTGCCGGCAGATGGAGGCTTCCCGCGCCGGCGATACCGCCAACTGCCGGCACCTGGGACTCAACCGCGCGTGAAGCCGGCCCCGTTCGAGTACCACGCGCCCACAAGCGTCGACGAGGCGGTCCGGCTGCTCGGCATGCTGGAGGATGCAAAAGTGCTGGCCGGGGGGCAGTCGCTGGTGCCGCTGCTCAACTTCCGGCTGGCGCGACCGGCCCACGTGGTCGACATCAACGGCATCCCCGCGCTGGACCGCATCTACGAGCGCGACGGCGGCGTGGCCGTACAGGCGCTGGTGCGCCAGTCGGACGCGCAGCGCTCGGAGCTGCTCCAGAAACTCTGCCCTCTGGTGCCCGAAGCGCTGAAGCACGTCGCTCACCAGGTGATCCGCAACCGCGGCACGGTCGTGGGCTCGATCGCCCACGCCGATCCCGCGGCCGAGCTGCCGGCGGTCATCCTCGCCCTGCAGGGCAGCGTGCGCGCTCTGGGGCCGGGCGGCACTCGCGACATCCCGGCCGAAAGTTTTTTCATGGGCGTCCTGGAAAGCGCGCTGGCGCCCGATGAGCTGGCCGTCGAAGTCTGGTTCCCGGCGTTCACTGGTCCTCACGGGCTGCGCGAGGAATCGCGCCGGCACGGCGATTACGCGATGGCCGGCGTGGTCCGGGCGGGCGACCGGCTGGCGCTCTTCGGAGTTGCGCCGACGCCTGTAACCGCGGATCCGAACGAGCCCACCCGAGACCTGCAGCCCAGCGCCGACCTGGAGGCGACGCCAGGGTTTCGCAAGCACCTCATAACAGCCATGACGCGCGAGCTCTTCGCGGCGTGATGCGCGTCAACGGCATCGCATCCCCCCTCCCCGAGGACCCGCGCACGCTCCTGTCCGACCACCTGCGTCACCAGCTGCGGCTGACCGGCACCCACGTCGGCTGCGAGCACGGCGTCTGCGGGTGCTGCACCGTCCTGCTCGACGGCAAGCCCGTCCGCTCCTGCCTGCTGCTGGCGGTCCAGGCGGCGGATCACGACGTCACCACGATCGAAGGCCTGGCGCCTGACACAGCAGCACTGCATCCGATCCAGCAGGCCTTCCACGAAGCTCACGCCCTCCAGTGCGGCTTCTGCACGCCGGGTTTCGTGCTGGCGGTCAAGGGACTTCTCGACGAGCATCCCGATCCCACCGACGAGCAGATCCAGGAGGGCATCAGCGGCAATCTCTGCCGCTGCACCGGCTACGCCAACATCCGCAAGGCCGTGAGGCTGGCCGCGGCCGCGCGGTGACCACGCGCTGGTTCGGCGAGCGCGTCGAACGGCGTGAGGACGACCGCCTCCTGCGCGGCGCCGGCCGATTCACCGACGATTTCAACGAAGACGCGCTCGAAGCCTGCTTCGTGCGCTCCCCATACGCGCACGCGCGCATCCTGAGCATCGACGCCAGGCGGGCCCGGGAACTCCCGGGGGTGCACGCCGTCTACACGGCCGGCGACTTGCCCTTCGGCGATCGCGACCTGCCGCTCCTGATCCCGCATCCGGCTCTCACCAACGGCCGCACCCAGCGCTGCCTGGCCGCCGATACCGTCCGCTATGCGGGCGAGGCGGTCGCCTTCGTGGTCGCCGACAACCGCTACCTGGCCGAGGACGCGGCGGATCTGGTCGACGTCGAATACGAGCCCCTGCCACCGGTCTGGCCGCTGGAAGCCGCGGCCGAAGATCCCGCGAACACCGCCGCCGAGCTGACACAGCAGACCGGTGACGTCGAGGGAGCGCTGGAACAAGCGGCGCACCGGCGAAAGCTGCGCTTCCGCTACGAGCGCGGGGCCGCAGCGCCCCTGGAGGCACGCGCCACCTGGGCACGCTGGGATGCGGCCGACAAGCGGCTGACGATGTACGACTCCACCCAGTCGCCGACCTCGATCCGGGGCGGCCTGGCGGTGCTCTTCGGGCTCCCCGAATCCAGCGTCGAGGTGATCGCCCCCGACGTGGGCGGCGGCTTCGGGCCCAAGATCATGCTCTTCTACCCTGACGAGCTCCTGACGCCGTTCGCGGCCATGCAGCTGGGCCGGCCGGTCAAATGGACCGAGGACCGCCGCGAGCACTTCACCGCGGTCAACCACGAGCGCGCGCAGGTGCACGACGTCGAGGTCGGTTATGACGCGCAGGGCCGGGTCGTGGCGCTGGACGTCGACTTCGTCCACGATGCCGGCGCCTACACGCCCTACGGCATCATCCTGCCGATCATCACGGCGGCGCAGATCCCCGGCCCTTACCGGGTGCCCAACTACCGGGTCCGTTTCCGCGACGTCTTGACCAACGCAACGCCCACCTCGCCTTACCGCGGCGCGGGCCGCCCGCACGCCTGCTTCGTGATGGAGCGCACGCTGGACGCGATTGCGCGAGACCTGGACCTCACTCGGGACGAGGTGAGGCGCCGCAACCTGATCCAGCCGGACGAGTTTCCCTACGAGGTCGGCGTCGGCTGGCAGGACGGCAACCGCGCGGTCTACGACAGCGGCAACTT
This sequence comes from Chloroflexota bacterium, assembly GCA_005881825.1. GTDB lineage: Bacteria > Chloroflexota > Dormibacteria > Dormibacterales > Dormibacteraceae > CF-28. The sequence continues at coordinate 16,494 of VBEO01000071.1, read as the reverse complement.
TCCGGGCCTGCTGGAGAAGGCGCTCGCGAACCTGGGCCCGAGGCCCGCCGGCCACCACATCGGCTTGGGCCTGGGCATGTACGTGGAGGGCACCGGCGTGGGTCCTTACGAAGGCGCCCACGTCCAGGTCCTGGTCAGCGGCAAGGTGGTGGCCTCCACGGCGATCCCGACCCAGGGCCAGGCGCACGGCACGGTCTTCGCGCAGGTCGTCGCCGACCAGCTCGGGGTCAGCCCCGACGACGTCACCATCACCACCGGCGACACCCGCCGCTTCCAGTGGGGCGTGGGGACCTTTGCGTCGCGCGCGGCCGTGGTCGCCGGCAACGCGATGGCGGTGGCCGCCGGAATGGTGGCCGAAAAGGCCAAGCGGATCGCTGCCGAGCACCTGGAGGTCGACCCGGCCGACCTGGAGCTGGCGCAGGGCGCCGTGCGCGTCAAAGGCTCGCCGCAGAAGGCCATGCCGCTGGCGCTGCTGGCCGTCCTCAGCAACCCCGTGCGCTACGCCTTCGGCGGCGGCACGGAGGCCGCCACCCAGTTCACCCCCAAGCCGCGCGCGGGTCCGCCGCTGCCCGCAGGCGAGCAGCCCGGCCTGGAGGCGACCGGCTACTTCAGCCCGACCGGCTCGACCTGGGCCTCGGGCTGCCACGCCGCCTGGGTGCGCGTCGACCCCAATACCTTCCGGCTGCAGATCCTGAGATACGTGGTCGTCCACGACTGTGGTCGCGTCATCAACCCCACCGTGCTCGAAGGCCAGATCCAGGGCGGCGTCGCCCAGGGCATCGGCGGCGCTTTTTACGAGCGGCTGGCCTACGACGCCGACGCACAGCTGCGCAACGCCTCCTTCATGGAGTTCCTGATGCCGTACGCCACCGAGATTCCCGACGTCGTGATCGACCACCAGGAAACGCCCTCGCCCCTCAACCCGCTCGGCGTCAAGGGCGCCGGTGAGGCCGGCGTGATCCCGGTGGGCGCCGTGATCGCCAGTGCGATCGAAGAGGCGCTGGGTGTTCCCATCACCGAGATGCCGCTGTCGCCCCTCCGGCTGTTCGAGCTGACTCATGCCGGCAGTGCCGGCGGCGCTCAGACCTGAGGGACGCCCAGCTCCTCCAGCCACTTCTGGTAGGCGATCAGGGGCAGGTCGGCCGGCCGCACGTACAGCATCAGCCGCGAGGAGAGGGGCGGCAGCAGCCAGGGCCGCTGGCTTTCCACCACCGGCTTGTCCTGTGCCTGGATGACGTCTTCGAAAGCCACGTACTCGGCATCCCGCGCCGGGTCGGTGTCGAAGTCGCGCGCCATCTGCAGGAAGATCAGCGAGCGGTCGTAAGCCACCGGGCAGACCACCTCGTAGATGGCGTAGCGGCCGGCCGGTCCGGACTTGAGCAGCCGGATCGACGACGGCGTGCACCAGTTGGTGTAGCTGACTGTCTCCAGCCCCGCGCCGCCGATGGTCTCGTTCGCCGGCTGCAGCGTCGAATACGTCGACATCAGGTATTCGCCCTCCACCCAGGCTCGGTGCTCGGGCGGCTCCGGGTGCTCGGGATCGCCGAGCAGTCCCGGGTGCACCCAGGGAAAGTGGGTGTCGTCCAGCGCGCCCATCACAATCCGAGGTGCGCTGCAGGCCCAGGGCTCGTACACGCGCAGCGGCGTCAGATGGAAGCCGGGGTCGTCGAACTCGGGGAACTCGGGGATGCCGGCGGTGGACTCGCCCTCCAGGCAGACCCAGAGCAGCCCGTAGCGCTCGGCCACCGGGTAGGCGCGCACGCGGGCGTCGCGGGGGATCGGCGCGTCGCGCCGGGCCGGAATGTCCACGCAGCGGCCACTGCGGTCGTAGGACCAGCCATGGTAGGCGCAGCGCAGCACCTGGCCCTCGCCGCCCGGCCCCGGAACCACCGAGGCCAGCGAGAGCGACGCTCCCAGGTGCCGGCAGACGTCGTCGAAGCAGGCCAGCTCGCCGTCCAGCCGGACCACGGTCAGGGGACGGTCCAGCAACTCGACGAAGTGCGGCCCGGCCCCGACCTCGGCCGCCGCGCACACCGGCTGCCAGAAGCGGGCCATGGCCGCGTTGTAGGCCGCCACCGCCTCGGCTGCAGGCTGCCGGCTGGCGATCACCGGCGGGCCTTGGCGACCCACGCCGACGCCACCACCGGCACCTTGGCGCCCGGTTTGCGCTCCACGCGCGGCCGCACCGTCTCCCTGATCGCCGCTTGCCTAGCCGGCGGCTGCGACTCGAAATGGGCGGTGATGTGGCCTTTCCGACCGAGGAGGGTCTGCCAGTAGTCGTCGAAGCCGTCGAAGGTGACGGTGAGCTGGATCAGGCGAGTCTGTGCCTCGCGGAGGCCGGCGCTGCCCAACAGCCGGACCAGGTCCTCGCCGCCGGCGATCGGATCAGGCTCGCGGCCCTGCGCACCCACCTCTTGGGCAGCCTCCCAGTACTCGTGCTGCAGATAATTCTCGCCGTCCCAGGCTGCCAGTCCGACCACGCCGCCGGGAGCCGCCACGCGGGCCATCTGGCCGACGGCCGCGGCCGGGTCGGGCACCAGGGCGAGCATCAGCGAGCAGACCACGGCCTCGAAGGAACCGTCAGGGAAAGGCAGCGCGGTGGCGTCGCCGAGCTCGAAGCGAGCCCCCGGCACTTTGCGCCGGGCGGCCTCCAGGTAGGGCTCGGAGGCATCGATACCCGTCACCGCCCCCGGCCAGGCGAGATCCATGATGGCGTCGCTGACGACGCCGGTGCCGCAGCCCACGTCCAGCCAGCGGGCGTCCCGGCGCACGCCCAACCAGGGCACCAGCTCACGTGCCAGCTGCTCGCTCCAGCGGGCTGTGGAGCTGTCGTAGGCCTCGGCGTCCCGGTAGAAGCGGCTCTCCGTGGTCACGAGCGCGAGCGCAGCTCTTCGTAGCCCGGGCCGCGGTCGAGTAAGGGCCGGGGCGCCGCCCGAGCCGGCCGCCGCACCTCCACCACGCGTCCGTCCTCGCCCACCAACACGCCATAGTCTCGCTCCGCGGACTCCCGAGAGACGCGGCCCTGGAGCACATCCAGTCCGACCAGCTCGGGCTCGCGCTCGAAGGGGTCGCCCCAGCCACCGCCACCGGTGGTGCGCAGCCGGAGCAGGGTGCCCGCGGGCAGGAAGACGTCGTCGTTGAGGCCCGGCAGCGGGCGGCCGTCGACCGACGCCTGGTAGGGCAGCCCGGCCATTCCCCCGGCCACCCCATAGCAGCCCAGAAAGCCGCGGTCGGCCGTGGATACGAAGTGGGCGTCGCGCAGCAGCCGTACGTGCTTGTCATAGCCCAGCCCGCCCCGCCTGCGACCCGGTCCGCCCGAGTCGGTCGCCAGCGCCAGCTTCTCGATCAGCACCGGGAAGCGCGTCTCCGCGAACTCGGCGGGCAGGTTCTTGGAGTCGGGAACGATGTGGATGGCGTCCGAGCCGTCGGCGTAAGAGCGCCCGCCGGAGCCGCCACCGAGGACTTCGCGCAGCAGGTACCAGCGGCCGTCCTCGTCTACGCCGTGGATGCCCCAGTAGCGGATGGTTTCCTGGTCGGCCGGCATCCGCCCGCCCACGGCCTGGGCCAGGCAGCCCGCGAAGACGCCGAGCAGGCGCAGGATCAGGAAGGAGCGGGCGTTGGTTGGGGCCGGGAAGGCGGGGGTGACCAGCGTGCCCGGCGGCGGAAAGCGCAGCTCGAGCAGGTCGCAGATCCCCTCGTTGATGTCCAGCTCGGCGGCCCGCTCCGGCGACTCCGCCAGGTTGCGGAGGATGCAGGCCATCCACTTGCGCAAGAAGAGCCCGTCGGCGTAGTCGCCGGCGTGGTTGATGGGGCCGCGGGCCTGTGGACCGGTGCCGTTGAGGTCGCAGACGATTCCGTCGGCCGTCTTGGCAATCGTCATCTTCAGCACGTGCAGGCGGGGCGGGTCGATCCCGTCGTGCTCGATGTAGTCCTCGAACTCGTACACGCCATCGGGGATCCGGGGCAGGATCTCGCGCCGGAAAGTCTCCGCGCAGCGGTCGATCAGGGCCTGGAAGCAGGCCTCCACGGTTTCCGCGCCATAGGTCGCGAAGAGCCGCGCCAGGCGGCGGGCGCCCATCTGGCAGGCGGCGACCTCGCTGTCCAGGTCGCCCGCGAAGGATTCCGGAGTCCGCGAGTTGCGGACGATCACCCGGTAGAGGTCGTCGTTGCGGCGCCCCGCGCTGAAGAGGCGGACGGGGGGGATCATCAGCCCCTCCTGGTAGGCGCTGGTGGCGTGCGCGGGCATCGAGCCCGGGACCATGCCGCCGATGTCGTCGTGGTGGCCGAAAGCCTGCACGAACGCCACCACGCGACCCTCGTGGAAGACCGGGACGGTCGTCGTGAGGTCGGGCAGGTGGCCGACCGAGCCTTCCGAGAGGTAGACGTCGTTGTGGTAGAAGACGTCGCCCTCGCGCATGCTCTCCAGCGGGAAGTCGCGCACCACCGGCTGCACCATGGCGCTGTAGGAGCGGCCCGTCAGCTTGCGGCAGCGGGCGTCGTGGATGCCTGCGCGGTAGTCGTGCTGGTCCCGGATCATGGGCGAGCGGGCGGTGCGCTCGATGGCCGCCTCCACTTCGGCCTCGATCGAGTGCAGGGTGCCCTCGACGATTTGCAGGACGATCGGATCAACCATGCAGCACGAGGTTCCCCAGGCGGTCGACTTCGGCCTCGAAGCCGGGCTCGATCACAGTCGTCGAGCCGTACTCCTCCACGATGGCGGGGCCGGCGCGCGACCAGCCCGCCGGCAGGTCCTCACGTTTGTATACAGAGAAGCCCGCGCGCTCGCCGCAGGGCAGGCCACGGCCGGCCGGGGGCGTCATTGCCAGCGCCGGCCGCTCCAGGGTGCCGAGGCCGGTGACCTTCCAGTTCACGAACTCGACGACCTCGCCGGAACGATAGGCATAGCCGTAGACGCGCTCGTGCGCGTCGTGAAACGCGGCGATTGCCTGCGCCGGGTCGAAGTCCCCGCCGACCGGGATCGCCAGCTCGTGCGCCTCGCCCAGGTAGCGGGCGTCCACCGAGCGCACCAGGACCATACGCTCCTCGGCCACTCCCTGCTCACGCAGCGACGCGCGCGCCCGCCCCTCCAGCTCGGCGAAGGCGGCCGCCACCGCATCGCCGTCCACCTCGTCGTGGCGTTGGACAAGCGTGACCACGTAGTCGTCCTTGAGGTCCACGGCGAGCAGGCCGAAGGCGGAGACGTTGCCCGGCGAGGGTGGGATCAACACGGTGTGCAGTGGGTGGTTAGCCCCAGCCTGGTTGCGATATCGCGCACGCCCGCCTCGGACCGGCCGCGGTCGAGCCGCACCGCGCCGCCGGCCAGGCTGTCGGGCACCCGCCCCAGGACGAGGTGGGCGTCGGTGACCGTCGGCTGGTCGCCACCGCGCCCGTAGCCCATGGGGCCGGGAACCGCCCCTGCCGAGCGCGGTCCTACACGCAGGCCGCCGTCCGGACCGACCCAGGCGATCGAGCCGCCGCCCGTGCCGACGGAGACGATGTCGATCATCGGCACCCGGACCGGGAAGCGCCCGATGCGGCCTTCTCGCGTGAGCTGGGGCTCGGCTCCCTCGACCAGGCAGACGTCGGTCGAGGTGCCGCCGGTGTCGATCGTGATCACCCGCTCGTAGCCGGCCTGGCGGGCCAGCCAGGAAGCGCCCAGCGCGCCGGCCGCCGGACCCGAGAGCGCGGTCGAGATCGGCTGCCGGGTCACCGCCGCGGCGGGCAGGACGCCGCCGTTCGACTTCATGATCAGCAGCGGCGCCGCGGGCGCGATCTCACGCAGTCCCGCCGCCGCGCGCTCCAGGTAGCCGGTGACGTGCGGCTTCACGAAGGCGTCGACCAGGGTGGTCACCGTGCGCTCGTACTCGCGGTACTCGGGCCAGACCTCACAGGAGATCGAGATGACCGCGCCCGGGTGCTCGGCGTGCAGGATCTCGCGCATCCGGCGCTCGTGCTCGGGGTTGGCGTAGGCGTGCAGGAAGCAGATCCCGACCGCCTCGACGCCGGCGGCGCGCAATGCCCGCGCGACAGCCCGGGCGTCCGCCTCATCGAAGGCGGTGAGCACCTCACCCCGATAGGACATCCGCTCCGTAACCTCGAAAACCCGCTCCAGGGGCACGATGCGGTCGGGCTTGACCCAGAAGTAGGAATTGCCATAGCCGCTGGGCACGCTCTGGCGGGCGATCTCGAGCACGTGGCGGAAGCCGCGGGTGGTCACCAGGGCCAGCCTGTGGAATCGTTCCTCGAGCATGGCGTTGGTCGCCACCGTGGTCCCGTGCGCCACGGATCCGATCGTGCCGCCCTCGGGCAGCGGCGCCGCGCGCAGCGCGCCTATCAGCGCCCGCGCGGGGTCGTCGGGCGTGCTGGGGACCTTGAGCTGGGTGGCGCGGCCGGACTCCTCGAGCAGGACCAGGTCGGTAAAGGTGCCTCCGGTATCGATGCCGATCCGCAAACTCCCCGTCATCTGCATGGGCCTTGGCGGGAGCTTAACGGGGGCGTCCCGACCTAAAATCGCCCAGGCCCGGATGGCCACAGGAGAGAGTTATTGACGACTAGCGGCCTGGACGTGGTCGGTCGCACGCGCGAGGTTCCGGTCAGCTGGCGCCTCGGCGTGACCGGAGGCTGCTACCTGGGTTACCTCGGCCTGCTGGCCCCCCTGTGGGCGGCGCTCGGCCCCGGCACCGCGGTGCTGGCAGTTCTGCCGGTCGTGGTGGCGGGGATCACGCTGGGCGCCGTGCCGGGCGCGGTGGTCGCGCTGCTCGCCTACTTCGGCGGCGCCGTCACCCTGATGTTGGCGGGGCACGCAGGGGCGGCCATCCTGGTCACCCCCGAGGGCATCCCGATGCTGGTCGGGCTGGTCGCCGTCGGCCTGGTCGTGGGCCGCCTGCGCGACCTCGGCCAGCGCATGGAGCAGGACCGCGAGGGCCTCCAGTTGATCTTCGAAAACACCAGCATCGGCGTTGGCCGCTACCAGGCCGACGGGCGCCTGGAGCAGGGCAACCCGGCGCTGCTCACGCTGCTCGACGAGGATGCCGGCATGCTCGGCAGCGGCCTGCGGGCCATGGCCCGCGATTCCCGCCGCCGGGTGCACCGCGAGATCCGCTACACCCGTCGCGACGGCAGCGAGGCCTGGGTGGCCGTGGGCGTGGTCAAGGCCCACGGCTCCGGTGAGGGCGCCCACTCCATCGCCACCGTCGAGAACATCACCGTGCGCAAGGTCCAGGAGGCGGCCCTCGAGCACATGGCCCTCCACGACCCGCTCACCGGGCTGCCCAACCGCACGCTGCTGGGCGACCGCCTGCGCCAGGCCCTGCTCACCGCCCAGCGCGACCGCGAGAGCCTCTCGCTGCTGATCATGGACATCGACCGCTTCAAGGAGATCAACGACACCCTCGGCCACCACATCGGCGACCTCCTGCTCCAGGAAACCGCCAACCGCCTGCGCGAGTGCCTGCGCGACTCCGACACCGTGGCCCGCCTGGGCGGCGACGAGTTCGCGGTGATCCTGCCCGCGGCCGGTGAGGGCCGCACCGTGGAGCGGATGGCGGCCAAGCTGGTCGACGCCCTGGCCCAGCCCTTCGTGATCGAGGCCACCGAGCTGCGCGTCGACCTCAGCATCGGCGCGGCCATGTACCCGGCTCACGGCGACGACGTGAGCACGCTCACCCGCCTCGCCGACATCGCCATGTACGAGGCCAAGCGCTCCGGCACCGGGTTCGCCGTCTACTCCGCGGACGCGGGCGCCGGCCTGCCGCTGCGCCTGGCCCTGGCCTCGCAGATGCCGGCCGCGATGGACAAGGACCAGCTCGTCCTCCACTTCCAGCCCAAGGCCGCGATCGGCAGCGGCCGGCCGGTGGCCATCGAGGCGCTGGTGCGCTGGGAGCACCCCTCCCTCGGCCTGCTGCCGCCCGATCGATTCATCCCGCTGGCCGAGGAGACCGGCCAGATCAAGCCCCTGGCGCGCTGGGTGCTGCAGCGGGCGATCGCCGAGTGCGCGCGCTGGCGTGCCGCCGGCTGGGACCTACCGGTGGCGGTCAACCTGTCCGGCCGCAACCTGCATGATGCGGGCTTGCCCAGGCTGATCGACGAGCTGCTGCGCCGGCACGAGCTACCCGGTCGAATGCTCCAGCTGGAGATCACCGAGACCACCCTGATGACCGATCCCGAGGTCGCCATGCACCTGCTGGAGTCGATGATCGAGATGGGCGTCTCGGTCGCGATCGACGACTTCGGCATCGGGTACTCCTCTCTGGCCCACCTCCGGCGCCTGCCGGTCGGCGAGCTGAAGATCGACAAGAGCTTCGTCAGCGAGATGACCACCGACCCCAGCTCGGGCGTGATCGTGCGTTCGACCTGCGACCTGGGCCACAACCTGGGCCTGGTGGTGCTGGCCGAGGGGGTGGAGGACCGGGAAACCTGGGAGCTCCTGCGCGAGCACGGCGTCGACCTCGCCCAGGGCTACTTCGTGAGCCGGCCGCTCCCCGGTCCCGCGCTGATGGAGTGGCTGTCCAACTTCAAGCAGAAGCCGGTCGTCGTCAGCGCCAGCTGAATCCGCCGAGCGCCGGCGCTCGCACTGATTTTTCGCTCGAAAACAGTTCCGGCGCCGGCGCTCGGCTCCTTCTTACGGACGCATGGGGCGGCCGCGGGGGCCTAGCGGCCGGGTGGCCAGCACCTCGTACGCCAGCTCGGCCCAGTCGACCAGCCGGACCCGGGTCTCGGCCGGGTCGATGATGCGCTCGATGTTGAAGGACTCGGCCGTCCGGAAGGGCGAGCGCACGGCATCCAGGCGGGCCAGGATCTCCGCCTTCAACGTCTCCGGGTCGGGGCTGGCCTCCAGCTCCCGCCGGTAGGCAGCCTCCAGGCCGCCCTCAACCGGCAGCGAACCCCAATCGGCCGAGGGCCAGGCGAAGCGGTAGTTGAGCGCCTGCGCGTTGCCGTGTCCGGCCCCGGCCACCCCGAAGACCTTGCGCACGATCACCGACACCCAGGGCACGGTGGCCTGGTAGGCCGCGGCCAGGGCGCGGGCTCCGCGCCGGATGGTGCCGGCCTGCTCGGCCTCGACCCCGATCACGAAGCCGGGCTGATCCACGATGTTCACGACCGGCAGATGGAAGGTGTCGGCCGTGTCCACCCAGCGCGCCATCTTGTCGGCCGCAGCCGCCGTGAGCCCGCCGCCGTAGACCTTGGGATCGGAGGCCAGGACCGCCACCGGGCGGCCGCCCAAACGCGCCAGCGCGGTGACGCAGGAGCGGCCGTAGCCGGGGGCGATCTCGAAAACCGAGCCCGCGTCGAAAACCAGGCCGAGGATGCGGCGCACGTCGTAGGGCTGGCGCCGGGAGCGGGGCACGATCTCGCGCAGCTCCTCCACGGGCGCCACCGGGCCCTCGAAGGCGCAGACAGGGGGCAGCTGCCACACATTGGCCGGCAAGTACCCGAGAAAGCGCCGGCACAGGTCCAGCGCCTCCGCCTCGGTCTCGGCCAGGTTGTCCACGGCCCCCGACTGGCGGGTGTGGATCTCCCAGCCGCCGAGCTCCTCCTTGGTGACCGTCCGGCCCATGCCGGCCGCGACCACGGGCGGCCCGGCCACGAACAGCTGCGCCAGCTCGCGGACCATGACCGAGAAATGGGCGGAGACCACGCGGGCCGCGCCCAGCCCGGCCACGGGGCCCAAGCAGGCGGCGACCACCGGCACCTTGCCCAGGTTGTCGACGACCAGGTCCCAGCCCGGGTTGGCCGGCACGTAGGTCCGGCCGATCTTCTCGTAGGACTTGACCGAGCCGCCGCCGCCGGTGCCGTCGACCAGCCGCACCAGCGGCAGCCGCAGCTCATTGGCCATGCGTTCGGCATAGACCTGCTTCTCGTGGATGCTGGCGTCGGCGGCGCCGCCCCGGACCGTGAAGTCATCGCCGCAGACGACCACGTGGCGGCCTTCGATGCGGCCGGTGCCCGCCACCAGGTTGGCGGGGGTGAAGGCGTCCAGGGAGCCGTCGGTGGCGTACTGCCCGAAGCCCGCCAGCGCGCCGATCTCATCGAAAGTCCCGGGATCCAGCAGGCGCTCGATGCGCTCGCGGACGGTCATGCGCCCGGCCTCGTGCTGGCGGCGGACGCGTTCCTCGCCGCCCATACGCCGGGCCAGCTCCTCCCGGCGTCGCAGCTCCTCGAGCTCTGGGCGCCAGTTCACCCCCGAATTATGGTTACGCCTTGGTATGAAGGTTCTCGTCACCGGGGGCACCGGTCTGCTTGGCGCGCGCCTGGTTCCCCGCCTGGCCGCAGCCGGTCACCAGGTCCGGGTCATGACCCACTCCGGACGCAAGGTCGTGGGTGCGGGCTCGATCACCGGCGACCTCCTTACCGGGGCCGGTGTGGCGGAGGCCGTGGCCGGCGCGGAGTGCGTGGTGCACCTGGCCAGCTCGCCGCGCGCCGAGACTCAGAAAGTCGATGTGCTGGGCACCCAGGGCCTGGTCGAGATGGCGCGCCGGGCGAGCGTGCCCCACCTGGTCTACGTCTCGATCGTCGGCGTCGACCGCGTGCCCTACGCCTACTACAAGGCCAAGCTGGCGGCCGAAAAGGCCGTCCAGGCCGGGGCCGTTCCCTGGACCATCCTGCGCGCCACCCAGTTCTTCAGCTACATCGACATCCTGCTTCGGGATCGCGCCGAGGTGCCGGTGATGGTGGTGCCCAAGGGCTGGCGGCTGCAGCCGGTCGACTCCGGCGAGGTCGCGGCCAAGGTCATGGAGTGCGTGCTGACCGGAGCCCGGGGCATGCTGCCCGAGTTTGGCGGGCCCGAGGTAACCACCAGCGAGCTGCTGGCGCAGGCGTGGAAGGCGGCCCACGCAGTGCACAGGCCGCTGGTCGCCCTCCCCTTCCCGGGCCGGGTCTCGCGAGCCCTGGGCAAGGGCGGCGCCACCTGCCCGGACAACCGCTTCGGGCGCATCAGCTGGACCCAGTGGATGGCGGGGGCGCGCGGCTGAACGAGGCTGCCCGCGACTTTGCCGCACGCGAAGTCGAACCCCACGCGGCCTTTTGGGAGCGCGAGCGGACGTTCCCCAAGGAGGCGCTGCGGGCGGCGGGCGCGGCCGGGCTGGCCGAGGTGCGGCTTCCCGGCCACCTGCTGGTGGAGGCCTGCGAAGTCTTCGAGGAGCTCGCCGCGGCCGATTACGCCTTCACGTTCGCCCTGGCCTGCCACGCGGGCGCCGCCGGCGTCCTGGCCCGCCACGGCCGCGATCCAGAGCCCGTGCTGCGCGGCGACGAGGTCGGCGCCTTCTGCCTCACCGAGCCCGGCGCGGGCACCGACGCGGCCGCCATCACCACGGCCGGCCGCAGCGACGGCGACGGCTGGCGGGTGGACGGCGTCAAGGCCTGGATCACCAACGGCGTCGCCGCCTCCGTCTTCCAGCTCTACGCCCAGACCGAGGTGGGCTCGGGCCACCGCGGCATCGCCTGCTTCGACGTCCGGGGCCCGCAGCCGGGCCTGGCCGCCGGCCCGCCCTACGGGCTGACGGCCGGACACGCCATGGGTCTGTCCGACATTCACTTCGAAAACTGCGAGGCAAGGCTCCTGATCCCGCCCGGCGACGGCTTCAAGGCGGCCCTGCGGAGCATCGACTCGGCGCGCGCGATCGTGGCCGCCATGTGCTGCGGCATGCTCGGCCGCGGCCTCGAGATCGCAGTCGCGCACGTGAAGCAGCGGCGCGCCTTCGGCCGTCCCCTAGCCGAGTTCCAGGCCCTGCAGTGGGCCCTGGCCGAAGCTGCTACGGACCTGGAAGCCGCCCGCGGCCTGACCTACACGGCGGCGGCGGCCATCGATGCCGGGCGAGACGCCACGGTCGCTGCGGCCCAGGCCAAGAAGTTCGCTCCCGCCGCGGCGCAGCGGCACCTGGCGACCTGCATCCAGGCCATGGGCGCCGAAGGCCTTCGCGACCACCATCCCCTGGCTCGCCACCTGGCCTGCACCAAGATGGCCCAGATCCAGGACGGGACCAACGAGGCCCAGAGCCTGGTCATCGCGCGGCGCCTGCTCGCCTGAGCCCGAGCTAGGAGGTCCGGGCCGGCCAGGGCAGGAGCCGGGCCAGCACCTTGTACACCTCGGGGTTCAACCCCAGCCCGACGTGGCTGCCGTGCACTTCCACGGCGCGCACGTCGGGCCGCAGACAGGCCGCCCAGTGCACGATGCCGTCGCTGCGGCTGTAGATCGAGGTGACGGGCACCTTGGGCTCGGCCGCCAGGTCGCGCAGGAAACGGCGCTCGATGTCGGCGGTGCGCCCATAGCGGACGAAGTTCCAGGCCTGCGCGACCCGGACCCCGGCCATGGTCACCGGGTGGACGTCGTAGGGATCGGCCAGCGGCGAGCCCAGCGTCACCACCTGCTCCACCATTTCCGGGTGGCGGTGCGAGAGCACCTTGGCCAGGATCCCGCCCCGGCTGTGGCCGACCACAGTCACCCGCCGGCCCTTCCAACCGTAGACGTCGACCAGGCGCACGGTGAGCGCCTTCATGACGACCTCCGAGTACTTGACATTGAAGGAGATGCCGGGCGCCTCGGCGTAGTAGCCCATCCGGCGCAGCCAGTCAGCCAGCACCGACAGCGAGGCATCGCCGGCCAGGAATCCGGGCACCAGGAGCACCGGACGGCCGTCGCCGTGGGGCACGTCCTTACCGACGTAGACGGGGTTGCGGACCAGCGCCAGGTACTCGGCGGCGATGCGGCCCTCGCGCCAGATCGGCGGGGGCGAGAAGAGGCGCCCGGCGTAGAGGAGGGAGGGAATGCCCCTTACCAGCGCGCCCGCGGCGCGCCGGGCCTGGGGCTCCGGTTTGGACGGTTTGGGGACGGTTGCCACGACGTGGGCTGCTTTTGAGCCTGCGGCTACTTTAAAGGACCCCACAAAATCTGGCGATTTTGCGGGGAACCCCCCTAACCCGCCTTTTGCTCGGCCGAAACCTCCAGATAGCGGTTGATCGCGAGTAGGAAGCGGTCGGGCGTCTCCAGCATCGGCACGTGGCCGACGCCGTCCAGCACCTCCAGGTTCCAGTCCGGCCGCAGCCGCACCAGCTCCTGAGCCGCGGCCACGGGCACCAGGCGGTCGCGAGCGCCATGGACGATCAGGGTCGGCGCCTGGACGCGCGGCAGGATCCGGTTGTAGGCCTGGCGCCGGAAGGTCAGCTTGAGCAGAGAGCGCGCGGCCTGGACCAGCGCCCGATCGCTCCAGGGCATCTCGCGCATCCGGCGTTCGGTGAGCTCCATGTGCGCCTGGAAGATGTGCGGCGGGACCCGGCTGGGATCCTCGCAGCAGACCGCCAGGGTGGCGCGAACGATCTTCTCGGCGCCCATCCGCCGCGAGCGCCGGCCCAGGTACGGCTCGGCCATGGGCGCCAGCAAGGCCGCGAAGAAGACGATGACCAAGCCGTCGACGCCGCCCAGTGTCGGATTGGGAGCGGCCGGGTCGACCAGCACCAGGCGGCGCACCAGCTCCGGGCGGTGGGCCGCCACCTGGAGAGCGAGGCGGCCGCCCATGGAGTTGCCCACCAGGGTCGCGGGGCTTTGCACGACCCGCTCCAGGAAGCCCTCGACCAAGGCCTGGTTCGCGTCCAATGTGGCTCGCTGGCCGAGCCGCATCGGGGTGAGGCCGAAGCCGCGCAGGTCGGGCGCGTAGACGCGATGCCGGATCGCCAGCCGGTCGCCGACCGCCATCCAGTTGAGGTGCGAGCCTCCCAGGCCGTGGATCAGCACAACAGGGTCGCCCTGGCCGCCGTACGAGGCGTAGTGGACCGGGCCGTCGATGTCGACGGTGAGGCTCTCCACGATCAAGACTGTACCCATGGCCGGACAAGGACTCGTCCTCACCACGGGCGCCAATTCCGGCCTGGGACTGGCTACGGCCATCGCGCTGGCGCGCGCCGGCTTCGATTCGGTGGGCAGCGTGCGCTCGGCGGCCAAGGCCCGCCGGGTCCGCGATGCCGCCGAGGCGGCGGGCGTCGAAGTGCGGACGGTGCTCCTGGACGTACGCGACGAGGCCGCCTGCCGCCGGGTGGTAGGCCGACTGAAGCCCTGGGCGGTGGTCAACAACGCCGGTTATCCGGCCTCCGGTGCCGTCGAAGACGTGGGCGACGAGGAGGCGCGAGCGGCCTTCGAAACCATGGTCCTGGCGCCCATGCGCCTGGCCCGCCTGGCCCTGCCCCGGATGCGGGAGCGCGGCGAGGGCCGGATCGTGAACATGAGCTCGATCTACGGACTGGCGACCACGCCGCTGACCGGCTGGTACCAGGCCTGCAAGCACGCCCTGGAAGCGCTGTCCGACGCGCTGCGAGTGGAGACCGCCGGCTTCGGCGTGAAGGTGATCCTGGTCGAGCCGGGCGGGTTCGACACCGGGATCTGGGACCAGTGGCACGCCGAGACCGACTCCCGCGCGGATTCCAACTACGAGGCGGCTTACGAGCGGGCCCGCTCCGGGATCAATTTCGGCCGCGGCCTCATGGGGCGCCCCGAGGACGTGGCCAAGGTGGTGGTCAAGGCGCTGACCGCCAAGCGGCCCCACGTGCGCTACCTGGTCGGAAACGACGCGCGGGCGATCGCCCTTTACGACAGCCTGGTGCCCAGCGAGGTCAAGGACCGGTTGGCGCGCTTGACGCTGGGGCTGTAGGGGAGGGGCTTGCCCTCCCGGGCGAGGCGAGCCTCGCCCCTACGCCACCGCCAGGACGACGCCCAGCGTGTTGAGCGCCGCCACCGCCATGAAGGCCACGGCCAAGCCCTGAACCGCGAACCAGGCCACGCGGTGCACGCGCAGGTGGCGACTGGTGGCGATCACCAGGATCAGGAGCGCGGCGACCAGCGCCAGCTTCACGGCCAGGAAGGCCAGGAAGTCGCCGTGGTCGAGGACCGCGCGCACGACCGGGTTCTGCTCGGGCGCCCCGGACTTCAGGCTGAGCCAGGTGCTGGCCACGTCCGACACCTGGGCCAGGGCCAGGAGCATGGGCCAGCCAAGCCAAACGCGATGCGCCACCGGCGTGCAAGGCTAGGCAGGGCCGAGCCCCGGTTCCGGCTTCCGGAGTGAGTTGTTGTTAAGCGCCTCCGACCAGCGCTACGCACTCGATCTCCACCAGTGCGTCGGGATCGAAAAGCTCCTTGACACCGAACAGACTGGTGGCCGGGAAGTGCTTGCCGAAAACCTCGCGGTAGGCGGCGCCGATCGCCTTCAGGCCGCGCCGGTAAGCCGTTACGTCGGTGACGTAATAGGTGAGCTTCACGGCCTGTCCGGGAGTTGACCCGGCGGCTTCCAGGGCGGTGCCCACGTTGCGGATGGCGCGGGCGAACTGCTGCGCGATATCGCCCGGCTCGGCGATGTGGCCAGTCTCGTCACTGCCGACCTGGCCACCCAGAAAGACGAACCCTCCAGCGCGGCTGGCGTGTGAGAAGCCGACGGCGGGCCCCAGGGCGGGCGGGTTGAAGTTTTCGACCATGCGAACATGATGCGGACCATGGGCTCCCGCCGCTGGCACTTCGACTACCGGGAGTCCGGTGGGGTCGCCACGGTGACCTTCAACCGCCCGGAGCGGCTCAACTCGCTCACCTTCGAGGTCTACGCCGACATCCGCGACCTCACGGCTTCGCTGCGGGCGCGCGCCGAGGAGGTCCGGGTGCTGGTGCTGCGCGGCGAAGGCCGTGGCTTCTGCTCCGGCGGGGACGTAGACGAGATCATCGGCGAGCTGCTCAAGATGGACACCCGCGGGGTCTACGACTTCGCGCGCATGACCGGCGCCTGCGTGCGCAACCTGCGCGAGCTGCCGCAGCCTGTGGTCGCCGCCGTCAACGGCATCGCCGCCGGCGCCGGCGCGGTGCTGGCGGCGGCCTCCGATCTCCGGCTGCTGGCGGAGTCGGCCTCCTTCCGCTTCCTCTTCACCAAGGTCGGCATCAGCGGGGGAGACATGGGCATCTGCTGGCTCCTGCCGCGCCTGGTCGGCTTGGGCAGGGCCACCGAGATCCTGATGCTGGGCGACAAGATCAGCGCGTCCGAGGCGCTGGCCATGGGCCTGGCCAGCCGGGTGGTGCCAGACGCCGACCTCGACGCCTGCGTGGCGGAGGTGACTGCGCGCCTGCACGAGGTGGCGCCCTGGGGCCTGGCCATGACCAAGGAGATGCTCAACCGCGCGGCCTCCATGGACTACGGGTCGGCGATCGAGATGGAGGCCTGGACCCAAACGCTGCTGATGACGGCTGCCGACTTTCGCGAGTTCCACGCCGGGTTCACCGGCAAGCGGAAGCCGGTTTTCACGGGCCGGTGAACTTCGAGCTCGGGCACGAGCTGGAGGCCTTTCAAGGACGCGTCCGCCAGGCCGTGTCCGAGCTGGTGGCACCGCAGGCACGGTCCGCCGACGAGGAGGGCGGCTTCCGGCGCGAGGTCGTCGATGCCCTGGTGGCGACCGGCCTGCCGGCCTGGGCGCTCGAGCACGGACCGCCGGCGCTCGCGGTCTTCTATGAGGAGCTGGGTCACGCCGACTCTT
>VBEO01000056.1:12204-13003 GCA_005881825.1 Chloroflexota bacterium | reverse complement strand
GCTCAAGGCGCCCAGCAGGCGATCGACCCAGCGGGCCGGCGGCAGGTCCGGCACCAGCTCCAACCGCCCCCGACGAAGGCGGGCGGCGTACTCGGTCTCGCCGACGGCAAGCTTGAACTCGCGGACCGGCCGCGCCCGGCCGAGGACGAAGCGCTTTACCTTCGCATCCGGGAGCCGCGCCGCGAGGTAGTCGAGCAGCTCGGCGGGCGCGTGGCTGTCGCCGATCGGCGTGGCGCAGAAGACGCACGCGTTGGCGAGCAGGACGGCCGGGGCTCCGCAGGTTTCGCAGCGCATGGCGCGCTGAGACTTTAGCGGTGACTAATCCGTGTAGCGGGTGATGAGGCCGTCCTCGCGGCGCTTCTCGGCCTGGTAGAGCCGGCAGTCCTCGAAGTTGCGCAGGCAGATCGGGGGGCTGTCACTCAGGCGGCGCCGGATGTGCGAGGCACCGTCGACGTGGCAGTCGAAGTGGTAGCTGCGTAGCGGGCCCAGCTTCTCGCGGAAGTACTCCTCGAGGTAGGGACATCGGCGGCTCATCGGAGTTCTTGTTCCCTCTGCCTACGATAGTCCAGCCGATGCGCGAATTCGCCCGTTGTGCCGACGCCGTCGCCGCCACGACCTCCAAGCTGGAGAAGACGCGCCTCCTGGCGGAATATCTCCGGGCCCTCGAGCCGGACGACCTCCGGCTTGCCACCACCTGGATGACCGGGCGCCCCTTCAGCCTCAACGACCCCCGCACCCTGCAGCTGGGCGGGTCCTCGCTGTGGAAGGCGGTCGAGGCGATCACGCGCACCGAGCAGGA
>VBEO01000056.1:0-12150 GCA_005881825.1 Chloroflexota bacterium | reverse complement strand
CGGCTCGACCCGCTGGAGGCCAAGTACGTGGTCAAGATCCTTGCCAACGACCTCCGGATCGGGCTCCAGGAGGGCCTGGTCGAAGAGGCGGTGGCGCAGGCTTTCGACCTCCCGCTGGCGACCGTGAAGCGCGTCCACATGCTGACCGGCGACCTCGGCGAGACGGCGGTCCGGGCAAGGGCCGGCGAGACCGACTCCGCGTCGATCGAGCTCTTCAAGCCGATCCGCTTCATGCTCGCCGGCGTCGTCGCCGACTCCGCGGAGGCCATGCACAGGGTGGGAGGGACGGCGTGGACGGAGGAGAAGTACGACGGGGTCCGCTGCCAGCTGCACCGCCGTGACGGACGGGTCGCGCTCTACTCGCGCGACCTGAAGGAGACGACGGCCGCCTTCCCGGAGGTGGCAGAGGCGACGGCGGCGTTGGGGCACGAGGTCCTGATCGACGGCGAGATCCTCGCCCATCGCCACGGCAAGGTCCTGCGCTTCTTCGAGCTCCAGCACCGCCTCGGCCGCAAGGTGGTGGACGACAGCCTGAAGCGCGAAGTTCCGGTGGCGCTCGTCATCTTCGATCTTCTGCATCTCGATGGACGGTCGCTGCTCGACGAGCCGCTTCAGGAGCGGCGACGCGCCCTCGAAGGCCTGGGGTTGGAGCACCCGTTCCTGCTGGCACGTGTCGAGGAGGCTTCGACCGCCGACGAGCTCGACCGGATCTTCGAGGAGACCCGCGAGCGGGGCAACGAGGGCCTGATGCTGAAGAACCCCGAGAGCGCCTACACCCCGGGACGCCGTGGCCTCTCCTGGCTGAAGCTGAAGCGGCCGCTGGCGACGCTCGATTGCGTGGTGACCGCCGTCGAGTGGGGCCACGGCAAGCGTCGAGGAGTCCTCTCCGACTACACCTTCGCGGTCCGCGACGAGGCGAACGACCGGCTGGTCAACGTCGGCAAGGCCTATACCGGCCTCACCGACGCCGAGATCGCGACCATGACCAGGTACTTCCTGGAGCACACCGTCGCCGACCACGGCCGGGTGCGCCTGGTCGAGCCCGACACCGTGGTCGAGGTCGCCTTCGACGCGATCATGATCTCCAACCGGCACCGCTCCGGCTTCGCGCTGCGCTTCCCGCGCATCGTCCGCCTGCGCGATGACAAGCCGCCGGCCGAAGCCGACACCCTGGACCGCGTGCGCGAGCTGTACGACCGCTACTTCGGCAAGACGACTCCCCTGGCCGCGGTGGCTGAGGTCGATTGAAGCTCACCTTCATGGGCACCGCGGGCGCCCGCTTCATGGTGGCCAAGCAGCTGGCCGCCTCGGGCGGGCTCTACATCGAGGAAGGCTCGACGCGCCTGGCCTGCGACCCGGGACCGGGCGCCGTCGTCCAGTACGCCAAGCGCAAGGTCGACCTGGCCCGGCTGGACGGGATCCTGGTCAGCCACCGCCACCTCGACCACAGCAGCGATGTCAACGTGATGATCGAGGGCATGACCGAGGGCGGCTTCCGCCCGCGCGGCAAGCTCTTCTGTCCGGCCGATGCCCTCGACCACGACCCCGTCGTGCTCCACTACCTGCGCGCGTTCCCGCGCGAGGTCGTGCGCCTGGAGCCGACGACCGTCTATCGCCTCGGTGATCTTGAGTTCACGACCACCCGGCGCCACCCGCACGGGGCCGAAACCTACGGTTTTCGCTTCGGCCAGCGCCTGGGCTGGGTGACCGACTCCGACTGGTACGACGCGATCGTCGAGGATCACCAGGCCGAGGTGATGGTGCTGCACACGGTGCTTCTAGACGAGCGGCCCGACCTGCCCCATCTGAGCATCCCGGAAGCCGCCCGCATCATCGCCGAGGCCCGGCCCCGGCTGGCGATCATCACCCACTTCGGCATGAACGTCTGGCGCGCCCACCCCTGGGAGGTCGCCGAGCAGATGACGCAAGCGACCGGGATCCAGGTGAAGGCCGCCCGCGACGGCATGTCGCTGGAGATCTGACCGGCCTCGGTGACGACCGCCCAGACCTTCCTCTTCTTCCTGCTGCTGCTGGGCGTGGTCGCGGCACTGCTGCGACTCGCCTCGCAGCGGGCGCCTGCCCTCCCCTACCAGGTGGTCCTGGCGGCGGCCGGCATCCTGCTGGGGCTGCTGCCAGGGCTGCACCTGCCGAGGGTCGGCGCCGACCTGATCCTGCTGGCGTTTGTGCCCGGCCTGGTTTTCGAGGCGGCCCTCACACTGGACCTGGCAGAGCTGCGCCGGCGCGCCCTGCATGTCGGCCTGCTGGCGACGGTCGGCGTGTTGGTGGGCGTGCTGGTGATGGCCGCCCTCCTGCGATTTGCTCTCGGCTTCGCGTGGCCCTCCGCCTTCATCCTGAGCGCGATCGTGGCGGCCACCGACCCCATCGCGGTGATCAGCGTGCTGCGTGGATTGCGGGCCCCGGCCGGGCTGACGGCGATCCTGGAGGGCGAGTCTCTGTTCAACGACGGCACCGGCGTGGCGGTCTTCGCGGCCGTGCTGGCTTCGGTGCTGAGCGGCGCTCCCTCGCTCGGCGACGCGGCCGGCCGCTTCCTGGTCCTGACGGTGGGCGGCGCGGCGGTGGGCGTCGTCGCCGGCGCGGCCTCCGTGCTTCTTCTCCGCAGGGCACAGGAAGCCGAGCTCGAGATCCTGCTCACGCTGGTGGCCGCTTATGGCTCCTACCTGCTGGCCGACGTCCTCCACTTCTCGGGGATAGTGGCCGTCGTGATCGCCGGGATGGCGGTCGCCCGTTTCGCGCGGCGGTCGGGGCGGCTGCAGGGCACACAGCTGCTCGGCTTTTGGAACCTGCTCGCCTTCGTCCTCAACGCCGTCCTCTTCGTGCTGGTCGGCGCCGCGCTGCCAACGCCGTCACTGCTGCGCCTGGTTCCCCTGGTCATCGGCGCCTACCTGGCCATGGTCGTGGCTCGAGCCCCTGCGGTCTACGGCCTGACCTGGTGGGGCGGCGTTCCCTGGGCCTGGCGGCATCTGGCCTTCTGGGGCGGCCTTCGCGGCGCGCTCTCGATCGCCCTGGCCCTGGCCGTGGCGGCCAGCCCGGGCATCGACCCGCGGGTCTCAACGGTGGCCTACGGCGTGGTGGTGCTGTCCCTGCTCGTGCAGGGAGGCCTGGTGGTGCCCCTGGCGCGCCGCCTAGGTCTGAGCGGAGCCTGAGGCGGCGGCCGCGAGCTCGCGGACCGGAGTCGTGGGCTGGATGAGGCCGTCGATCAGCCCGTACTCGATCGCTTCTTCGGGCGACAGGTAGAAGTCGCGGTCGGTGTCCTTCTCCACCCGCTCCAGGGGCTGGCCTGTGTGCTTGGCGATCAGCTCGTTGAGGACCTGGCGCAGGCGCAGGATCTCGCGGGCGTGGATGTCGAGATCGGTGGCCTGGCCCTGCAGGCCGCGGCCGGCGATCAGCGGCTGGTGGAGGTGGATGCGCGCGTTGGGCAGCGCAAAGCGGCGGCCCTTGGTGCCGCCCATCAGGAGCACCGTCCCGAAAGAGGCGGCCCGGCCGACCGCGACCGTCGAGATGGGCGGCTTTATGTACTGCATCGTGTCGTAGATCGCGAAGCCCGAAGCGACGCTGCCGCCGGGGCTGTTGACGTAGATCTGGATCTCCTTCTCAGGGTCGTCGGCGGCCAGGAAGATCAGCTGGGCCACCACCAGGTTGGCCAGGGTGTCGTCGATCGGGCGGCCGACGATGATGATCCGGTCCCGGAGCAGGCGCGAGTAGATGTCGAAGGCGCGCTCCCGGCTGCCCCCCTCGTTCTCGATGACGGTCGGTACCACTGCCATGCGTTGTAGCGGTCGATCGTATATTGCCGGTCGTGGTCGCCACCGCAGCCATGTCGCCGAGCACATTCTTCTCGGCGCTCCCGGTGGCGCTGGCAACCCGTCTGCCCATCGAGCTGCGGGCCTTCGAGCACCGGCGTGGCTTTGGGCGGCTCATGAAGTTCGACTACGGGCGGCCTGGCGTCCACTACGAGGCCTGGCAGCACACTGCGACAGGCCGCATGGAGGTCGGCCTCCACCTCGAGGGCACGGCTGCGGCCAACGAGGCGGGGTTCCGCCTGCTGCGAGGCCGGCTGGTGGAGATCAAGCAAAGTCTGCCGCGCGCCGAACTCGAGCCCTGGGACAAGGGCTGGTACCGCTTGTACGAGACGTTCCGGGCGCCGGTGCTCAGCTCCGATGTGCTCGACGCAACGGCCGGTCGCCTGGCCGCCTACATCACGACGCTCGATCCGATCCTGGGAGGAAGCTGAATGGACCCCGTCGAAGCTCGCGACCTCTACCCGATCACGCGGCAGTACATCTTCATGAACCACGCCGGGGTCTCGCCGATGTCCGAGCGGGCGCGGGCGGCGGTGGAGGCGATGGCCGGGCAGCTCACGGCCAAGCCTTTGACTTCTCCCCTGGCCATGGAAGAGGCCGACCGCCTCCGTGAATCGCTGGCCCGCCTCTTCACCTGCGGCGCCGATCACATCGCGCTCACCCGCTCGACCGCTCATGGGATCAGCCTGCTGGCGGCCGGGCTGGACTGGCAGGCCGGCGACAACGTGGTGGGCGCCCGCGGCGAGTACCCGGCCAACGTGTATCCGTGGGTGGCGCTGGGGCGGCGGGGCGTCGAGTTCCGGATGGCCGACAACACCGGCGGCCGGGTGACGCCGGAGTCGGTCCTGGAGCTTGTCGACGCCCGCACGCGTGTGGTGGCTCTGAGCCACGTCGAGTTCTGGAACGGCTATCGCGTCGACCTGGAGACCATCGGCGAGGAGTGCCGGAAGCGGGGCGTGATCCTGGCCGTCGACGCCATCCAGAGCGCGGGCGCGCTGCGCCTGGACCTGTCGCGACTCCCGGTCGACTACCTGGCCGCGGGCTCCTACAAGTGGCTGCTGGGGCCGCAGGGCATCGGCTTCGCCTGGTGCCACCCCGACCTCCTGCCCAGGATCACCCCCGCCCTGGTCGGGACCGCGTCGGTCCAGGACCGCTTGAACTACTTCAGCTATCCCACCGACCGTGTCGACTTCGAGACCACCGCCCGGCGCCTGGAGGAAGGCAACCCGTCACTGCTGGACATGGCTGCCTTCGCGGCGTCGGTCGACGTCTTTCTTGAGGTCGGGCCGGAGGTGGTGGAGCGGCGGGTGCTGGACCTTGCGTTGCGGCTGGCCGAAGGGCTCGATCGCCAGGGCTACGAGGTGATCGGCCCCTGGCCGCGCGATGCCGGCGAACGCTCGGGCATCGTGTCGTTTCGCAAGCCGGGGTCGCCGCCGCAGGAGATCCTGCGCGACCTCCAGGCTTCGCGAATCGTGGGTCGCATCCATGCCGACTTCGTGCGGCTGTCGCCGCACTTCTACAACACCGAGGACGAGGTCGACCGCGTGATCGACGTGCTCTCGCCGCAGGCCGCGCTCCAGCCATGACGCGGCTGGCCGGGGTCGCCGTCACACCCGACCTTGAGGACTACCTGGACTCGCTCCTGGCGCCGCGTGACGCGGTGATGACGCGGCTGGAGCAGGAGTACGAGGCGAACAACGTGCCCGCGGTCGGGCCCTTCGTAGGGGCGCTCCTGCTACTGCTAGCCCGCACCGCGGGCGCGCGCCGGATGCTGGAGCTGGGCACCGCCACCGGCTACAGCGCGGCCTGGCTGCTGCGCTCGTCCGAGGAGGCGCGCCTGGTGACCCTGGAGCTGGACCCGGCCCGGGCCGCGGAGGCGCGCCGCAACCTGGCCGAGCTGGGCCTGGGCAGCCGTGCGGAGCTGGTGGAGCGCGACGCGCTGGAGTATCTGCGGGGGGATCGCGAGACCTACGACCTGGTCTTCAACGACCTCCTCAACTCGTTCGGCTCCGAGGCCGCGGTGCGCGAGTGCTTCAGCCTGTCGATGGAGCGGCTGCGGCCGGGAGGCCTGCTGATCGCGGACAACGCGCTGCGCCGCGGGGAGGTGCTCAACCCCAAGGGCCAGGGCGCCAAGAACGTGGTGCTCTGGAACCGCCTGGTCGCCGACGACCGCCGCCTGGACTCGTCGCTGATCCCCCTGCGCGACGGAGTCTCGGTGGCCCGCCTGCGAGATTAAACGGCCGAGCGCCGGCGGCGGAACTGTTTTTGGGTCAGATTTCCGTTCCGCCGCCGGCGCTCGGCTGTGTCGTTGGGCCTTCGATCCAGACCGCTCCCCCTTCCGCGAACTCCTTCTTCCAGATCGGCACTGACTCCTTCAAGCGGTCGATGCCGTGCTTGCAGGCGGCGATGGCCTCCGCCCGGTGGGGACAGGACACGCTGACCACCACCGAAGCCTCACCGATCTCCAGCTGCCCCGTGCGGTGCGCCATGGCCACCCGGGCCTCGGGCCAGCGCTGCGCAATCTCACTCGCGATCGCCCGCATCTGCTTTTCGGCCATGCCCGCGTAGGCCTCGTACTCCAACCGCTCCACCCGCTCGCCCCGCGAGCTGTCGCGCACCACACCGGTGAACGTGCAGATGGCGCCGGCCCCGGCATGCGCGACCGCGGCCTCCAGGCGCCGCGCATCCAGCGTTTCGGTCGTCAGCTCGAAGAGCACGCCCCCGTCCGGGCCGCCGCCGCTCACCGGCGGGATGAAGGCCAGCTCATCACCGGGGCCCACTGGCGCGTCCCACTCGACGAAATCCTGGTTGCGAGCGGCCCGGATCCCGTCCGGGTTGGCCGGCAAACCCGGAAAGCGCCGGCGCAGGGACTCCCAGGCTTCCCCCACGGTCGACCCCGAAGCCTCGGCGGCGTCGGTGCCGGCCAGCTCGCGCAGGCGGGCAAAAAGCAGCGCTTTCATGCCGACTGCACGAATACGTGGACCTCTCGGCCGCTGTCCAGCGCCCGCTCCACGGTGGCCCGCGTGCCCTGCGATGACCCGTCCCAGAAGGCGACGAGGACATCACATTGATCGATCAGCTTCTGGTTGCGCGCGGCCGCCACCGACAAGTTGCGCGCCTCCTCGAAGGAAGCGCCCAGCACCTGCACGGCCAGGCCGCTCCGGCGAGCGGCGCGGGTGGCCGCCGCGTCCACGCCGCTGGCGCTGCCGGTCACGATCCGCGCGGTCCTCGGCAGGCCTTCCACGTAGGCCTCGACCCGGGCCAGCTCAGCGAAGTGCCGGCTGCCCACGATCCCCACTTTCACGCCTTGAGGTGGCGGTCCCACCAGTCGAGCACGTAGCGCATGTGCTCGACCCGGTTCCATGGCTTGCCCGCCACCACCACGGCGTGCGGCTCGCCGTGGAACACCACCAGGTCGACCTCCCGGCCCATCTTGAGAAGCCGGTGGTAGACCTGTTCGGCCTGCTCCAGCGGCGTCCGCAGGTCGCCCGAGCTGCCGATGATGCGCAGGGGCGTCTTGATCTGATCTGCGTAGGTGACCGGCGACAGCCGCCGGAAGCGCTCGGGCTCCTCCCAGGGCTCGGCGCCGAAGGAGCGGGCGCCGAAGTCCCAGCCGATATCCGATGACCCGTAGAAGGAGTTGAGGTCGGTGACCGGCCGCATCGAGATCGCGGCGCGGAAGCGGTCGGTGTGGCCCACCGTCCAAAGGGTCGCGAAGCCGCCGTAGCTGGCGCCCGCCACGCCCATGCGAGCGGGGTCGGCGAAGCCGTCGGCCACGGCTTTGTCGGCCAGGGCCATGACGTAGGGGAAGTCGGTCTCGCCCCAGGAGCCGGTAAGACGCCCCGCGTACTCCTCCGAGTAGCTCTGGCTGCCGGGCGGGTTGCAGAACACGACCGCGTAACCGGCCCCGGCCAGGATGTTGAAGACGAACGGGAAGCTCCAGCCATAGGCCGCGTGGGGACCGCCGTGGATGTACACCAGCGTCGGCACCTTGCTGCCCGCCTGGCGGCCCGGCGGAAGCAGCCGCCAGGCGTCCACGCGGTCGCCGTTGAGCTCGACGTCGAAGGCCGCGATCTCGCCCAGGCCCCGCTCCTTGACCCAGGGATTGGGCTCGTACAGCGTGCGCTCACGGGAACCGTCGGCGGCCGCGGCGTTGACCAGCAGCGGCTGGTCCTGGGCCGTCGAGACCAGGCCCAGGGTGTCGCCGCCCAGAGACCAGAAGGAGACCACGCGGTGGCCGCCGACCACGGGCTGCGGCTCGCCGCCGTCGGCCGGCACCCGGGAGACGCCCAGGGTGCCGCGGTCGGTCATGGGCACGTAGACCCACCGGCCGTCGGCCGACCAGGCCGGGTCAGGGCACTCGGCGGTGGGATGGGTATCGGCCAGCACGCCGGCCCAGAGGCTTCGGTCCAGCCCGCAGGTGAGGCACTCGCCGTCGACGTACAGCCGCTGGTGCCGGGCATAGACTGAGCCCGGCCCGTCGCTGCCGGCGATCACCGCCACCCGGCCTTGGGGGCTGATCGCGAAAGCGTTGGCGGAAGTGAAGAAGTCGGTCAGCCGCTGCGGCTCCGGGTTGCCGTCGGGCGAGACCGCATAGACCGCCGCCTTCAGGCTGCGCCAGTGGTCGGGCTCCCGGTTGGAGAGGAACGCGATCCGGCCGTCGGGCGTCCAGCGCACGCGGGCGATGGCGAAGTCGCCTTCGGTCAGCATCCGCAGGCCCGACCC
This sequence comes from Chloroflexota bacterium, assembly GCA_005881825.1. Taxonomy (GTDB): domain Bacteria; phylum Chloroflexota; class Dormibacteria; order Dormibacterales; family Dormibacteraceae; genus CF-28. Next base: position 3,604 of record VBEO01000056.1, on the reverse strand, counting down.
GTCGGCGCCGGCGACCCAGACCTGCGGCTGCTCGTCGTCCAGGGGCCCGGCGCCGTCGAGCCGGTACCGGAAGTGCTGGAGGTGGCGCACCCGCTCCTGGTACCTGGCGCGGGCCTGGTCCTCGTTCTTGGGCGCCTTACGGTCGGGGTTGGCCGGCCAGTCCGGACGGGCCAGGATCGCGAACTGCGTCCCGTCCGGCGACCAGTCGAAGTCGGCCACCCCACGCGGCGTCTTCAGGACCTGGCGCGGTTCCCCACCGCGCAGGTCGGCTACATAGAGGTCCTGCCGCCACTCCTTCTCGCGGTTGGACGTGAAGGCGAGCCGCCCGCCGTCGGGCGAGAACAGGGGGTGCAGGTCGCGCCGTTTGCCGGCGGTCAGCTGCCGGGCTGGCGCCGATCCGTCGGCCGGGGCCAGCCAGATCGCCGAGCGCTGTTGGTTCTCCTCGGCATCCTGCGTGATGAGCGTGAAGGCGACCTGGCGGTCGTCGGGCGAGGTCTCCACACCCCCCACCATCCGGAAGTGAGCTTGGCGGCCTGGCGGTCGTAGTCCTCGGGGTTGGGCCAGGCGCTGCGGGGGTCGAGGACCTCGGCGGGCACACCCGGCACCTGGTCGGGGATCTCGACGCCGAAGACCGGATCGCGGTGCGTAGAGACCTCGCGCAGCTTGCCCTCGACCACGGCACTCACGATCGCCCGCGTGTGCGCGATCGAGATCCGCTCGCCAACTCCATAGGGCCCACCGACCCAGCCCGTGTTGAGCATCCAGACCTGTGCGTCGTGCTTCTGCACGCGCTCGATCAGCATGTCGGCGTAGGTGTTCGGAGAGCGCACGAGGAAGGGCGCCGCAAAGCAGGTGCTGAACGTCGGCTCGGGTTCGGTCACGCCGCGCTCGGTCCCCGCGACCTTGGCCGTGTAGCCGGAGAGGAAGAAGAACCGGATCTGGTCGGCGTCGAGGCGCGAGACCGGCGGCAGGACACCAAAGGCGTCTGCCGAGAGGAAGAGCACGTTGGAAGGGTGCCCGCCCTGGCCCGAGAGATCGGCGTTGGGGATCAGGTCGACCGGGTAGGCCGAGCGCGTGTTCTCGGTCTTGCTGTCGTCGTCGTAGTCGGGCATCCGGCTGTCGGGGTCGACGACCACGTTCTCGAGCACCGTGCCGAAGCTCTCGCTGGCCGCATAGATCTCGGGTTCGGCCGCTTGCGAGATGCGGATGGTCTTGGCGTAGCAGCCGCCTTCGAAATTGAAGACGCCGGCGTCCGACCAGCCGTGCTCGTCGTCGCCGATCAGGCGCCGGTCGGGCTCCGACGAGAGCGTGGTCTTGCCGGTGCCGGAGAGGCCGAAGAAAAGGGCCACGTCGCCGTCCGAGCCCTTGTTGGCCGAGCAATGCATCGGCATCACTCCGGCCTCGGGCATCAGGTAGTTGAGGGTGGTGAAGATCGACTTCTTGATCTCGCCGGCGTAGCGGGTGCCGCCGATGATGACCATCCGCCGCTGCAGGTTGACCAGGATGAAGGTCTCGGAGCGGGTGCCGTCGGCTTTAGGGTCGGCTTTGACCGAGGGCAGCGACATCACCGTGAAGTCGGGGCTGAAGCCCTGGCGCTCATCCGGCGTGGGGCGGATGAAGAGGTTGCGGGCGAAAAGGCTGTGCCAGGCCAGCTCGGTGACTACCCGGACCTTGAGCCGGTAGCGCGGGTCGGCGCAGGCGAACACGTCCTGCACATAGATCTCGTTCTCGGAGACGAAGTCGACCATCTTCTGGAGCAGTCGGTCGAACTTCTCGGGCGCGATCGGGCGGTTGCCGCCCCACCAGATCCGCGATTCGCTGCTCGGCTCCTTGACGAAGAACTTGTCCTTGGGCGAACGGCCCGTGTGCTGGCCGGTCTCGGCGTCGAGGGCGCCGGTGGCGACCACGTGGGCTTCGCCGCGCCGGATCGCGTGCTCGTACAGCTCGGCCGGGCTTAGGTTGTGCCAGGTGCGCGCCATCGAACGCACGCCGACGTGCTCGAGGACGCGCCGCTGCTGCAGCTCCACTGCCGCCTAAGGATACGAGCGGCGGTGAACTGGGACTCCTCCCCACTCTGGTGGGGAGGTGCCGAGCGCAGCGAGGCGGAGGGGGTCGCTCGTCCCCCTCCCCGGCCCTGCGGGCCGGACCTCCCCATGACTGGGGAGGAGTTTTACCCCTATTGCGGGGCCAGCCGGGACTCCAGCTGGTCGACCCGCTCTTCGAGGATCATCAGCTTGTCCGCCAGCTGATCGGCGCCACGCGGCGCCGGCGGGTCCAGGCGCTCAGCGCCCTCGGCCGCGGCCCGCAGCAGCTGGTCGACCGAGACATCGGCCAGGTTGCTGGCCGCCAGCAGCGCCACCGCGGGGATGCGGGTCGAGCCCGCCTCCCAGGCGTAGACCGCGGCCACCGAGAGAGTCGGCCAGCCCATCGCCTCTCGCAGGTCGGAGGCAAACCTGCGCATGGTGCCGTAGCGCTTACGGGCGAGCTTCATCGCCCTCGCGACCTGCAGGTGCAGGGCGCGAGGATCGTCCCCCGCTGCAGCCACCATTCCGAATACTTAAATCCGCCCAGGTGACTCCGAACAAGGCCCATTACTCATATTGAGTTAGCACAACATTCTGGAAATGCCGCCGGTCGGGCCTTAGCATCCAGACCGTGCTCACGTCCCGAATCGACTTCGGCGTGCGCTTTGGGGGCCGGTTGGAGAAAGATTCAGAGGGTCGTCTCTTCGATCGCCGCATGCGCGAGCAGCTGCAGCGGATGCCCCTCTTCGAGCGGCATGAAGCACTGGTCCCGGCGGAAGCGCTCCGGGCCGTCGTGCTGGCCGCCCGCAACCTCCGCTACACGGGCGAGCGTTGGGCCGAGCGCTACAACCTGAGCACCGTCCGGTTCGAGCTCCTGATGCTGCTCCGGCACCATCCTGACGAGCAGCTGACGCTGGGCCAGCTGGCCAAGGGGCTCGACCTCAGCCCGCGCACGGTGACCTCGTTGGCCGACGTGCTGGAGCGCGACGGGCTCATCCGCCGTATGCCCCACGCCACCGACCGGCGCGCCGTGCTGGCGCGCATCACGCCCGAAGGACGCGCCCGCGTCGACGCGCTGTGGGCAGAAGCCTTCGAGCGACACTTTCCGATCTTCGAAGGCTTCACCGAGGACGAGATCGCGCAGCTGCGCCACCTGTGCTTCAAGCTGCTCGACAACTTGACGAACGGGTCGGCATAGCAGGGGCAAGCCCCGCCCTACGAAACCTTCGACCTCTGGCGGCGGGCCTTGCCCGAAACATAGTCGACCAGGATGTACTCGCCCAGGCGCTCCGGCGAGACGAAAAAGGCCCGGCCCTTGTTGATGCGCGTCATCTGGTTGATGAATTCGGTCAGGTAGGGCCCGCGCTCGAGCATGAAGGTGTTGATCACGATGCGATCCCGCGTGCAGCGGCGCACCTCCTTCAGCGTTTCCTGGATGGTTCGGAAGGTGGGCGGATAAGCGAAATAGACGCGGCCGTTGTCGAGATGAGCCGTGGGCTCGCCGTCGGTGACCATGATGATCTGCCGGTTGCCGCGGTGCTTGGCCAGCAGCGAACGCGCGAGCTGAAACCCGTGCTGCA
>VBEO01000070.1 GCA_005881825.1 Chloroflexota bacterium | reverse complement strand
GATCGTGTACCGCGGCCCCGGCATCATGGTCGGCTATTGGAATCGCCCGCAGGACACCGCCGCCGCGGTCCGGGACGGCTGGTTTCATACCGGCGACGCCGGCACCATGGACGCGGCCGGCTTCATCTACATCAAGGACCGGATCAAGGACATGATCGTGTCCGGCGGGGAGAACATCTACCCGGCCGAGCTGGAGGGCGTTCTGGCGGGCCATCCGGCGGTGGCCGACGTGGCCGTGATCGGGGTGCCGGACGACAAGTGGGGCGAGACCGCCAAGGCGATCGTTGTCAAGAAGCCTGGCAGCGAGCTCAGTGAAGACGAGCTGATCGACTGGTCCCGCGACAAGCTGGCCGGCTTCAAGCGACCCCGCTCAGTCGATTTCATCGACGTCATCCCGCGCAACCCGAGCGGCAAGATCTTGAAACGCAAGCTACGCGAGCCCTATTGGGCAGGAGCAACTCGCCAGGTCAATTAGCCGATCGAAGGATCCCCCCGGAACCGCCGGGCCTACACTGAGTCCGGGAAAGGAGCCTTTGACGATCGACCTGCTACCCGCACTGGCAGGCCGCGACTTCCTGGATATCGCCGACGTCACGGCCGCCGAGCTTCGGGGCCTCCTGGCCCTTGCCGCCGACATCAAGGCGGGTCACTGGCGGGCGGGCGCGCGCGCCCCACTCGAGGGCCGTCACCTCGCCCTCATCTTCCAGAAGCCCTCCATGCGCACCCGGGTCTCCTTCGAGGTCGCCATCGGCCGCCTGGGCGGGACGCCGATCACGCTTGCCGACGTCGACATTGGCCTCGGGCGGCGCGAGAAAGTGTCCGATGTCGGCCAGGTCCTATCCCGCTTCACGAGCGGCATCGTGGCCCGGCTCTTCAGCCACGCTGACCTGTTGGAACTGGCCCGGGCGTCCCAGAAGCCGGTGATCAACGCCCTCACCGACCGCTCTCACCCCTGCCAGGTGCTGGCCGACCTGCTCACGCTCGAGGAACGTCTGGGCGGACTGGAGGGCAGAAGGCTGGCCTTTGTCGGCGACGGCAACAACGTCGCCATCTCCTTGATCGAGGCCGCAGCCCTGACGGGGCTGGCGCTCACGGTCATCACGCCGCCGCGCCATTACCCGCCGGCTGAGGTGACCCGGCAGGCGCACACCGTCAAGGTGACCAGCGACCTGGCCGCGTTAGAAGGGGTGGATGCCGTCTACACCGATGTCTGGACCTCGATGGGGCAGGAGTCGGAGGCCGAGGTGCGTCGCCTCGAGTTCGCGGAGTACCAGGTCAATCGCGACTTGATGGCGCAGGCGCCCCGAGCCATCTTCATGCACTGCCTGCCCGCCCACAGAGGCGAGGAGGTCACGGCCGAGGTGATCGACGGGCCGCAATCGGTCGTGTTCGACCAGGCCGAGAACCGGCTCTACGCGCAGATGGCGCTGCTGGCCTCGATCTTCGGAGAAGCCTGAATGCTGGGCATCCTCTCGCAGCTCTTCCACCAGCTGGTGACGATCGTCGAGAAGGTCGGCCCGGTCGAGGTGGTCGACGTCCTGCTCGTGGCCTTCATCATGTACCAGCTGCTGCGCCTGGTCCGGGGCACTCAGGCCATCCAGCTGATCGTGGGCTTGGTGGTCCTGGTCATGGTCGGCGTGGCCGCCAGCGCGCTCAACCTGATCCTCCTCAAATGGCTCTTCCAGAACGCCGCGCCCTTCATCGTGATCGCGATCATCGTGCTGTTCCAGCCCGAGCTGCGCCGGATCCTGGACCAGGTCGGCCGCCTGGGCCACCTGGGGCGCCCGCTGGCGGCCTTCGGCGTGACCGAGCAGCTGCGCAGCCGCTCCATCGCCGAGGTGATCCGAGCGGTCGAGCGGCTCTCGGCCCGCCGCACCGGCGCGCTGATCGCTTTCGAGCGGGAGGTGGGGCTGGAGGACTACGCGGCCACCGGCGTGCGCATCAACGGCGAGGTGTCCAGCGAGTTCCTGCAGTCTCTGTTCTTCCCCAACTCGCCCCTCCATGACGGGGCAGTGATCATCCGCGGCAACCAGATCCTGGCCGCCGGCTGCCTGCTGCCGCTGCCCGAGGAGGGGACGGTGCGCGAGCGCCTGGGCACCCGCCACCGGGCCGCGATCGGGCTCTCATTGGCCTCCGACGCGCTGATCGTGGTCGTGTCCGAGGAGACCGGCAGGATCTCGGTGGTGGAGAACGGCGCCATCACCCGCAACCTGGACGCCGACGGCCTGCGGCGGCGGCTGATGGGCTCGATCGAGCCCGTGAAGCCCACCAATGGCCGGACCCGGCGCCTCGCCCTACTACCCTGGTTCAACAAGTGAACTGGCTCATCGCCAACTGGCGTCTCAAGCTGCTCGCATTGGCTCTGGCCATCGGCCTGCTCGCCGCGGTGGCCTTCAGCGAGAACCCGGTATCGGTGACGTCGGTGCCGGCGGTGGTCGACTACGACAACAAGGATCCTTCGATCGTGGTCCTCAACCCGGTGCTGAAGACCAACGTCAACGTGTTCGGGGTCAGCAGCGCCGTCGATCCGCTGAAGGCGTCCGCCAACTTCCCCAACGGCGTCCGCTTCCACGTCGACTTGAAGGGCGTGACCCAGCCCATCGCTCAGCACACCTATTTCGCGACACCCAAGACCCTGCCGCCCGGCGTGAGCTGGAACGGGGATGCGGTACCTATCACCATCGGCATCGACGTCGCCGACACCAAGGCCTATCCGATCGAGGTGCGCACCCCCTGGGTGTCGCCCGGATTCAAGGTGCTGGGCCCCAACGACGCCCAGGGCAAGCCGATCACCTACGCCGAATGCGGAAACTCCGCCGAGGCCTGCCAGGTCAAGGTCACGGCGCCCCGCTCCCTGCTGCAGAACCTCAAGGCCTTCGTGCAGATCGGGGCCCAGGACCACCCGCTCAGCGGCACCAACGTCGACAGCCCCACACAGCCCGTCAAGTTCGAGCAGAACGGGCATCCGGTGGACCTCTCCAACTTCAAGTCGTTCCCGGTGCCCGCGGTCGATCCCAGCATCGTCAACGTCCACGTGACGCTTCAACAGGAGCAGGTCACCCGCCAGGCGGCGATCAAGGCCAACCTGACCGGCCGACCCGCCTGCGGCTACCAGATCAGCTCGATCAGCTTCACCCCCAGCGCGGTGGCCACCATCAGCGGTCCGGCCGACAAGGTCTCCACGGTCGACAACATCACGCTCGGCCAGGCGATCGACGTCAGCAACGCGACCGGCGCCGTCCGCTCTCAGCAGCCGGTGCCCACCGACGGTTTCAGCGCCGACCCGGCCCAGGTCACGGTAGTGGTCAGCATCCAGAAGCAGATCGACTGCACCGCCCCGACTCCCACTCCTTCGCCAAGCCACTCGTAACCTAAAGCCCCGGAAGGCGCGTTCAAGAAGGTATGTGCGGAATCATCGGCTACCTCGGCGAGCGCCAGGCGACGCCCATCCTGATGGAGAGCCTGAAGCGGCTCGAGTACCGCGGCTACGACTCGGCGGGCGTGGCCGTCATCGAGACCGGTGATGGAACTCGCCACACCAGCGTCACCAAGAGCGAGGCCAAGGTCGACCTCCTGATCGCCAAGCTGAAAGAGAACATGCCCACCGGCACGGTGGGCATCGGCCACACCCGTTGGGCGACGCACGGCAAGCCGACCATCATCAACGCCCATCCGCACGCCGACTGCCACGGCCGGATCTCCGTCGTGCACAACGGCATCATCGAGAACTTCGCCGAAATCAAGGCCGAGCTCGAGAGCTTGGGCCACGAGTTCACCAGCGAGACCGACACCGAGGTCGTCCCGCACCTGATCGAGCAGTACTACAAGGGCGACTTCCTGCTCGCGGTGCGCAAGGCGCTGCAGCGGATCAAGGGCGCCTACGCGCTGGCCATGTTCAGCCTGGACGACCCCGAGCTGCTGGTCGGCGCCCGCCTCAACGCGCCGCTGGTGGTCGGCATCGGAGAAGGCGAGTACTTCATCGCCTCGGACATCACGGCGATCATCCCCTACACGAAGAAGGTGCTGATCCTGGGCGAGGGCGAGATGGCCGCGGTGACCCCTCTGGGGCCGGAAGGCTCCACGCTCGACGGACAGCCGGTGGACGCCAAGATCGTGCACGTCGACTGGGACGTGGCGCAGGCGCAGAAGGGCGGCTTCCCGCACTTCATGCTCAAGGAGATCCACGAGACGCCCGAGGCGGCCGCCAACGCCTTCCGCGGCCGCATGACCGACGACGGCCTCGTCAACTTCATCGAGTTCGCGATCTCGGACGACCACCTGCGGCGCTACCACGACGTCCGCCTGCTGGGCATGGGGACTTCACTGCACGCGGCCATGCTGGGCGAGTACGTGATCGAGGACTGGGCCGGGATCCGGGCCCGGGCCGAGGACGCGTCAGAGTTTCGCTACCGGCGTCCGACGATCACGGACGAAACCTTGACCGTGGTCATCACCCAATCCGGTGAGACGGCCGACACCCTGGTCGGTCTGCACCAGGCGCGCGAGCGGGGCTCGCTGACGCTGGCCATCACCAACGTGGTCGCCTCGTCGGCCGCGCGCGATTCGGATGGGGCCATCTACCTGCACAGCGGTCCCGAGATCGGGGTGGCTTCCACCAAGACCCTGGTCGCGCATCTGGTCACCCAGTACCTCCTGGCGCTGCGCCTGGCCACCGCCCACGGGCGGGTCTCCCTGGAGCGGCGCGAGGAGCTGGCGCGCGGGCTGCGCGAGCTGCCGGACAAGATCCGGCGGGTGCTCGACAACAGCACCGACATCGCCCGTCTGGCCCACAAGTACAGCCGGTTCCGGAACTTCATGTTCGTGGGGCGCGGCATCAACCACGCCGTAGCGCTCGAGGGAGCGCTCAAGTTGAAGGAGATCAGCTACCTCCACGCCGAGGGATCGTCAGGCGGTGAGCTCAAGCACGGTCCGATCGCCCTGCTCGACCCCGACTTCCCGGTGGTCGCCGTCTGCACCGAAAGCAGCACCCGGGAGAAGATGGCCTCCACCGTCCACGAGATCGTGGCCAGGGACGCCCCGGTGCTGGCGCTGGTCAGCGAGGGCGACGGCTCGCTGGACGACATCGTGACCGACCAGATCGTGATCCCGGCCGCCGACGAGGCGACCTCAGCGGTGCTGAGCACGGTGGCCCTGCAGCTGTTCGCGTACCACGTCGCCAACGAGCTGGGCCGCGACGTCGACCAGCCCCGCAACCTGGCGAAATCGGTCACGGTCGAATAGAGAGTCCCCCTCCCCTCCGGGGAGGGCAGGGGTGGGGCCATCTACGCTTAATGCGTGCAGCGCATAGGCGTCGACGTGCTCGGGATCGAGCGCATGGCGCGAGCCGTGGGCCGCTCCGGTGAGCGCTTCCTCCGCAAGTCCTTCACGCCGGCGGAGCTCGCGTACTGCGCCGGTTCACCCGAGCGTCTGGCGGGCCGCTGGGCGGCCAAGGAAGCCGTGATCAAGTGCTTCGACGGCACCGGCATCTGCTTCCCGCGGCGCCGGATCGAGATCCTGCCCGCGAACACCGGCGCGCCCCGGGTGCGCCTGATCGGCGGCGACGCCCGGGGAGCTACGGTGCAGGTCAGCATCACCCACCAGGCGCAGGTCGCGATCGCCACCGCCCGCCTGGAGATGACCGAGCGGCCCCGGCTGGCCGAGGCGCCCGAGGCGGTGGCCATGCCGCCTCGGCCGAAGGACGGGCACAAGGGGACCTTCGGCACGGTGGTCGTGCTGGCCGGATCGCTGGGCCTGACCGGCGCCGCCTACCTGGCCGCCACCGCGGCCGCGCGCTCTGGGGCGGGCCTTGTCCGGCTCCTGGTCGCCGACGGGATCTACCCGATTCTGGCCGCCAAGTGCACCGAGGTGATGGCGACGCCGGTACCCGAGGTTGCCCCCGGCCACATCGGCCATGCCGCCGAGGACATCGTGCTGCGGCACCTGGAGGGCGCCTCGGCGGCCGTGATCGGTCCCGGGCTCGGCCGTGACCGCTCGACCTGGCGTCTGATCTACAACCTCCTGGGCCGCGTTCGGGTGCCGGCCGTGCTGGACGCCGACGCTCTGAACGCGCTGGCCGCCAACCGCCGAGCGTTGAAGAAGCTCGGCAAGGGGCGTGTCCTGACGCCGCATCCGGGCGAGATGGGGCGTCTGCTGAACAAATCCACAGCTGAGGTGAACAAGGACCGCCCGAAGGCCGCGGCCCTGGCCGCCGAGGAGTGGGGGGCGGTGGTCGTGCTCAAGGGCGCCCACACGGTGGTGGCGGCGCCGGGCGGCCGCGTCAGCGTCGATCCGCATGAGGTGCCGGCCCTGGCCAGCGGCGGCACCGGCGATGTGCTGGCGGGCGTGATCGGGGGCCTCCTGGCCCAGGGCTGCGAGCCGTTCACCGCGGCGGTGACCGGCGTCTATGTCCACGCCTCGGCGGGGCGCGCCGTGTCCGAGCACCTGGGCGACTCGGGTCTGCTCGCGTCCGATCTGCTGCTCGAGATTCCGCTGGTCATGGACCAGCTGCGTCGAGGGGGGCTCTGACCCAGCGCTGGGCGGAGGTCGACCTCTCGGCCATCCGCCACAACCTGCAGCACGTGGCCTCGCTGCAGCCGGAGGGCGTGGGAGTGATCGCGGTGGTCAAGGCCTACGGCTACGGACACGGCGCGGTGCCTGTGGCCGAGGCCTCTCTCCAGGCCGGCGCCTGGGGGCTGGCCGTGTCCACGCTGGAGGAGGCCCAGCAGCTGCGCGGCCTCCCCCAGCTGGAGGGCGAGCGCCTGCTGGTCATGGGCGGCCTGGTGCCGGAGGAGGCGCCCGCCGCCGTCGCCGCCGCCTGCGCCATCAGCTGCTACTCGGAGGAGATGATCCGCGCGCTGGCGGCCGCGGCCGATCCCGAGCAGCCCGTGCCCGTGCACTTGAAGGTCGACACCGGGCTGGGCCGGCTGGGCTGCACGCCGGAGGAGGCGCCAGCGCTGGCGGCGTTGATCTCGGGCAGCCCCGGCCTGCGCCTCGCCGGCACCTTCACCCATTTCGCCAGCTCCGAGTCCGATCCCGAGCTCACGCGCGCTCAGTACGATCGCTTCAGCAGCGTCCTGGAGCGGCTCGGGGTCGATCCGGGCCTCCGCCACGCCGGCAACTCGGGTTCGGCGCTGCGCTACCCGGAGGTGGCGCTGGACGCCGTCCGCATCGGAATCGCCCTGTACGGCTGCGAGGGCGAAGGCCTGCGGCCGGCCATGACCGTGCGCGGCCTGGTCACCCACGTAAAGACCGTGCCTGCGGGGGCGACCGTCGGCTACGGCGCCACCTGGCGCGCCGAGCGCGAGACGCGGGTCGCGACGGTGGCCATGGGCTACGCCGACGGGGTGCTGCGGGCCCGGGGCGGGAGGGGAGAGGTGCTGGTGCGGGGCCGGCGGGCGCCGCTGATCGGGCGGGTGAGCATGGACGCTGTCACGCTCGACGTGAGCGCCGTCCCGGAGGTGGCGGTGGGGGACGCCGCCACCTTCATCGGTGCCGACGGCGAGGAGCGGATCAGCGCCGAAGAGGTGGCCAGCTGGTCGGGGACCAACTCCTATGAGGTGGTCACCGCGGTGGGCCGCCGGGTGCAGCGGCGGTATTCGGAATGAGCCTCGCAGCGGCCGGGTTGAACTGGAGGACGTGACTACACTGGTCGCGGTGCCCGATCAGCGGACGGACAGCGCGGCCTTCAGCGAGGAGGCTCTCACACATCTCGACACGCTCTACCGCGGCGCCCTGCGGCTCACCCGCGACCCGGATCGGGCCCAGGATCTGGTCCAGGACACGTACGTGCGCGCCCTTCGCTACCAGCACAGCTACCAGCCGGGGACGAACATGAAGGCCTGGCTGTTCGCCATCATGCGCAACCTCTTCTGGGACCGCTTCAAGGGCGGCCGCCAGGAGGACGTCAGTCTCGACGATCTCGGCGACTTCGCTCTTTACGACACCCTCAAAGACACCTCCGCGATTCCCGAAACCGAGGTCCTGGATCGCATCGCGGCCGACGAGGTGGTCAAGGCGGTCGAGAAGCTGCCACCGCTGCACCGGGAGGTGGTGCTGCTCGTCGACGTGGAGGGGTTTTCCTACAAGGACGCCGCCCAGGTGATCGGGATCCCGATCGGGACCGTGATGTCGCGCCTGCACCGGGCCCGCCAGCAGTTGCAAAAACAGCTCTATGACTACGCCCTGGAGTCGGGTATCGTGCCCGCGGAGCGATCGGCATGAACGGCAATCTGTCCTGCGATGAATGCATGGAGCGGCTGGACGAGTTCGTCGACCGCGAGCTCACCGACGCCGAGATCCGGGAGGTCAGGCTCCACCTCGAGTTCTGCCCACCCTGCGAGGAGAGGTACCGGTTCCAGGCCGGGTTCAAGCGCCTGGTGAAGGTCTGCTGCGAGCAGGACAAGGCTCCGGCGGCCCTGCGCGAGAAGCTCCAGAAGATCCTCTTCTAGGAGACGAGACTCCTCCCCAATCATCGGGAGGTGCCGAGCGCCGTCAGGCGGTGGGGTCGAGGGGAACCGGAATCACCTAACCGGTGTAGATGGCATAACCGGTCAGTAACTCCGGTTCGGAATCACCTAACCGGTGTAGATGGCATAACCGGTCAGTAACTCCGGTTCGTATGTCTTAGCGAAGGGTGATCGATCAGGCCAATCGCGACATCGCGGCCTTTGCCCGGGCCGAAGCGGAAAGGCGCTTCGCCTCCCGGCGCCACCTGGACCTGGTGCGCGCCATCGACGCACTGCTCTTCCAGCTCGAGGACTTGAACCTGCAGGGGGTCGACCGGGTGCCCGCCGTCTTGCGCCGGCACGCCGGCCGCATCCTGGAAACCCTGCCCGCGCCGGAGAGCGAGGAGCAGGCCGAGGCCTTGCGGCTGCGCTACCGCGTGGTGCCGCTGATGGACGTGATGTTCAACGCCCAGGAGGTTCTCTTCCGCCTCCGCGATCCCGACCGCGTCATCGAAGACGACGAGGAGCTAGGGGCCTAACTTCGCGGGAAGAACCTACGGTTTCTCCCGCGGACCTACCTCCCTCAGGCTCCGCGCAGCGTCCCCAACGCCTGGAAGACCGACTCAAACGGCCCGACAAGTCGGGCCTTCCCTGTGACCCGCTGCGCTATGCGCAATCGGAAAAGTCCTGGGTGAACATCTCCTCATAACCGACCGCTCGGTACACCCCGATCCCGACGCACTTGAAGTCGGGGTTTAGCAGGTTGGCCCGGTGGTCGGGGCTGGCCAGCAGCGATTCATAGGCCTGGTCCACGTCGGGCGCGAAGGCGATGTTCTCGCCCGCCGTCACGAAGTGTGCGCCGTGCGCGCGCATGCGATCGAAGGGGCTCTTGCCGTCGGGTGTCAGGTGCGAGAAGTAGTGCCGCTGGTACATGTCCAGGCTGTGCTCGCGCGCCGCCTCCTGGAGCAGGGGATCCATGGACAGCGGCTTCAGCCCACCCTCCGATCGCGTCTTGTTGACCATCTGCAGCATCCGGGTTTCGGCGGGCAGGTCGATCTGGGTGTCGAGCTGATCGGGGAACTGGAGCCGGTAGAACGCGTCCTCGCCGGCATCGGGCGGCACCTTGGGCACGCTGATCAGGGGCTGGGCCTCCCGGTTGGCCGGCACCAGCAGCCTGGCCATCGGCGGCTGCAGGAACGACGACTCGTGAGTGATCGTCGAGCCCAGGGTGGAGCCCAGCACCAGGGACCGGTAGGAGCCGCCAGGCAGCACGACCAGCGCGCTCAGCCCCACCGCCGCGACCAGCACCGCCACCCCGACCGCGGGCACGGCACCGACCCGGGGCTGCAGCCGGAGTTTGCGCGCCAGCCAGCCCAGGCGTCCGTGCAGCGAAGCCTGCACGGCTCCGTGCGTCAAGACCAGCAGGATCAAGAAGACACCGAAGCCGGCCAGACCCAGGGGCACCCCCAGGAAGGTGTGCATGCCCGCGCTGACGGGCTCGAACAGCGCGAAGGCCACGCCCAGGGCCAGGGCGAAAGCGGTCAGCTCGGTGGCGTAGGTCGGAAAACCTCGCCTCGCCCCGTCCACCGCCGCCGCCGCCGCGACCACGACCAGCGCCAGGTCGACGAGATTGAAATGCAAGTGACGGCGAGTATACGTTGGGAATCCTTGACGGCCCCCCCGGTTGAAGAACGCCGCGCGCGGCTGGCCGCCGCCCACCTGTACGCCATCACCGCCGACCAGGAATCCGCACGCCTGGCCACGGCGGCGGAGGCCTGCCTGCGCGGGGGCGCCCAGCTGCTGCAGCTCCGGCACAAGGCCCTGGCGCGCGGTGAGCTGCTCAACCTGGCCCGCCGCCTGCACGAAGTCACCGCTGCGGCGGGGGTCCTGCTGATCGTCAACGACCACCTGGACATCGCGCTGCTGGCCGACGCGGATGGGGTGCACCTGGGCGAGGACGACCTCTCGGTCGCCGAGGCTCGGCGTTTGGCCGGTCCCAACTTCCTGGTGGGCGCCTCGGCCTCCAACGCGGACGCCGCGCGGACCGCGGCGGCGGCCGGCGCCGACTACCTGGGCGCCGGGCCCGCCTTCGCGACGCCTATGAAAGAGGCCAAGCCGGTCATCGGTCCCGAAGGCGTGGCCGCGGTGCAGCAGGCGGTTCAGATTCCAGTCTTCGCGATCGGCGGGGTGACGCCGGACAACGCGCCGCAGCTTGTCGCGGCCGGGATCACTCGTGCCTGCATGATCCGGGGACTCTTCGACTCCGATGACCCCGAAGCGGCGGCCCGCGCGGCCTTGGCCGCCCTGACAGCTTGACGACGCTGCGCGAGCTCGGCGAGCTGGGGCTGCTGGAACGGCTGCTGCCCCATCTCTCCGCGGCGGGCGGGGACGTGCTGATCGCCGCCGGCGAGGACGACACCGCCGCCTGGCGGGAACGGGATGGATCGGTCACAGTCGCCACCTGCGACAGCTTCATCGAGGGCGTCCACTTCGACCTGGACTGGATGCCCCCCGACGTGGCCGGGTGGCGCGCCTGCGCGCTCAGCCTGGCGGACCTGGCCGCCAAAGCGGCTCAGCCCGCCTACGGCCTGGTGGCCCTGGCCGCGCCGGCCAGCACCGAGGCGTCCGTGGTCGAGGGCGTTTATGCCGGTCTGGCCGCCTGCGCACGCGAATACGGGCTGCGCCTGCTGGGCGGCGACACCACCGCGACCCCGGGGCCGCTGGCCATCAGCGTCTTCGCTCTGGGGCGCGCCACCTGGGAGCCGCTGCCCAGGTTCGCGGTGGAGCCCGGCTGGACGCTCGGGCTGACCGGCCCCCTCGGGGGCGAAGCCCTGGCCCTGGCCGAGCGCCGCCCGACCCGGCCGCGCCCTCGGTTCGGCGAGCTGGCCCCCGGTTGCGTGTGCGGCGACGTCAGCGACGGCCTGCTGCGCGAGTTGGTCAAGTTCCGCACGGTGGCCGGCGTAGGGGCACGGATCGAGTCGGCCCGGGTGCCGGTCGCGCGTGGCGCCAGCCTGGAGCAGGCGCTGACCGGAGGTGAAGAGGTCGAGCTGCTCTGCGCCTGGCCGGGCGGGCCGCGGCCGCTGACCGTGATCGGCGCCTTCACCGACGACGGCCGCATCCTGGTCGACGGTGAGGAGCGCGAGGGCGGGTACGAGCACTTCGGCTGAGCTGGTCACCCGCTCGCCCGAGGAGACCGAGGCGGCCGGCGCGCGGCTGGCGGGTAGGCTTCGCAGCGGCGACCTCGTCCTCCTGCAGGGCCCGCTGGGCGCAGGCAAGACGACCTTCGTGCGCGGCCTGGCGCGCGGCCTGGGCAGCCGGGCCCACGTCATGAGCCCGACCTTCCAGCTGGTCCGCATCTACGAGGGGCCTCTCCAGCTGGCCCACGTCGACCTCTACCGGCTGGAACCAGGCGCCGCCCTGGCCGACCTCGGCCTGGAGGAGCTGCTGGAGGCAGGCGCGGTGGTGGTGGAGTGGGGCGAGCGGCTGCCTGCTGCCGAAGGGCTGCGGGTGACCCTGGAACCCCTGGACGAGACGACCCGGCGGCTGCGATGGACCTGGTGATCGACACCTCCTCGGCGCTGGCCGCCCTGGCCGTGCTGGACGGCCGGGTGGTGGCGGAGGAGGCGCGTCCGGCGGGCCGCGATCTCGACCTGCCCGGCTGGGTGCGCGAGCTGGTCGCTCCCCGTGCCGTCGACCGGGTGCTGGTGGCGCTGGGACCGGGCTCCTTCACGGGGCTGCGCAGCGGGGCCTCGTACGGCCTGGGCCTGGCTCTGGGGCGGCGCCTGCCGCTGCTCGGCTTCGCCCCATTGGAGCTCCAACAGGCCCGGGCACCTCAGGACTCGGTTACGGGTGTCGCCGAGGCCGGCCGGGGTCGCGTCTACTACCGAGCGCCGGACGGGGAAGAGGGCATCGCCGAGGCCGCGGAGCTCCCCGGCGAGGGACGGACGGTGGGCTGGCTGCGCCCGGTCACGGCCGCCGCGCTGCGGCTGCCGCTCCTGCCCGAAGGGGCGCTGCGCAGCTTCGGCGAAGCCGCGCTGGCAATCGCGGGAGGGGCCCAGGAGCTTGGCTATGATAGGTTCGGCCTGCGGTACGTTCATTCGTTCGGGCCGCTTGAGTGATGGTCCAGATTCGCGAGCAGCTGACGATCGAGCCCATGCGCGAAGCCGATGTGCCGGCCGTGCAGATCATCGAGCGCGACATCTTCTCCACGCCCTGGCCGCGGAACGCCTACTACCGGGAGCTGGCCTCGCGCAACAGCGCGCATTACATCGTGCTGCGGAAGGACGAGGAGATCGTCGGCTACGCGGGTATGTGGCGTATGTACGACGAGGCCCACGTCACCACCATCGGCGTGCGTCACGACGTGCAGCACAGCGGCTACGGCCGCGTGCTCTTCGCGGCGCTGGTGCAGGCGGCCTACGACATGGGGGCCAAGTGGGTGACGCTCGAGGTGCGCACCTCCAATGACAACGCGATGCGCATGTACGAGGCTTTCGGTTTCAAGGTCATCGGGCGGCGTAAGGGCTACTACACCGACAACGGCGAGGACGCGATCGTGATGTGGTCCGACTCCATCTACTCGCCGCGCTTCCGCCGGGCCTTCGAGGAGAACCTCAACCGGATCCAGACCGAGGTCCAGGGCCTCCGGCCCGAGCTCACGCACGAGGCGTAGGGGCGGGTCTTGACCCGCCCGGGAGGGGCAAGCCCCTCCCCTACGACCCTCGGCATCGAGTCCAGCTGCGACGAGTCGTCGGTCGCCCTCGTGCGCGGCCGCGAGGTGCTCGTCAATCTGATCGCCTCCCAGGAGGCGCTGCACGCCGGCTTCGGCGGCGTGGTCCCTGAGGTCGCCGCTCGGGCCCACCTGCGGCAGCTGCCGGGGCTGGTCGATGCCGCCCTGGAAAGGACCTGCGCCAGGCCGGAGGACATCGACCTGCTGGCAGTCACCCGCGGTCCGGGGCTGGCCGGCTGCCTGTTGGTCGGCACCGGTCTGGCCGCCGGCCTGGCGGCGGCCTGGGACAAACCGCTGGCGGGGGTCAACCATCTCTGGGGCCACGTCTACGCGGCGTTTTTGGCCGAGCGCGATCTGCAGCCCCCGCTGCTGGCGCTGGTCGTGAGCGGGGCGCACTCCGACCTGGTCTGGATGTCCCGCCACGGCGACTTCGAGGTCCTGGGCCGGACCCGCGACGACGCCGCCGGTGAGGCCTTCGACAAAGCCGCGCGCATGCTCGGCCTGGGCTACCCGGGCGGTCCCGCGCTGGATCGCCTGGCCCGGACTGGCCATGCCTCGCGGCAGCCGCTGCCGGTGCCGGCGCTGCCGGGCCTGGAGTACAGCTTCAGCGGTTTGAAAACCGCCCTGCTCTACCGCCTGCGGGACCTCGGCGATCCCAGCCAGGAGCAGAAAGCCGACCTGGCGGCCGCGTTTGAGCGCTCGGTGGTGGAGTCGCTGCTGGCCAAGCTGGCGCTGGCCGTCGACGAGAGGCGGCCGGCCGAAGTCGTAATCGCCGGCGGGGTGGCGGCCAACACGCTGCTCCGGAAGCGAGCGGCCGAGCTCGTCAGCGGGAGCGCCCGCCTGACGATTCCGCCGCTGCAGCTCTGCACCGACAACGCCGCCATGATCGCGGCCGCCGCCGCCCTCAGCCAGGTCCGGCAGCCAGCCACCGCCGATCCTTCCCTCAGCTGGTGAGGTGTTGAAATCCGGCGATCCGGGTATTCATAATTAGCACTCAATTCAGTTGAGTGCTAAGCACTCGGGCCTCCCGAGTGCTGGACAAATCTGCAGCTGAGGAGGGCTAGTCCATGAATTTGAGGCCGCTGGGCGACCGCGTGGTCGTGAAGCCGGTAGAGCGAGAAGAGAAGACCAAGAGCGGGATCGTCCTGCCGGACACCGCCAAGGAGAAGCCCCAGGAGGGCATCGTCGAGGCCGTCGGCACCGGCCGCATCCTCGACACCGGCACCAAGGTGCCGATGGAGCTGAAGGTCGGCGACAAGGTGCTCTACGCCAAGTACGCCGGCAACGAGTTCAAGCTCGAGGACGTCGAGTACCTGATCATCTCGGAGAAGGACGTCCTCGCTGTGGTCGCCGGCAACGGCGCCAGGTCCAAGTCAAAGAAGTAAGAGCGAGGAGGTAGCGCATGGCGAAAGCCGTACATTTCGACGTAGAAGCACGTCAGGGCCTGAAGAAGGGCATCGACACGGTGGCGCAGTCCGTGCGCATCACGCTCGGTCCCAAGGGCCGCAACGTGGTGCTGGAGAAGAAGTTCGGGGCGCCCACCGTCACCAACGACGGCGTCACCATCGTCCGCGAGATCGAGCTCAAGGACCCCTGGGAGAACACCGGCGCGCAGCTGCTGCGCGAGGTGGCGACCAAGACCAACGACGTGGCCGGTGACGGCACCACCACGGCGACGATCCTGGCCCAGACCATGATCAACGAGGGCTTCCGCAACGTCACCGCGGGCGCCAACCCCATGATCCTCAAGGCCGGGATCGAGAAGGCGGTGGAGACCGTCGTGGCCGAGATCAAGAAGGTCGCCGTGCCGGTCAAGGGCCATGAGGACGTGGCGCACATCGCGGCCATCTCCTCCCAGGACGAGAAGATCGGCGAGCTGATCGCCGAGGCCATGGACAAGGTGGGCAAGGACGGCGTCATCACCGTCGAGGACAGCCAGACCCTGAACACCGAGCTGGAGACCGTCGAGGGGATGCAGTTCGACCGGGGCTACATCAACCCCTACATGGTCACGAACCCCGACCGCATGGAGGCGGTGCTCGAGGAGCCCTACATCCTGGTCACCGATCGCAAGATCTCGGCCATCCAGGACCTGCTCCCGGTGCTCGAGAAGGTGGTCCAGCAGGGCCGCCCGCTGCTGGTGGTGGCCGAGGACGTCGAGGGTGAGGCCCTCGCGACCCTGGTCGTCAACAAGCTGCGCGGCACCTTCAACGCCGTCGCCGTCAAGGCGCCGGGCTTCGGCGATCGCCGCAAGGCGATGCTCGAGGACATGGCGATCCTGACCGGGGGCCAGGTCATCAGCGAAGACCTCGGCCTCAAGCTCGACCAGACCCGGATCGAGCAGCTGGGCAAGGCCCGGCGCGTGAGCGTGACCAAGGACGACACCACGATCGTGGAGGGCGCCGGCAAGAGCGAAGCCATCCAGGCCCGGATCAAGTCGATCAAGGCCCAGATCGAGGAGACGACCTCCGACTTCGACCGCGAGAAGCTCCAGGAGCGCCTCGCCAAGCTGGCAGGCGGCGTGGCCGTCATCAAGGTCGGCGCGGCGACCGAGGTCGAGCAGAAGGAGAAGAAGCACCGCATCGAGGACGCGCTCAGCGCGACCAAGGCGGGCGTCGAGGAAGGCATGGTCGCCGGCGGCGGCAGCGTGCTGCTGCAGGCCCAGAAGGTTCTCGACAGCGGTCTCGGGCTCACCGGGGACGCCCGGACCGGCGTCGCCATCGTGCGCAAGGCTCTCGAGGAGCCGGTGCGGCAGATCGCTGCCAACGCCGGCCAGGAAGGGTCAGTGATCATCGAGGAAGTCCGCAAGGGCAAGCCCGGATGGGGCTACGACGCCCTCGAGGGCAAGTACGTGGACATGTTCAAGGCCGGCATCGTCGATCCGGCCAAGGTCACCCGTTCAGCCCTTCAGAACGCCGCCTCGATCGCGGCCATGGTGCTCACCACCGAGGCCGTGGTGACCGAGATCCCGGAGAAGAAGGAATCTGCGATGCCCGGCGGTATGTCGCCGGACATGATGTAAGAGAGTCCGTACGAGGGAGAGCCCCGGCCGCAAGGCCGGGGCTTTTTCCTAGGGGCGGGGCTTGCCCCGCCCGCGGCAAGGGGCAAGGTGAGCGTCCTCACAGCGTTAGAAGCTGCGCATGCCTCGCTCCCAAGCGGTCATGACGCTGCTGGCTGTCCTCTTCCTGGGGGTGTTCGGGACCTGGCTCTACCGGGAATCGACGCCGGCCGCCAACGTGGCCAGCGCCGCCCGGGTCGGAAGTGCGCCGCGCGTCGCCAGCGGCACCCGCGCCACCCCGGCGCCCAAGCCGACGCCGCCGCCTCCGCCGGCGCCGATCGCCCTCGCCTTCACCCAGCAGGACCCCTCGGCGCCCCTTCACCTCCTGGTGATGCTCGCTTACGACCCCGGCGACGTCCACGCGGTCGAGATCGGATGGAACCGGGGCACCCTGGGCGACTGGCACTACAACGTGATCAGCGGTGAGGCGCGGCTGGCAAGCTTCGACGACCACCACATGGTCTGGGGCGCGGCCGGGGCCTGGCTCGACCTGCTGGTGCCACCGGCAACCGGCAAGAAAGCAGGCGACATCGGCTTCCAGGCCTGGGACGACGCCGCGCCCAATACGAAATACACTCCGTCGAACCCGACCGCGCCCGAGGTTCTCGTGGGCGTGACCAGCATCCAGGGACCCGCCACGGCCAGGGCCGGCTCGACCGTGACTTATCACCTCTTCACGACTGCTCCGCAAGGCGTGCACCTCTCCTGGAGCGGCTTCGGCGGCGCCGACCTCAAGCCGACCGGGCCGGGATCGAACCCACTGACGGTAAGCGCCACCGGCGACGTCAGCTTCAAGGTCCAGGCCGGGACGGGCCTGGTCTCGCTCTACGCCTGGATCTCGGGCACCAACGTCTGCTGCCAGTCGAATACCAAGGTGCTTTCGGTCACCAAGTAGGGGAGGGGTTTGCCCCTCCTAGCGCGGCCGAGGCCGGGCTCTGGCGGGCGGACCCTGTTCCATCTGCTCCTCCCGCTCGGCGGCCACCTCGCGCCGGCGCAAGTACCGGCGGTCCACATAGGTGACCGCGAAGGGCAAGCCGAGCATCCCGAGCGAGGCCAGCACGCCCCATCGGTTGGGCAGCTGGCCGGGATCGACGAGCCCGAGGTAGGTCCAGTAGGCGCTGATGGCCGACGGTACCGCCACGAAGAGAACCGCGGCCGCCAGGGCCACGCGGCGGTACTCCGCGTAAAGGAGTGGGGCGTTGCGCCGGGCAAAGCGGATGGCCGCCCAGGCGGCCAGCCCGTTGAGCAGCATCCCCGAGACCAGCGCCGCCGCCGCCAGGCCCACCCGGAACTCGGTGAGGTGGCGCATCACGAAGGCGGCGGCGTTGACGGCCAGGATCCCGATCGGCGTCACCACGCCGACCACCACAAGGCCGATCTCCTGAAGGCGGCGCCGGGTCATCCCGGAAAAAGAATAGGGGCGGCCCGCAGGCCGCCCCCTGTTAAGGCTCGGTTTTATCAGTGGCCGCAGCCGCAGGCCTTGGCCTCGCCGGCGTCGTCGCCCGCGTCGAAGGAGTGGCCGCAGGAGCAGGAGCGGACGGCGTTGGGGTTCTGGACGGTGAACCCGGCGCCCATCAGGCTGTCGACGTAGTCGATCTCGGACCCTCTCAGGTAGGGGGCGCTGAAGTCGTCGATCAGGATCTTGACTCCGTCCTGTTCGACAATCTCATCGCCGGGCCGGGTGAGGTCGTCGAAGGCCATGCCGTACTGGAGGCCTGAGCAGCCCCCGCCGGAGACGAAGACCCGCAGTCCGAGATCGGGGTTGGCTTCCTTCTCGAGCAGGCCCTTCAGGTGGGCGAGTGCGTCGGCGCTTAGTGAGACGGTCGCTTGTTCGATCATTTCCTGAGCAATTGAGTCTACCACCGCCGGTCGAATCCACCTCCCCTCTGGGGAGGTCGCGCCCGCCAGGGCGCGGGTGGGGTTTGGCGCCCCACCCCAACCCTCCCCGGAGGGGAGGGGGTCTCCTGTCTAGACCTTGATGTTCAGGCCGAGCTTTTTGGCGAAGCCGCCGGTGGCCTTGGCGTCGTCGGGCTTCAGCCCGGCGATCATGCTCGCCAGGTGCTCGGCGCCCCGGGCGATCGAGCTGCGGGCGTCGGTGAGAACCAGGATCTCGCCCTTCACCGCGGCCTCGTCGGCTTTGGACCCGTCGTAGCCGATCTCGACGTTGATCTGCTGCTTGAGCGTGCGCTCCACGTCCTCGCGGCCCACCACAGGCTTGGCGATCTTGTTGTTCATGGCGATGATCACGCGCCCGGGGACGATCTGCAGCACGTTGGTGAAGATGTTCAGGAGGTCGCTGATGTCTTTCAGCGTGGAGAGCTCGGGCGTCGCCAGCAGGATGATCCGCTGCGAGTGCTCGAGCACCGTCAGCGTGTTCTCGTTCAGCTGCACGCCGAGGTCGAAGATGATGTAGCGGAAGGTGTTGCTCAGCAGGCCCATGGCCTGCGAGATGAGCGCCGGGTTGATGAGGTCGGCGTGCTCGGGCTTGAGCACCGCCGGCAGCAGCATCATGCCGCCGGAGTGGTGCAGGATCGCGCCCAGCACCGCCTCTTCGAAGTTGGCCGCCGGGGCCTGCGAGGCCAGTGCCAGGCACCCGGTCGGGACCAGGTTGCTGAGCAGCGCCGTGTGGTTGTAGGGCAGCGCCAGGTCGACCAGCAGCACCTCGCCCGGGAACTGCTTGGAAAGGGCGGCGGCCACGTTGACCGCCATCGTGGTGCGACCGGCCCCGCCCTTCGGCGAGTACACGGCCACCGTTGAGGCGGCCTGCTCGGGCGCCACCATCTTGGCGCGCGCGATCAGGTTGGGCAGCGTCTCCTTGCGCTGGTCGACCAGCTTGGTCAGCTCGATGATGGCATCCGAGTCGGCCGGCAGGGTCTCGTACAGCGTCTTGCGGTCGAGTTCCAGCAGCAGGCACTCCTCGAGCGTCCGGACGGTCGCGCTGCGCACCTCTTCCGAGATCAGCGCCATCTCGCCGAAGAAGTCACCGGCGCCCAAGAAAGCGATCGTGATGTAGTGGCCGCGCGATTCCTCGACGACCACCTCGGCCCGGCCCGAGGCGATGATGAACATGGAGTCGCCGGTCTGGCCCTGGCGGATCACCTCGACACCCTTCTTGACGGGGACCGGCCGCATCTGGCGCGCCAGCGCGCGCAGGATGTTGTCGGACAGCGTGAAGAGGATCGCTACCCGCTCGAGAGTGGCGAACCGCGCCCTGAGTTCGTCGGGAGCGGGCCCCTGGGACTGAACGTCGCTCACGCGGTACGCATTATAGGGACGCCCCTGCGGCGTTCCCGATCGGGTCAGGGGCTCTTGACGGGCGCCGGCGTGGGCGTCGAGCGGGGCGTTGGCAAGATCGTCGGAACGGCGGTCGGGATCGGTGTCACGGGTGGAAGGCTGGGCCCCGTGGAGGGCGTCGCCGAGGGCGAGGGTGAGGACGGGGCGCAGCCGGCCTGCTTCTCGGTGCCGGCCAGGAAGATCTCATGGGTGTCGTCCTGGCCGGGGCAGCCGCTGCCGTCGACGATGCCCGTGGGTCGCGGCGGCATCCCGTTGAAGTCCTGCGGCAGGCCGTTGATGAAGCCGGCCAGGACTGTCTGCCCGACCTCGGTGCCGAAGGTGCTGATGGTGCTGCCGCCGCCTCCGCTCTGGGTGTTGCCGCCCCATGCGCCCACCACGATCTTGGAGTTGTAGGCCATCATCCAGGCGTCCTTGTGGACGCCGGTCTGGCTGCCGCCGGTGGTCCCGGACTTGGACGCGAACTGCTTGTTCCAGCCCAGGTTCCATTGCTTCTGGTAGTCCTTGAGAACGTCGGTGATGAGGTACGCCTCGGCCGCCGCGAGCACCTGCGTCTGCCCGTCCTGCTTGCCCGGCTGCTGCTCGTACAGCGTGTTGCTGTGGGTGTCGACGATCTTTTGGATGGCCATCAGCGGCATCTTCTTGCCCTGGTTGGCGAAGACCTCGTAACCCTGGACGTGGTCGAACATGGTGACCTCGCTGCCGCCGATGGCAGTCGAGAGCACGGGCTGCAGGTCGGTGCGGAGGCCCATGGCGTGGCCAAGGTTGATGACGTTGTCGATGCCTTCGTTGCGCGCAACCTCCACCGCGGGCACGTTGCGCGACAGCACCAATGCTTTGCGCGCGCTCATGTCGCCCATGAAGCGGTTGTCGAAGTCGAGAGGTTTGTAGCCGTTGCCGAAATCCGTCGGCTTGTCGTGCACCACGCTGGCCAGCGTGATCTTGTGGTCTTTGAGTGCGGCCTCGTAGTCGTAGACCTTGAACGAGGAGCCCGGTTGGCGCGTCGACATGATCACGTCGAACTGGCCGCCGATCTGGTCGTTGTAATAGTCAGCCGAGCCTACCCAGGCCAGGATCTCGCCCGTGTCCGGCTTGACCGCCAGCAGCATGCCGTTGTTCACCCCGCCCCCGTGCAGCTTCGCCACGCCCTCCTTGACGGATTTGTCCGCCAGGTCCTGGAGGTTGAGGTCGAGACTCGTGTACACGGCGAAGCCGCCCTGCTGCACGGCGGCCGCCCCGTACTGGTGCTCCAGCTTGCTCATCACGTAGTCGACGAAGTGCGGCGCTCGGCTGGTTCTGGGGCTCCTGTCAAAGCGCAGCTCGGACTGGATGTTCTCCTGCGCCGCCTGGTCGGCCTGCGTCTTGCTGATGTCCCCACGGGCCACCATGCCCTGGAGCACGTAGGCCTGGCGCGCCTGCGCGCGCTCGAAATGGGTCTGCGGGTCGTAGTAGTTGGGCGCGTTAATCAGCCCGGCCAGAAACGCGGCCTGGCCGATCGTGAGGTCCTTGGGCTCCTTGTCGCGCCCGAAGTAGGTCTTGGTGGCCGCGCCCAGGCCATATGCGTTGTGGCCGTAGTAGACGCGGTTCAGGTACATGTTGAGGATCTCGTCTTTGGAGTAGCGCTGCTCCAGCGCGGTGGCCAGAACGGCCTCCTGCAGCTTGCGGAAGATCGATTTCTGGGGCGTGAGCAGCTGGATCTTGATCAGCTGCTGGCTGATCGTGCTGCCGCCCTGCTGCGGGGTTCCGCTGGTCAGGTCGGCGAGCGCGGCCCGGATGGTGGAGGACACGTCGATCGCCCCGTGGTGGTAGAAGTCGCGGTCCTCCGCGGCGAGCGTGGCCGCGGGTCCGTACTTGCCCATGTTCTTGAGCGTGAGCACGTCGTGGAACTGGCCCTGCGCGTTGCGCTGCTCGATCACCTGCCCGGTGCGGTCGTAGACCGTGACGGTGTTGGCGAGGACGTCCTGCTGCCCCGGATCGGGAAGGTCGCGCAGGGTCCACAGCACGTAGACGAAGATCCCCGAGAGCAGCAGGATCAGCGCCAGCGCGACGAAGCCGCCGCGCGTGCGAGCCCAGTGTGCGAAGTCGAAGCCGGGCGCCGCCGAGGCGCGCGCCCGCATCGGCGGGGGCGTGCCGGGGGGCCCTCCTCCCATAGAGGTCGCCATGATTACGTGACAGCCAAGATATCACGCTTTTGGCTGCGGCAGTACCAGTTTAAACGGCCTTTTGGCCGTTCCGCGAACTGGTAAACTCTTCGCCCGTCGGTCCCGTGGTGCAGTCTGGCCCAGCACGCGGCCCTGTCAAGGCCGAGATCGCCGGTTCGAATCCGGTCGGGACCGCCAGCACTTAAGCCTCCGTGCCCGCGGAGAGGTGGCCGAGTGGTTGAAGGCGGTCGTCTCGAAAACGACTAGGGGTTCAAAAGGCCTCTCGTGGGTTCAAATCCCACCCTCTCCGCCACTCTGAAACAGGCCGGCCGCCCGGGGTGGGCGGCCGGCCTTATTCCTTATTCGCTGCCGATCAGCTGGGGATCGTCACCTCGGCGACCACCTGCTGCTGCCGGTGGGCCGGGTTGGTTCCATCGTCGTAGGTGCTGACGAAGCTGGAGACGCTGGTGGTTCCGCTGAACGCATTGCCGAAGTAGTCGCCTAGGAACGTCCGTGTGCACTCTGCGCAAGAGGTGTGCGGTGAGTTGAGCTGGGGATCGAACGAGTTCTTGGTGAGCCGGATGTTGTGGCCGATCGGCTGCAGATGGGGCTTGTAGAACTGGATACTGGCGTTGACGCAGTAATTGCTGGCGCCGTACGGCGGCAGAGTTCCGCCGTAGGCCGGGTTCACCATGTCGAGCGCCAGCCCCGCCGCGGCTGCCTCGGGGGGTGCTCGCCTGGGGGCAGGCCAGGCGGCGGTCGTAGAAGTTGACGCCTACGGTTCCATCGTCGGCCACCGCCACGTTGGGCTGGAACTCGTCGACCGTGGCATCCGCGTTGTCGTTGACCTGGATGGGGGATGTCCACGTAGTCCCGCCGTCATAGGAGGCGGTCAGGAGCGAGTTGGCGCTGCCGGAGCTGTAATCCTCGTACGCCACGTACAGCGGGTAATTCCTTTTGCGGCGGGGGTGCTGGGTCCCTGCCAGGTGTGCCCGCCGTCCGTCGACCAGTCCACCGTGATCGTGACGCAGCAGAACGCGTTCTTCCCCGGGAAGTTGGTGACCGACGTGTACACCACGCCATTGGGCGCGACGTGCGGCAGCAGGTAGCTGTCGGACGCAGTGCCGCTCACCGTCGGCAGTTGCGTGGGCGTGGACCACGCGGTGTGCTGACCATTGCCGAGCGCTTGGGCTGTTGACACGAACACCTTGCTGTTGAAGCCGTCGAAGACGGCCCACATGGCATAGATGGTGTTGTAGAACCTGCTCGCCGGGTTGGTGTCGATGGTGATCCACTGCTTGTCCGGCTCCTGACCCTTGGCCGGGTAAGGCGCGACGAAATCGGGATGGCCGTTGACGGTGCTGATCCAGTCATTCGCTGCGGTGGCGCCATGCTTGCGCACCGCCACCGCGATCACCTCTGCGGGCTGCGCGGGATTGGGCTCCTTGCTGGGATTGATCGCGAAGTTGTGTGTGCCGTCGCTGTTGTAGAAGAACTGGTAGCCGAGGACCAACGAGTAGTAGTCGCCGTGGCCGTCGAAGGCTCCGACCGGGTCCGTGTTGTCGGTCCAGCCCTCATAGCCCGGGATGTGACCCTGGACGGTCCAGTGGGCGCCGCCATCGAACGACTCATAGAAGCCGAGCACGTGGTTGTAGCCCTCGGCGCTGACGAACCACTTGGAAGAGCCGATCAGGTGACTCGGATCGGTCGGGTCGACCCGGATGTCGGATTCCGAGTGGTCCTTGACCAGCATCGGGGTCGCGGCCGGGTTGCCGGGATCGCTGCCGGCCTGGGTCGCATAGGGACCCTGGTCCTCGCCGGTGGTTGCAGTCCCCGCGGCGCAAGGCGTCTCGCCGTCATAGCCGTCGTTGGGACCATCGCTGGTCGCATAAGGGACCTCCGGCGTGTAGCAGCTCACCTGCTGGGTCGTCGCGAAAACGTTCGAAACCGCGCTGTTGCTCGCCGCGTAAGAACTGTTGGACTGCCTGCCCTGCGGCACCGTGCCGATCCCGGAGTCTGCCGCCTGGACTGGCGCCGGAGCCAGGATCGCGAGAGCGAGCGCCGGCACGACGACGTGGACCAACCTTTGCAATCTCATTCACAACCCCCATCCGCTAGCTGAAAGACGCTGACGTTCTAACCGCTCTGGCTAGATCAGGGCCGCCTGCGGGCGGCTGCAACCGAGCGGATCCAGAGGACCAGCATGTCAAGTCTCGCTTGAGCATGCTGCTAGCATTCCGTAGGGGAGTGGACTGCCCGGCCTTGCCAAGGCGCCGGGCGTCCGCCCCACCTTCAGCTAGAAGCTATGCCGGCTCTTTCTCGTACGCCCGGCAGCCCCCGCCCGAGCGCTTGGCGGCGTACATGGCGGTGTCCGCCATCCGCATCAGCAGATCGCCATCGTCGCCGTCGCCGGGGAAGAGCGCGATCCCGATGCTGGCCGAGACCCGAACCTGGTGACCTTCGACTCGGAATGGGCGCCGGAGTGCCGCGATCAGCTTGTCGGCGCCGCTCTGCGCCCCCTCCGGGCCGCCCACGTCGGGCAGGACGACCGCGAACTCGTCACCACCCAGCCGGGCCACCGTGTCGGAGGAGCGAAGCTCGCCCTGCAGGCGTGCGGCCACCAGCTGCAGAAGGCGGTCGCCGGCCGCGTGGCCGTGGGCGTCGTTGACGGCTTTGAAGCCGTCGAGGTCCATCACCAGCAGCGCACCCACCTCGCTGTCGCGCCGGGCGGCGCGGATGGCGAGCTGGAGCCGGTCGTGGAGGAGGCTGCGGTTGGGCAGATCGGTCAGGGGATCGTGCAGCGCGCGGTGCTCGAGGGCGGCCTCATGGACCTTGCGCAGCGTGATGTCCTCCACCATCGCGATCAAGAAGAGCGGCTCGCTCGAGGGACCGCGCACGGCCGAGGCGATGGTGTTGCCCCACACGTGCTCGCCGGCGCGCGAGTACCGGAGCTCGGCCTGGTATTCGGCCGTCTCACCGCGGGCCAGCGCGCGCAGGGCCCGATGGTCGCGGTCGTCGCGGTGCACCAGGCTCATGAGCTCGGCGCCCACCAAGCGGTTCTCGGTGCGCCCGAGCATGGCCTCCAGAGCCGGGTTGGCCTCGATGATGCGGCCGTCCAGGCCGAGGCGGGCGATGCCGATGGCGGCCCGGTCGAAGACGGCGCTGAAGCGACCCTCGCTCTCCTGGCGCGCGGCCTCGGCCTGCTTGCGCTCGGTGATGTCCTCGACCATCGAGTAGTAGAACTCCGGTTCGCCGTCGGAGTCGCGGACCAGGCTGATGGTGACGTCGCCCCAGAAGCGGGTGCCGTCCTTCTTCAAATAGCGCCGCTCCAGGCGGTAGCGGTCGATCTCGCCGGCGCGCAGCCGGTTGAAAAGCTCATTGTCGAGGTGGAGGTCGTGGGGGTCGATGAGACCGCGTGGTCCGAGGCCGCGCAGCTCGGCGTCGGAGTACCCGAGGAGCTCACGGCCGGCCCGGTTCATCCAGGTCATCCGCCCGTCCAGCTCGCTGCGGGCGATGATCACGGGCGCCGTGTCGTAGATCGCGCGCAGGGCGCGTTCACTGGCGGCCAGGTCGGCGTGGAGGCGGGCTCCCTGGATGGCCGGCGCGATCTGGGCCACCAGCAGGGAGAGCAGCTTGACCTCGTCCTCGCCGAAGCGCCGGGGCTGGCGGCTCATGGCGGCGACCGTCCCGATGGCCCGATCGCGTGCCAGGAGTGGCACCGCCACCGAGCTCCGGTAGCCGCGCTCTCGGGCCCAGAAGACGCCCTGGTCCCAGGTCTGGTAGTCGTCGACTATGACCCGCTCGCGGCGCATGAAAGCCACGCCGGCCGTGCCGATGCCCGGGCGCACCGGCGGCGGCACGTCGGCGCTGCCCTCGGTATCCGCCATGACCGTCAGCAGCTCGCTGTCCTGGTCGTACAGGGTGACTGTGACCCGCTCGACGTCCATCAGCTCCCGCGTCGTGTCCGCCAGCAGGGCGGCCAGCTTGGCGGGCTCCAGGACGCCGCCGGCCGTGACCGCGATCTCGTGCAGGAGGCTGAAGATGCGCGCGCGGTCCTGGGCGGCCTCGGCCAGCCGGGCGGCCTCCAGGGCGGGCGCCACTTGGGACGCCAGCAGGGAGAGGACCCGGAGGTCGCGGTCTGAGAACTTGCGGCGCTGGAGGCTGAAAGCGCCCAGGGTGCCCACGGGCCGCTGGTGGGAGACCAGCGGGACCATGAGCGCGCTGGCAAAGCCCTCGCGGCGGCCCCATTCGCTGGAGTCCGGCCAGCGCGGGTAGTCCTCGACGCCGACGGCGCGGCCGGCCTCGAAGACGCTGCCGGCGAGGCCCTCGCCCGCCTTGAGTGAGCCGCCGGGAACGGCCGCCTGGTCGGGAGCGCCGCTGTCGGCCAGGGGCACCAGGACCTGGTCCCGTGGCTCCCAGACCCGCAGCACCGAGCGCTCCACACCGAGCAGGTTGCAGGCTTCCTTGACCACCAGCCGGGCCAGCCGCGAGGTGTCGAGGACGCCGCCGGCGGCCACGGCCAGGTCGTGCAGCGTGCGCAGCTCGCGGACCTGGCCTTCACTCGCCTCCAGCAGGCCGGCCGCGTCCAGGGCGGGCGCGATCTGCGCGGCCACCAGACCCAAGATCTCGGCGTCCTCGTGCCCGAACTGGTGCGGCTCCCGAGAGTGGACCCCCAGCGTGCCCACCGGCCGGTCCCGGACCATCAGTGGCACGTGAACCATGCTTCGGAACCCGCGCTCGCGCAGGGCCGGGGTCGCGTGATCCCAGGACTGGTAGTCGCTGACCAGGACCGGCTCCGCCCAGCGAAAGGCCATGCCGGCCGCATCCTCGCCGGGCCTGACCACGGTCGCCGGGCGGTCGCCGGGGTCGTTCTCGGCCAGCGCCCGCAGGAGGTCGCTCTCCTCGTCCCACCAGAGCAGGACGCCCGAATCGGCCTTGAGGAGCGCGCAGGTGCGCTGCACGCAGAGCGCCGCCAGGTCCGCGGCCTCGCGCATGCCGCCGGTGGCGGCGCCCATCTCGTGCAGGGCCTCGAAGATGCGGGCCTGGTCCTCGCGCTGCTGCGCCAGCTTGGCGGCCTCCAGGGCGGGGGCCACCTGGGCCGCGAAGAGCGTCAGGAGCTGCTCCTCCTCGGCCGGGAAGGCGCGCGTCTGGTACGTCCAGACGCCGAGGGCGCCCACCGGCTGGTCACCCGCGATCAGCGGCACCGCCAGCGCCGAGACCATGCCGCGAGACCGGGAAACCGGCACGGCCTGGTCCCAATGCTGGTAGTCCTCCACGACCACCGGCAACCCACTCTCGAAGGCCAGGCCGATGGCGCCCGCGCCGGGCGCGATGGAGGGCTCGGGGACCGGGGAGTCGGTCTCGGCGACCGGCACCAACAGGTGCCCGTCCGGGTCCCAGGAGAAGATCACGGAACCGTCGACCTTGAGCAGCGCTCGCGCGTGATCGACCGCGAGCCTCGCCACCGAGCGCACGCCGCGCGTGCCGCTGGCGATCGCGAGCTCGTGGAGGGCGTTGAGGGTGGCGGCCTCGAGCCGTGCCCGAGTCCTGCTCCTCTCCCCGCCTTCGACTACATCAGTAGCGACTCTACTTCCCCCCGAACGGCAGCCTAAGCCGGGGCTTTGCTTAGGGAATTAGGGGTTGGTTAAGTCTTGTGAAGGTGGTTTGGCTACGAAATGTCAGTTCAGCCGCGCCAGCAGGCCCCGCGCCGTGAGCTTGAGCGGGGTCGCCAGGTCGGGGCTCACCGTCGCCCAGGCCTCGAGCTCGCGGACGGCGTCGCGGGCGCGGCCCTGGGCCGCGACGGCCTCAGCCAGCTCGATGATGTCCTGGCCGGTGACTTCGGGCAGCGCCAGCCGCAGGCGCAGCGTCCATTCCAGCCCGGATGCGTCGGAGTTGACCCGGTAGACCAGGCCCAGGTTGTTCAGCATCCGGCCCAGGATCTGGGCGCGGCTGACGACCGGCAGCAGGGCGGCGCTGAAGGGGACCTCGGGGCCGGCTCCCGTGGCAGCGCGGAAGAGCAGCTCGCAGGCCTGCTCGTCGAGCAGCACGCCGCCGTGGAAGGCGTCGATGTAGGCTCCCGAGCTCGGCTCGCGGACCAGGAAGTGACCGGGCATGCCGATCCCCTCCAGGTCGATGCCCGCCCGCCGGCCGACCTCGATCGCCAGCACCGAGAGCGTTATCGGGATCCCGCGCCGGCGCTCCACGACCCTGTGCAGGAAGGAGTTGTCGGGGTGGTAGTAAGCCAGGTTCTCGCCCGAGAAGCCGAGGTCGGCGAAGAGCCGTGTGCGCAGGCCGGCCAGGTCACGGACGCCCACGGCCATGGCGTCCAGTCCCTCGGCGACGGCGTCCACGTCGAGATCGGGGTACTCGCGCAGGCCGATCATGGCGGCGGTGCGGGTGAGGTCGATCTCGGCATCGGGCCGGCTGACCAGGTCGGCGAAGGCCTGGAGGGTGTCCACCGCTCTAATCGTAGGGGCGGGGCTTGCCCCGCCCAGCCTCAGGCGCTGAGGAGCCGGCGCCGGAACTGTTCACTGCAACCCTGCGCACAATGGCCCGGTGACGGTGCGGCAGGGCGAGGGCCTCGCGCTGGTGGTGCTGGGCCTGGCCTCACTGGTGGTGACGCGCTGGCCGAGGCCGTGGCTGGCGCGCCTGCTGTTGACGCCCCAGCCCGGGGCCACGCAGCCCAACGCCCGCGCCGTGCGTTACGTGCGCTACGTGATCTTCAGCGCGGTCGTGCTCTTCGGAGCCTGGCTGGCCGCCGGGCATTGAGTCAAGATGGGGGATCGCCGCCGTAGCTCAGCCTGGCAGAGCAGCCGCCTTGTAAGCGGCCGGCCGGGAGTTCGAATCTCCCCGGCGGCTCCAGCCGGACGGCCGCCTATGCCAGCTCGGCGCTTCCCAGCCTGATCTCGGTGCCGGCCAGCGCTTTGGAGACCGGGCAGCCTTCCTTGGCGCCCTCGGCGGCTTTGCGGAAGCCGTCTGCGTCCACACCCGGCACCTTGCCCCGGACGTTCAGCTCGATGCCGGTGATGCCCTCCCCGGGCTGAAAGCTGACCTCGGCGCTGACGTCCAGCTCCTGGGGTGGAAGGCCTTCCTGCCCGAGGGCGTGGGAGAGCGCCATCGAGAAGCAGGCGGCGTGAGCGGCCGCCAGCAATTCCTCGGGACTCGTCGCCCCGGCCCGGCGCTCGGCGCGCGCGCCCCAGCTGACTTCGAAATCGTCGAAGGCTCCGCTGGCCACGTGGACGCGACCCTGCCCGTCGGCCAGCCCGCCCTTCCAGTTTGTCTCCGCCTTGCTTACTGCTGCCATGCCTACATCATGGGGTCAGCCGTCATCCGGCGTCGGCGGCCACCAGGTCCGCCAGGCGATCGAGCGCAGCCTGGGGTCCCGAAGCGGCGGTCAGGTCGGGCAGAAGCCGGCCCAGCGCCGGCGCGGCGCGCTGGGCGAGCTGCGCTCGCCGCCATTCCTCGAGTCGGGGCCGGCGCACTGCGTAGGCTTCCAGGAAAGCGCGCAGCTCAGGGTCCAGCTGGCGGACTCTCGCGCACGACCACCGTCCCGGCCGCCAGGTCGCCCAGGCGCTTGCCGCGGCCGTTCAGGAAGAGCACGACCAGTCCGATGCCGTACAGGCCCGGCATGAAGTCCACCAGCCGGACCAGGTTGCGGAGCAGCGCCTGCACCCAGTTGATGGGCTCGCCCCGATCGCCCACCACGCGCAGCCCGAAGATGTGCTTGCCAAGCGTCTGGCCCCCCCACAGCGTCTCGATCACGGGGTAGTAGCCCCAGATCGTCAGGAAGCCGAAGATCACGCCCAGGACCTCGGCCAGCAGGCCATTGCCGGTGAGGGCGCCGACGCCGAGACCAAGCAGAACGGACGCCGCCAGCGCCACCACCTGGAGCGGGAAGTCGATGAGCTGGGCCAGAAAGCGGCTGCCGGGTCCGGCCAGCTGGTAGTCGAAGCTGACCCGCTCGGGTGTGGTGACGACCAGGTCGTCGCTCAAGTCGAGACGTACTCTAGGTGCCCAACCGATGCGCGCCGACCAGTTCGTGCTCAAGCGGCGGGGCGACTGGGCGCGCCTCGAGGACCTGATCCTGCGCGCGCGCACCCGCACCCTGGGCCGCTCGCGGGCGGGCGAGGTGGTCGAGCTGGCCGGCCTTTACCGGCGGGCGACGGCCGACCTGGCGCTCGCCCACCGCGACTGGCCGGCCGAGGACGTCACCCGTTACCTGAACGACCTGGTCGGCCGCGGTCACTCCGTGCTCTACGGCAGCCGCGGCGACCTGCGCGGGCGCGTCGCCGAGTTCTACTTGCGGACGCTTCCACGGACCTACCGCGCGTCATGGCGGTACCTGACCGCGTCAGCCGTGCTGCTGTTGGGACCCGCGGTCATCGCCTACGTGCTCCTGCAGCTCGATCCCGAGCTGGCGCCGCAGCTGGTGCCGCCGGAAGTCATCCAGTATGCCCAGCGGCATCAGACGTGGACGCACATCCCACAGGGCTTCCGGCCCTTCGCGGCCGGGCTGATCATGACCAACAACCTGAACGTGGCGATCCTGGCCTTCATCTTCGGGATCGCGCTCACGCTGCCGACGGCCTACATCCTGATCAGCAACGGCGTCCAGCTAGGCGCGGTGTTCGGGGTGATGGCCCTTTACGGCGTGCAGGGCCAGCTCTTCGATTTCGTGATCGGCCACGGGGTCCTGGAGCTGTCCGTGGTGGTGGCCGCCGGCGCCGCCGGCCTGATGCTGGGCTGGGCGGTCGTGGCGCCCGCGCCCTACAGCCGCTCGGACGCGCTGATGCTGGCCGGCCGCCGCGCGATCACGCTGCTGCTGGGCCTGGGACCGCTGCTCATCGTGGCCGGGCTCATCGAGGGCAACCTCTCACCCTCGGGCCTGCCGACCGCGGTCAAGGTCGCCATCGGACTGGGCACCGGAGCGGTGCTCTACTCCTACCTGCTCTTTGCGGGTCATAGCAATCCGCGCTCTTTGATCTCCAGGTAGCGCTCCACCAGGGAGGGCCTCAGCTTGCCGGCCTCGACGTCGAGGCACAGCACGCCGCCGCGCTGGAGCTGGTCGAAGGTGGCGCGGCGCGCCGCCAGCAGCTCCTCGGTGGCCGCCCACTCGTAGGCGCCCACGGGCGTGCTGACCGGCGCCCGCTGGACCGCCAGCAGCGCCGGGTCGGCCATGGCCACCACCAGCACCAGGTGCCGCCGCGCCATCCAGAGCGCCTGGGTCTGGAGATCGCGGCTGGCGCCGGCGTCGAGGACGTCGGTCAGCAGCACGACCAGGGAGCGGCGGGTGATGCGGCCGGCCAAGAAAGACAAGGGCGCGCTGAAGTCCGGTTCGACGTACTCGGGCCGCACCGCATAGAGCGCCTCGTTGAGGCGCGTCATCTGGGCCGGACCAGTTCCCGGCGGCACGAACCCGTGGACAGCGTCGCTGAAGGTGACGAGTCCCACCCGATCGCCGTGCTGCTGCGCCGTCCAGCCCAGGAGCAGTGCTGCGTTGACGGCGTGGTCGAGCTTGGAGAGGTCGCCGGCGGGCGCCGTCATCAATCGCCCGCACTCCAGGACGATCAGCAGCTGCTGGCCGCGCTCGGCCTCCAGCTCGTTGGCGATCGGCCGGTCGCTGCGCGCAGTGGCCTTCCAGTTGATGCGCCGGTAGTCGTCGCCGGGGAGGTACTCACGGAGTCCGGCGAAAGAGGTGGCCGCGCCGGGTGGCCGGCCCCGCCGCTGGCCGGGCCGGAAGGGCATCCCCCGCCGCACCGTCAGCTGGTAGCGGCGCACGGCCAGCACGTCGGGGTAGACGCGCGCCGGCTCGACTATTGGGAGCCGGACCTGGCGCAACCACCAGCCGCCCGGCCGCCAGACGCGCAGGTCCAGCGGCCCGATCTCGTAGGCACCCCGGTGTGGAGGCCGGAGCTGGTAGCTGACCCGGAGCACGCCGCGCCGGTCGAAGCGTGCCGGCAGAATCCGCTCCGACGGTCGCAGGTCCGGAGGCGCATGGTCCGCGAGCTCGGCATAAAGGCCGGCGGCTGCCCGGCAGCGGATCAGCAGGTTGACCGTCTGCTCGGCCCCCAGCGAAAGCGGCCGGGGCACGCCACGCCAGGCGTTGAAGGCCCGCCGGCCCGGCAGCAGCCAGGCGTCGCGCACCAGCAGCACCAGCAGGGCCGCGTGATAGGCCGCGGCCACCAGCCAGAACCCGGCGGAGACCTGGGCCAGCGCGATCAGGACCGCGCCTCCCACCAGCGCCGCGAGCAGACGCCGGCGGGGGAGGAAGCTCAGCGTGGCGGTGTGACCGAGGCCAGCACGCCGTTGAGGACCGAGTCCGCGGTGTGACCGGCCACCTCGGCCTCCGGCCGCAGCAACAAGCGGTGCCGGAAGGTGGGCGCCACCACGGCCTTGACGTCGTCCGGCGTGGCGAAGTCGCGGCCCTCGAACGCGGCGCTGGCCTTGGCCGCCTGCATCAGCAGAACCTCGCCGCGCGGGCTGGCCCCCAGCATCAGCTCGGGGGCCTGGCGGGTGGCCGTGGCGAGCTGGACCACGTAGCCCATGAGCTCGTCCGAGAAGGTCACCGCGACCGCCTCTCGGTGGCTGGCTTCCAGGTCGGCGGCGCCCAAGACCGCGGTCACCCCGGCCGCGCGGGGGTCGCGCAGCTCCAGCCCCGAACCCCAGCGGCGGAGCATCTCGGTCTCCTGGTCGGGGGCGGGATAGGGGAGGTTCACCTTGAAGAGGAAGCGGTCCTGCTGGGCCTCCGGCAGCGGGTAGGTTCCCTCGTACTCGATCGGGTTCTGGGTGGCCAGGACCAGGAAGGGCGCCGGCAGCGCGGTCTGGGTCCCCTCCAGCGTCACGCCGCGCTCCTCCATCGCCTCCAGCAGCGCGGACTGGACCTTGGCCGGCGCCCGGTTGATCTCGTCGGCCAGCAGGATGTTGGTGAAGACCGGGCCTTGCCGGGTCCGGAACTCCCGCGACTGGAGGTCGTAGATCGACGTGCCCACGATGTCCGCCGGCAGGAGGTCAGGCGTGAACTGGACCCGCCGGAACTGGAGATCGAGAGCGGTGGCGATGGTCTTGGCGAGCAGCGTCTTGCCCACTCCGGGCACCCCTTCCAGGAGGACGTGGCCTCCCACCGTCAGGGCCAGGCCGCAGAGCCGCACGGCTTCCTCCTGGCCGACCAGCACCTTGGCCACCTCGGCCCGAAACCTGGCGTAGAACTCGGCGGCGGTCACCGGAGGATTGTGGGGGCTGGACCCAACCGCGGGTGGGCGAGGGCGTGCAGGCGGGCGAGCGCGGCCGCCACAGCCTGGTCGGATCCCGAGGCGGCGGCGGCCCGAGCCGCCCGCTCGGCGGCCGTCCACTCGGCCGCCAGCTCGGGCGCGGAGCGCGCCAGCACCTCGGCCAGCCGCTCCGGCGGCGCATCGCGCGAGATCCCGGTCCGCTCGATCAGCGCGCGCCGGGTGGCCGCCAGCGCCAGATCCGCGGCCATGCCCCGGCCTCCGTAGCGGCGCAGCAGCCGCCCGACAGCGGAGACGTGCTCGGCGCTGGAGCGCTCGCCGGTGGCGTAGGGCCGCAGCCGCGGCCCGAATCCCCGGTTGCGGAGGGCCACTCCGACGAAGACAGCGGCGAAGCCCCAGAGCAGGGCGATGCCCAGCGGCTGCCGGGACCAGTCGTTCGCGCTAGAGGCATGGCCGAAGTCGTGGTGGTATTCGTCGATCGCCACCGCCGGCGAAAGCTCGATCAGCAGCGCGGCCAGCCGCCAGTTGTCCTGGTTCCCGATGAAGCCGTTGCAGAGCAGGAGCGGGTCCGCGAGGGCGACCAGTCGGCCAGAACCCAGCGTCGCCACCAGGGCCAGCGCCGCCCCGCCGCGGGTTCGCAGGGCGACCGCCTGCCCGGCGGTGGGGCGCAGCGGGCTGACGGCGGTCTCCGAACCGGCCCGGCGGACGCCCTCGAAATAGGGCGCCGAGGCCACGCCGCGGGAGACCGAGAGGCCGCGTTTCTCGATCTCGAAGGCGTCGCCGAGATGGCTGTCCAGGCCGTCGTCGGCGTAGACCAGGGTGCCGCCGCTCGACACCCAGTCCTTCAGCCGGCCCGCCTCGCCTGCCGTGTACTCGGTGAAGGGGTCGAAGACGAAGAGCGTGGTGGAAGTCGCCGGCAGCTGGAAAGACGAGCCCTGCAGGGTCTGCACGGGCCGGCCCAGCGCCTGCGCGTAGAGAACCAGCGCCGAGGTGCCCTTGGGGCCGTCGCTGCGCGAGCTGTGCCAGTCGGGGTCCTGGCCCTGCAGCCCGCGCGCCGCGACCAGCACGCCGGCCACCGCCAGCAGCGCGACCAGGATCAGCCAGGGCCGGGTCCTCATGCGGCCGCCTCTTCCGCCGGCGGCGGCTGGACCCGCACCGGCACAGCCGCGGCTTCGGCCGCCCGGTAGGCGGGCTCGTCGATGCTGCGCCGAGCGTAGACCACCATCTCGAACGCCAGCAGCAGCGGTCTCAGGGCCTCCAACCAACCCACCTGCCGGAAAAGCTCACGCAGCGTCTGCGGGCTGGTGGCCCACCAGGGTTCGCCGCTCAGCCGGGTGGCGACCGCCTCGGCCAGCGCGCGTACGGCGCCATCCCAATCGCCGGCCGCGGCCCGGCGGTCAGCCTCGCGAAAGCGCTCACGCACCATGCGCGCCGGCTCCGGGCCCAGCTCGGCCGCGCGCCGGCGGCGCCGCGAGGAGCGGGCGAACCCGCCGATCAACAGCACTCCGAGCGCGGCCAGGAGCACGGCAACGGCCAGGGCGGCCAGCCATACCCAGGTCGGGATCTGGAAACCCAGGGCCGGCCGGGCTAGCGAGTCCAGGAATTCAGCGATCCGATCCCCGACCCAGTTCCAGAAGCGGTCCCAGGCCGAGGGCTGGTTGCCCGCGTAGCGTCGCAGGCTGAGGATCTTCTGGATCTGCGCATGCTCCTGGGCGGGGTCGCCGCCGGTGGCCGGGGCGCCCAGCGCGGCCTGCAGCGCGCGCAGGCGCGCTTCGGCGTCGGCGAGGTCGGGCGGCTGCTGGTTCAGATCGCGGTAGATCTCGGGCTCGCTGGAATCGAGCCCCCCGGCGCGCATCTCGGCCGCCGCGGCGGCGGCCTGGCCGGCGACCACCTGTTCGAGCACACGTCCCACCTCCGCGGCGTAGGCCGAGGCATCGGTGGAAGGGGTGGCGGCGGCGGCGGCCGGCGCCGCCAGCAGCACCGCCGCCAGGGCCGCGAGCGCGGCGGCGGCGGTGCGGATCAGCCGCCGCCTGCGGCGCGCGCGGCCAGCCGGCCGGCGGCGAAATCCAGGTCGAACGCCTCCCGCCGCACCCGGAGGTCGAAGTAGATCAGGGTGGCGCCGATCGCGAACAGCGGATAGATGATCGCCGAGGAGATCCCGACGAAGCTCAGCCCCAGGGAGACGCGCAGCCACAGCGGCAGCTCTGGGATCAGGGCGGCGGTTCCGATGAAGACCGGCGTCAGCACGACCGAGACCACGTAGAGCATCACGCCCAGGACCAGGAACAGCCAGAAGGTGCGCCAGAAAGCGCCCCTTGTGAGCTCCCAGGAACGCTCCAGGGCGCGGCCCACGCCCGCCTGCTCGGCGTAGAGGCTCGGCAGCACCAGCGCCAGGCGCGTGAAGAGCCAGAGCGCGACCGGGAAGCAAACGAAGGTGAAGCTCATGGCCAGGTACAGCAGCAGGGTGAGCACGGTCGGCCAGAAAAAGCGGAGCAGCCCGCGGATAGCCGATTCCAGGCTGACCCGGTAGCCGAGCAGCGTCCAGGTCGCAGCCAGGACCGGCGCTCCGTACTGGAGTGGGGCCACACCCAGCTGGACCGGGTAGTTGAGGAGGCTGATCAGGCTGCGCAGCGGGTTGTAGCCGGGGATGGTCCCGGTTTCGGTGGGCGTGCCGGGGTGCAGCATGGCCTGCAGCGCCGCCGTGTAGACGTCTTGCGTCCCGCTGGCGAGCAGGATCGCCAGTTGGGGCAGGTAGGTCGCGATCGCGATCGCGGCCAGGACAGGGAAGTTGGCCCGGTAGATCCGAAAGGCTTCGTCCAGCAGGTCCGCGACGGTGAGGGGCCGAAACCGGAACGGCGCGACCTGGCCCATCAGGCCAGAGGCTAGCCGCTAGGCCGGGGTCGGCACCGCCTTGACGTTGAGCGGGCTCGCCACCGGCCGCAGAGCCGCCACGGCCGCCGCCACCACCGCCGGATTCCACTGGGTGCCTGCCCCGCGCTCCAGGATCGCCGCGGCCTCGGCCAGGCTCATGGCCTTGCGGTAAGGCCGCGCCGAGGTCATGGCGTCGAAGGCGTCGGCGACCGGGATGATCTGGGCCATCAGCGGCAGCCGGCGGGCCTCCACCCGGTTGGGGTAGCCCTGCCCGTCGTAGCGCTCGTGGTGCGTGAGGACCAGTTCCCGCATGCGGCCGTACTCGGCGAACTCGGTCAGGATCTCGCATCCGATCTGCGGATGTCGCTCCATCTCCGCCCATTCCTCGGGCGTCAGCTGCCCGGGCTTCAGGAGCACGGCGTCCGGCACGCCCACCTTGCCGAGGTCGTGCACCCGCGCCGCCAGGCCCAGCACCCGGACCTGGTCCGGGTTGAGGCCCAGGCGGCGCCCGATCTGGACCGAGTACTGGGCGACCCGGATCGAGTGCTGGTAGGTGTAGGGATCGCGCCGGTCGACGACGTCGGCCATGCGCTCGACGGCGTGGATGGTCTGCTCGGCCAGCTGCAGGCTGCGCTTGAGTGAGATGTAGATGATGGCCGCCGGCAGCACCATGACCAGCGGCACCCAGGGGTAGGTGGCGGTGCCGGCGGCGGCGATCACGCCGATCAGGAAAAGGCCCGCATACTGCAGCGCCGCCACCTGCCGGGTCGAAACCAGGAGCTGCAGCGGGTTGCGACCCGAGTGCAGCCCCACGGCGATCGCCACCAGGCCCGAGTTCACCGCGTACATGGCAATCGCCATCAGCGGGATCACCCAGACCGTGTTCGGGTTGTGCAGCGCCAGGGGCCCCGGCCCCTGCACCAAGTCGCGGATGCCGCCGGCGGCGCCCACGCTGAGCGTGTTTTGGGCGCCGTTGAAGAGGATGCCCGGCAGCACCACCGCCAGCCGCGGCTTGACCGGGCTGAGCGCGACCTTGCGCAGGGCGGACACCGCCCAGCCCGCGGTGGTGGCGCCAGCCGCCACCAGGAGGGCCGCCGGCGTGGGGAGGAGGAGGGCGGCCGCGAAGAGGGCGGCCGTGTCCATGGCCAGCTTGTGATTGGCTCCGATGCTGAGCGGGAACTGGATAGCCAGGATGCCCGCCAACAGCAGCGTGGTCACGATCACGGGGTCGACCACTGTGTGGTCGACCCCGCCCAGCCGCGTCACCAGGAGGACGGCCGCCAGCCCCACGACCGTGAGGCGGTATGCCTCCAGCCGCCGCCTCGAGCTCACGCGCGCGTTCCCTTTAGGGCTGGTTGACCGTGAAGCGCAGGTGGGTGGTGTGCCCGCTGGTCCCATAGGCGCTGGCCAGCCGCTGGCCGCCGCCCAGGAGGCCGGTGCTGACCACGTCCAGGGTCGTGAAGTTGAACAACAGTCCGCTGGGCACCCAGACCGCGACGTCGAACTTCGTCACCGGATGGCCGGCGGAGTCATAGGCGCGCGTCGCCGTGTACGACTCGACCGGCAGGCCGATGTTGAGCACAGACGAGGTCCAAACGCTCACGTACACCGGCTCGACGTGCCCGGCCGGCGTGACCAGCAGCACCGGCGGATCCCAGTCGCAGAAATACTCGGCGGCTCCGGCTTGGCTCACCTGGGTGCCGAGCGCACCCACGAGCAGAACACCTGCAATCAACAGTCTCTTCACGAGACTCCCCTCCCTTCCTTGGTCGCTGACGGACGTGACGGACGCCCGGGCCCACGCCCGGAGGGTGAACCCTAGACCGGGAGGCTGTTAAGAGTCACCAAGAAACCTCACTTCTTTTTTGGCTTGGCCGCGCCGCCCGCCTGCCCCTGGTCCTGACCTTCACCGCCCGAGGCGCCGCCGCACAGCGACTCGGTGCCCGGCAGCGCCAGCTCGCCCGACCTGGTCTTGACCAGTCCTGAGGGCTGGCTGTACCAGCGGCTGTACCCCGCCGGCAGGGCGTTCAGGAACTCGGCCGAGATCGTGCTCCCCACGTCGGTCCCGAAGGCGCTGGTCGGCTGACCGCGACCGTTCTGGCCGGTGTTGCCGGCCCAGGCCCCGACCACGATGTCCGGGCTGTAGGCCAGCATCCAGGAGTCGGGATGTACCCCCGCCTGGCTGCCGCCCGAGGTCCCTGACTTGCCGGCAAATGGCCGGTTCCAGCCCAGGCCCCACTGCTTCGAGTAGTCCTTGAGGGTATCGGTGATGAGGTACGCCTCGGCCGGAGCCAGCACCTGCTGGCGGCCGGGCTGGGCGCCTGGTTTCTGCTCGAAGATCACGTGCCCGGAACCGTCGCCGACCCGGGCGATGCCGACCAGCGGGACCTTGGCGCCCTGGTTGGCGAAGACCTGGTAGCCCTGCACGTGCTCCAGCATCGTGACCTCGCTGGCCCCGATCGCGGTTGGCAGCGTCGCCTCCAGCGGCGAGTGGACGCCCACCGCCTGGGCCAGCTTGATCACGCCGTCCATGCCCTCCATGCGGCCGGCCTGTACGGCCGGGATGTTGCGCGAGAGCACCAGCGCGCGGCGGGCGCTCAGCGCGCCCATGTAGCGGTTGTCGAAGTCGACCGGCTGGTAGCCGCTGAAGTTGGTGGGCTGGTCCTGGAGCGTGCTGCAGAGCGCCAGCTTGTGGTCCTTGAGGGCTGCTTCGTAGGTGTAGGGCTTGAACGAGGAGCCGGGCTGGCGCGGTGAGAGCACTACGTCGTACTGACCGCCGATGGCGGCGTTGTCGTAGTCGGCCGAGCCGACCCAGGCCAGGATCTCGCCGGTGCTCGGGCGCACGGCCAGCAGGTCGCCGTTGTTGACCCCCTTGCCGGCCAGGGCCCGCACGCCGTCGGCCACCGCCTTCTCGGCGGCCGCCTGCAGGCCGGCGTCGAGGGTGGTGTAGACGGCCAGGCCGCCCTGCTGGATCGCCGCGGAGCCGAACTGCTGCTCCAGGCGGGCGATCACGTAGTCGACGAAGTGGGGCGCCTTCTCCTGCCGGTAGCCGGCGTCGAAGTGAAGCTCCTGCTCGACCGGCTCAGCCTCCGCTTTCTGCTCCTGGGCCTGGCTAAGGACGCCGGTGGCCTGCAGGCCGCGCAGCACGTAGAGCTCGCGGTCGCGAGCCAGGCTGAAGTGCGTCTGGGGGTTGTAGCCGTTGGGTGCCTGGATGAGGCCGGCTAGCAGGGCAGCCTGCGCGGGGGTGAGGTCGGCGGCGTTGGCGTCCTTGCCGAAGTAGGCCTTGGCCGCGGCTCCCAGCCCGTAGGCGCCGTGGCCGTAGTAGACCCGGTTCAGGTACATCTCCAGGATCTGGTCCTTGGAGTAGCGGTGCTCCAGGGCCCAGGCCAGGAGCATCTCCTGCACCTTACGGTCGACCGTCTTCTGGGGATCGCCGAGCTGGATCTTGACCAGCTGCTGGGTGATCGTGCTGCCACCCTGCACGGCGCTGCCGCTGAGCAGGTCGGCGGCGGCCGCTCGGGTCATGGCCAGGGGGTCGACCGGTCCGTGCTGGTAGAAGCCGCGGTCCTCGGCCGCCAGGGTGGCGGCGGGCCCGTATTTGCCCATCTGGGCCAGCGTCAGCGGGACGTGGTACTCGCCCTTGGGGTTGCGCTCGGCCAGCAGCTGGCCGTTGCGGTCGTAGACCGCGATCGAGCGCGCCGTCACCTCGCCGCCGGGCGTGGGCAGCTGGCGCAGCGTGTAGCCGATGTAGGCCAGGCTGGCCAGGCACACAAGCACCGCGGCCAGGCCGGCGGCCCAGCCGCGGTGGAGCCGGCGGGACATCAGGGTCTAGGCGGGGTCCTCGCGACCTTCCAGCTTGTCGCGCACCTCGCGGCCCGCGTCCTTGACGTCGCCCACGGTCTGGCGGGCTTCGCCCTTGTACTTCTCGCTGTCGTCGCCGGTCACCCGGCCCTTCAGCTCTTCGCCTTTGCCTTGGAGTTTGTCCTTCATAACGCTGTCAGTCTATCGAACAGCGCGGCTATAAGGAAAGTCGGTCCGGGTTCTAGACCTGGCCCAGGTTCGGGCGGAAGACTTTGACCGCGCGGCCGCGGAACTTGTCGCAGCGCCAGCAGAAGACCACGGCGTCGAGGCCGAAGGGGAGGATGCCCGGGACCAGCAGCTCACGCGTTTTGCGATGGAGCAGCCAGCAAAACATCTGATGGACATCCATTGAGTCGCCGGAGCATAAGCGCAGCCGGCGGCGAAAGGGAGAAGGGGCTGTTAAGAACCCGGCGTAGGGGAGGGGCTTGCCCCCTCCCAGGGCGAGGCAAGCCTCGCCCTTCCGCGTAGGGGAGGGGCTTGCCCCTCCCGGCGCCCCTACGGGGTTAGAGCTGGCCGGCGAAGTGGCAGGCGGCCCGGTGGCCGGCCGCTTTCTCCTCCAGGGGTGGCTCCTCCTCGGAGCACTTGGGGAACTGGGCGATCGGACAGCGGGT
This sequence comes from Chloroflexota bacterium, assembly GCA_005881825.1. Classification (GTDB taxonomy): domain Bacteria; phylum Chloroflexota; class Dormibacteria; order Dormibacterales; family Dormibacteraceae; genus CF-28. The sequence continues at coordinate 14,555 of VBEO01000070.1, read as the reverse complement.
GTGGAAGCGGCAGCCGGTGGGCGGGTTGACCGGCGAGGGGATCTCGCCCTTGAGCAGGATCGGCTCGCGCTGGGCCTCGAGGTCGGGGTCGGGGATCGGGATCGACGACAGGAGCGCCTTGGTGTAGGGGTGGAGCGGGTTGAGGTAGATCTCCTTGGAGTCCGCGATCTCCACGATCTTGCCCAGGTACATCACGGCCACCCGGTCGCTCAGGTGGCGCACCACCGAGAGGTCGTGCGCGATGAAGAGATAGGTCAGCTTGAACCGGTCCTGGAGATCCTCCAGCAGGTTCACGATCTGGGCCTGGATCGAAACGTCGAGGGCTGAGATGGGCTCGTCGGCGACGATGAAGGTGGGATTGAGGACCAGCGCGCGGGCGATGCCGATGCGCTGGCGCTGGCCACCCGAGAACTCGTGCGGGTACCGGCGGATGAAGTTGGGGTTGAGCCCACAGGTGCGCATGACCTCGTTGATGCGCCGCTCGCGCTCTTTGCCGCGGGCGATGCCGAAGTTCTGCAGCGGCTCGCCGATGATGTCCCCCACGGTCATGCGCGGGTTCAATGACGCATAGGGGTCCTGGAAGATCATCTGCATCTGCTGCCGCATGCGGCGCAGCTTCTCGCCGTGCAGCCGCACCAGGTCGGTGTCGCGAAAGAAAACATGCCCGGCGGTGGCCGGCTGGAGCTGCGCGATGACGCGCCCCAGCGTGGATTTGCCGCAGCCCGACTCGCCGACCAACCCGAGCGTCTCGCCGCTGCGGACCTCGAAGCTGACGCCGTCGACCGCACGCACCGCCTGCCCGCCGAAGAGGCCGGTGCCGATCGGGAAGTGCTTGACCACGTCCTCGACGCGGACCAGCGCCATCTCGTATGCCGGCGACTGCTTGACATGCGAATCCTGGGCGCTCATCCCCGAGCGCTCACCGGACCGGCTCCGCGCCGGCCAGGGCGTTCTTCATCAGCACCCAGCAACGCGCCGCCTGCTCCGGTCCCACCTCTTCCAGCGGCGGCTCCTCCTTTGAGCAGCGGTCGACACGGAAGCGGCAGCGGGGATGGAACAGGCAGCCCGGTGGCGGGTTGCTGAGGTCGGGCGGCAGCCCCGCGATGGTCAGCAGCTTGTCGTGCTGCGTCGAGTCGATGCGCGGGATCGACTGCAGGAGGGACCAGGTGTAGGGGTGCTGCGGACTGTTGAAGATCTGGCGCGTCGGTCCCGACTCCACGATCCGCCCCGCGTACATGACGATGACGCGGGTGCACAGGCTGGCCACCACGGCCAGGTTGTGCGTGATCAGGACCACAGCCGTGCCCATGTCGCGGTTGAGATCGCGCAGCAGCTCGATGATCTGGGCCTGGACGGTGACGTCGAGGGCGGTGGTGGGCTCGTCGGCGATCAGCAGGTCGGGCTCGTTGGAGAGGCCCATGGCGATCATCGCGCGCTGGCGCATGCCGCCTGAGAACTGGTGCGGGTAGTTCTTCGCGCGTTCCTTGGGGTCGGATATGCGCACCTTCTGCAGCATCGGCACCACCCGCTCGTCCGCGGTCTTGTTGTCGAAGCGCTCGTGGGCGACCATCGCCTCCTTGATCTGGAACCCGACTCGCAGCACCGGGTTTAGGGAGGTCATGGGGTCCTGGAAGATCATCGAGACGTCGTTGCCTCGGTACTCGCGCAACTCCTCGCGCGAGTAGCTGGCGACGTCCCTGTCCTTGAACCAGATGTGGCCGGAGACGATCCTGCCCGGCTCGGGGATCAGGCGCAGCACCGAAAGCGCGGTCACCGATTTGCCGCACCCGGACTCGCCGACGATGCCCAGCGTCTCGCCTTTGTTGACCACGAAGCTGACGCCGTCGACGGCCTTGACGACTCCACCTGAGGTGAAAAAGTGGGTCCTCAGGTCTTCAACCCGCAGCAGGGGTTCCAGTTGGCCGTTTACCTCCGCATGCGCGGGTCGAGGGCGTCTCTCAGGCCATCCCCCATGAAGTTGAAGGCCATCAGCGTGATGCAGAGCGCCGCAGCCGGTATCAGGATGATATGCGGAGCGTACTGGAGCGAACGGAAACCGTCAGATGCCATGGCGCCCCAGGATGGCGTGGGTGGCTTGACGCCGAACCCCAGGTAGCTCAGGAAGGCCTCGAAGAGGATGGCCGCCGGGATCACGAAGGTCGCCTGCACGATGATCGGCCCCAGGGCGTTGGGGAAGATGTGGCGGACCAGGATCCACCGGTCCCGAGTGCCCACCGAACGCGCGGCCTCGACGAACTCCCGCTCGCGCAGGCTCAAGGTCTGACCGCGCACCAGACGGGCCATGCCCAGCCAGGCCGTCAATGAGATGGCCAGGATGATGTTGCCGAGCCCACGCTGCTGCGTCACGGCCACGATCAGCAGCACGATGAGCAGGTCGGGCAGGCCGTAGAAGACGTTGATCAGCAGCGAGACCAGGGTGTCCACCCAACCGCGGTAGAAGCCCGCCAGCAATCCCAGCATGATGCCGATGATGGAGCTCAGGGTCGCGGTGCCGACACCCACCACCATGGAGACCTGCGCCCCGCCCATGAGCCGGCTCAGGATGTCGCGTCCGGAGTCGTCGAGGCCGAAGGGATGCTTGCCGGTGGGGCCCTGGTAGGTCGGACCCAGAGACTGCCGCCAGACATCGTAGGGGGTCCAGAAGCTGGAGACGATGGCGGTGATCACCAGGATCACGATGATCGCCATGCCCACCAGCGCCAGCTTGTTGCGGCGAAGGCGGCGCCAGGTGTCCTCCCAGGCTGACATCCTCTCGCCGACCTCATAGGTGTCGGTGGCGACGAAAGAGTCGGGACCCGGTTCGAAAGTGCTTGGTGCAGTAGCCATCAGTAACGGATCCTCGGGTCAATCATGGGGTAGACGAGATCGACGAGGAGGTTGGCCAGGCCAACCAGTATCGCGTAGAAGGTGAAGACTCCGATCACGATGTTGTAGTCCCGGTTGGCGATGCTGTTGATGAATTCCTTGCCCAACCCGGGGATCCCGAATATGTACTCGATCACGATCGATCCCGTGATCACGCTGGTGGTGATCGGGCCCAGGATGGTGACGACCGGGATGAGCGCGTTACGCAGCGCGTGCCGGATGACTACGATGCGCGAGCGCAGTCCCTTGGCCCAAGCGGTGCGCACGTAGTCCTGCCGGATCACCTCCAGCATGCTTGCGCGCGTCAAGCGAAAGATGATGGCGCTGGGTAAGAGCCCGAGCGAGATCGCCGGTACCGGTATCTGTTCTGGCTTGCCCCAGCCGATGTTCTCGTAGATGGTGCCGCCGGTCCAGGCATAGAAGCCGGTGACCGTGAGCAGGACCAGGAAGGTGGCGGTCACGAAGCTGGGCATGCTGTAGCCGATCACGGCGCAGAAGGAGGCCACGTAGTCGAGGAGCGTGTTCTGCTTGACCGCGGCCACGATGCCCAGGGACATCCCCAGCGTGACCGTGAAGACCATCGCCCAGAAGCCGAGGGTGGCGCTGGTGGCGGCTTCGCGCAGCACCAGCGGCGTGATGCGCACGCCGCGGTTGACCAGCGACTCGCCGAGGTCGCCGTGCAGCACGCCGGTCAGCCAGTTGACGTACTGCACCGGCCAGGGCAGATCGAGGCCGTAGTGGTGCAGCAGCGCGGCCTGTGCCGCGGCATTCGTCCGGCGCTCCGTGAGGAAGGCGTTGCCGGGGAGCTGGTGCACCCCGATGAAGACCACGGAGGAGACGATGAGCGCCGTCAGCGTGATGAGCAGCAGCCGCTGCCCGATATAGATCAGGGTACCCCGTGTCATCTAACCACTATGACCTCTCTTAACGGATAGGGGGCCCGTTTCTTGAACGGGCCCCCCAATCATAAGCCGGAAATGCCGGAGGTCTAGTGCTTGAGGATCCGGATCCCCTGCCAGTTGAAGTCGTAAAGGCTGTTGAAGCCGGCGCCCTTGACGTAGGAGTGGGTGAAGTAAGTCTGGGTGCCGTAGAAGAGGACGGCGTCGACGTTGTCGTCGATCAGGGTCTGGCCGGCCTGCTGGTAGAGCGGGAGGGCCTTGTCGATCGACTCCGCGTTTGCCGTCTTCAGGTTCTTGTCCATGGCCGGGTTGCAGTAGCCCTCGGTGCCGCCGTGGCCGGGCTTGGCCGCCTCACACGTCCACAGGTTGTCGAACCAGTCCTGCGGATGGTCGTAGTCGGCGCCCCAGGAGCCGCGCGAAAGATTGGTCTTCTTGGCGTTGCGGTCCGCGATCAGGGTCGGGAAGTCCGATGGCGCCAGGTCGATGTTGATGCCCAGGTTCGCCTTCCACTGCGACTGCAGGTTCTGGGCGATCTTGGTGTTGGTGGCCGAGGCGTTGAAGCGGTACTGGAGACCTTTGATCTTGCTTCCGTTGGGGTCCCAGGCCGTGTAGTCGGACTTAGCGGTCGAAGCGTTGAACACTGCGTTGGGGTCTTTGCCATCCCCCACATAGCCCTTCAGACCCTTCGCAATCAGGCCGCCCGTGGCCTTGGTGCAGGTCGCGCCCTTGGAGCACGCCACGTCAACCATGGCGTCGCGGTCGATCGAGAGGCTGAAAGCGTTGCGGCCCTTCTTGCCGTCATCCTGGCCCAGGCCCGCGGTCGGGTTGCCCGGGGTGATGCCGGCCTTGGGGGCGAAGGGGCTGTTGCCCGTGAAGTTGAAGTTGACCCAGGTCGACCGAGCGGAGGGGTAGATGTTCTCATCCTTCTGCTTGGTCGGGTCGCTCTTGTAGCGGAGGATATCGTCCGGGCTGGGCGGCTGGTTGGCCATACCGACAAGGTCGTAGCCGCTGGCCTCGTACTTCTTGACCTGCGAGGCCTGATCGACACCCACCTCCACCTTTATGTTCTTGAGGGCCCCTGTCGAACCGCCCCACCAGTTGGCGACGGGCTGGAAGGCCATCGACGCCTTGGCGGTGCGCTCGGTCATCTTGAAGGGTCCGGCACCCACGGCGGTGTCGGGCTTGGTCCACCAGGAGTCCTCACCGCCGGCGGTGATGGCCTTCTGGCTGACGATGGCTGCGGTCCAGATGGCGAGCTCGCTCAGCCAGTAACCGGCCGCGTCGGTGAGCTGCGCCTTGATTGTGTAATCATCGGGCGCGCTGAGCCCCGACATCGCCTTGGTCTTGCCGTTGGAGGTGTCGTCGAAGCCGACGACCGGCTGGAAGACGGTGGCGTAGGCGTCGTTGAGGGCGGCGGCCCGGTTCCACGAGTAGAGGACGTCCGCCGACTTGATGGGGTCGCCGTTCCAGAACTTGGCGTCCTTCCGCATGTGGAACGTGTAGGTTTTGCCGTCCGACGAAACGTCGGGCGGGCCGGTCGCGATCAAATTGATGATCTTGTTGCTGTTGTCCAGGCCATAGAGCCCGGCGAACATCTCGGTCGTGAACGCGATGTCCTCGCCCGACTGCACGTGGCCCGGATCCAGGGTCTGGACGTCGTCCTGAATCGGGAAAGTGAGCGTCTGGTCGGGCGCGAGCTCTTCGCCCCCGGTGCCGGGCCCGCCGTTCGTCCCGCAGGCCATGGCCACGAAGGCCGCGGCAACGGTGACGACGAGGGACTTAAACCGAATCCCGGTCATTTGAACCCCCTTCTTAGGTTTGTTCGGGGCCACAGCGCCGGATTCGTTAAGCGTCTGTGGCTCCTTCCCTCGCCCTCTTCCCGGGTTGCTCCGGGGCGAGAGTGCGCCGGCGAGAGACGCGGCCACACGTTCGGTGGCCGACCCACTACTCCGGGAAGAACTATTGCCGGGGGGTGAGGCGATGTCAAGTCGCGTGCGCGCCGTGGAGGGGTTTTGGGGGTTAGTCGGTATCAAGCCTGGGAGCGCTTGGTGGGTTCGGGGGAGCGGACTGCCCTGGGTAGAATGGTCCGCGGTCGCGGGCGGCTAGCTCAGCGGGAGAGCGCTTGCTTCACACGCAAGAGGTCGCTGGTTCGAAACCAGCGCCGCCCACTTTTGGAGCGTGGCCCCGTCGTCTAGTGGACCAGGACGCAGCCCTCTCAAGGCTGAGATCGCGGGTTCGAATCCCGCCGGGGCTACCACTCAGCCTTGAGAGGGCGACCTGTCTAAAGCGCCCTGCGCGCGCCCGGGCCAGGCTGAGATCGCGGGCTCGAATCCCGCCGGTGCTACCACATTAGCGAGACCTAAGCCTTCAGAAGCGCGCTCGGGATCGGCGATCGTTGCCTTACGAGCGCGCAGACGTAGTTGCGCCTCGCGAGCCGTGGGCCGCGCTACCGAGGCTGATGACGCTGGGCGGTAGTCAGCCGAGCGTGGATGTCAATTCGGGCTCCGGGACATGCCTTTCGCCTGACTCGTGAGCCCACACTGCCGCAGCTTGGATTCGCCGGTTGTCGTGCCGCGAGCCAGGCAGGTCGAGCTTGTCAAAGACCGACCTGAGGTGAGCGTCGATGGTTCGCTCCGACAGGACGAGTTGGGCGGCGATCCCCGCGTTGCTCAGGCCGGCGGCGAGGAGGCGAAGCACCTCACGTTCGCGCTGCGTCAGGGGCGAGAGTCGCGACCCATTGTGGGCGTTGGCCCGCGGACTGAAGCTATGTCCGTTGGACCGGATCGGTGCCGCGGGCTCGCCGACGAGGGCCGCCAGGACGCGCACCGCAAGCGGCCGAAGTGCCAGCGCGACCACCACAACCGCCACCGCAATGACGAATGTGGTCCCAAAGCCGCGACCGAGGCTGATGAGCAGCCCGGCGCAGATCGCGATCATCGCGGTCATCACCCCGAGCACGAGCGATGCGGCCCGCGCCAGCACTCCTGAGCTGACGGTGTACTGCAAGCTCGGTCCGCGGACCGCCAGGCCGAAGCCCACTCCGGTCAGCGGCCAGGCGGCGCCCAGACCCGCGATCAAGAGCGTCGCCCCACCTTGGTGAGTGATTCCGCTGGCGTCGACGGCCAAGCCCAGCAGCGTGCAAAGCAGCAACTGGCAGACCGGTACCAGAGATGCGATCGCGGCTGTGGCAAGTCGCCGCCGGTCCCCATGTCCGCGGGCCTCACGTCGCGCCCAGATCAAGAGCACCGGCGGCAGAAGTAGCGTGGCGAGCCACATGTTGTTCACGACCAAGCCCCCGACCAGGATCGGATACGGCACCTGGAACACCGGCCTCACGCCCGCGAACGGAGCCCCTGGATTCGCGAGTGTGAAGATGGCCACGAATAGGATGGCCGCGAGCCCCACCGACGCGATCAGCGGCCAGCCCGAATGGCGCTCGCCGATGAGGGCGCGCCTCGTCAACAGGCCGGCGACGACGAAGAGCGTCAGCGGCGGCACGTGCCCAGCGAACGCGAGGTGTGCGAGGGTGCTGGCAAGCGGGCTCGGTCCCCACTCGCCATAGGCAATCCTCGCCAGTCCAAAGACCAGCAGATACAGACCAACGGACCACCCAGCCGCGACGATGGCCAGCCCGACAACACGATTGCTACTGGTGGTCGCATATCCGATGGTCGCCGTGGCGATTGCCCCCACGCCCAGTGACGCCACAACCGCAGGCGAAGTCCCGAAGTACGCGCCGCCCGCGACCCCGGCCACCAAAGCGGCCACCGCAGCGAGCAGGACGATGACGACGACCGGCCCCACCGCCCACACCGCGTGGGTCTTTCCGATCATGCGCGGATTGTCCCAGTCCTGCGCGAATCGCGCCTGGGTATCGTATGAGCGGAGGGTCCCGATCAAAGCGTCCCGCTCGAAATCAGGATGCGGGCAGCCAGGCCTTGCGGCCCCACCGGCGCTGGATGAAAGCCGTGATGGTGAGGGCGATCAGCAGGACCAAGCTCAGCATGATCCCCAAGATCGCGAACTTTGCGAAGAACATGTGTGGGTTTTCCTTGAAGATCGACTCGGGGGCGTTGAAGAACCCGTTCTGAATCACCGTCACCAACTCGCCGGCATGGCCGAAGATCGCGATGGACTGGAGGAACAGCATTAGGCCGGCGATCACCCGCTGAGTGCGGGTCGGAGCTGCGCCGATGAAACGCCAAAGCGCCCAACAGCTGACGGCAAGGACTGGCAGATAGATCAGATGGAAGGCGGCGTGGCCCCACCGATCTTGATGCGGGACGACGAGTCCGGCCATAAACGAGAGGACCAGGATCACAAACGGTACGAACAGGAATAGCCATAGGCGACCGATCGAACGGGACATGGCCGACCTCCTCGGTTGATTTGCCTCAGACCGTATGAGGAGGTCTGCCGGCCCGCATCAGCGAAAGGGCCTAAATCACACCTCAGGCGCCGCTGGTGTTCCTTGAAGGCTTCGCCGGTCCTGTTGGCTTTGGCTGTTTTCACGCTGGCCTCGAGGTGCTCGGCAGCTGACGCGCCGAAGGTTCACAGGAAGGTCACTCGCGGTTTCTTATGTGTGGCCTCGAATCCCGCCGGGACTACCAGACTCGCCGGGGCTACCAAGCGGCCCAATCCGTAGGGGCGAGGCTTGCCCCGCCTGCATTGGCACGCCGACGGGCCTCGCCGCGGCTCAGCTACTCGCGAAGCGACTATTGAAGTCGCGCCGCGGGACGTTGAAGACGATGACGGCCATTTCGGTGAACCCATGTTCTCGAGGACGGCTGCGGCGAGTCTGTGGTCCCCGAAGCATGTCCATTGCTTATCCGTGAACGCGCAGCCGTCGTCGCCTTTAAGCCGTTCGATGAACTCGTCCCGCAGGGGGTCTCCGGGCCGGATCGTGAAGTCGCGCGTTTGTTGCGCCCACTGCACGGCGAGTCTCAGACCGCGCCGGCCGCCATCGCTCTCGCCGAAGGCTGACTTTCGCTATCAGTGCGTGGCCCTTGCGCGAAGAGGGTCACGCTCGCCACCGCCAACCATAGGAACCATGCGAGCGTTGGGGCCACCGGGAAGTTGCCCCCCAGGATAAAGGCCGGGACCATTGCCACAGCGATCACACCCGCGGTTCCCGCCAGCCAGCGCGGAATTCCGGCGTAGAGGAGGCCGGACGCCGCGACAGCGCCCAACGAGAGCGCTTGCACGAGCATGGAGACAGTGAATGCGAACTCACCGAGCACCCAGAGCGCGCGGGCGACGCCGGGATCCAGCTGCACCGAGCTCGAGTAGAGCGCGTAGACCGCGGGGAAGCTGCCGAGCTTGATGGCGACCGATACCACGGAAGCGGCCACCATGACAATGGCGCCGATCGCGCCCCGAGGCTCTGCGGAGCGCAAACGTGAATAGAGGACGATGCTGAAGACCATCAGCGCCAGGAAAGCCCCGAGCTCGACGTAATAGAGGGAGTTGGGTAGTCCATGGTGGTACGCGTAGGTCGCGATCTGCGCACCGCTAGAGGACGCGGTCGGGGCAGAGTCATCGCCACCTCCGCGTATGAACCCGAAGACGGGGAAGATGGCCCCTATCAACGCTGGCGAACGGCCGATCCACTTGCTGCTCATGTCTGACGGACACCTCCTAAGGATTTGGGATGAACAGATCGTGCGGTGGAGGTACTGGCCGAGTCGTCGGACAGCGGGCCGATTTACTTCTCAGCCCGCCGGCGTACGTTGCGCCTGACTCATCGCTTTGACGTAGCTGGGATCAGCCCGGGCGCTGATGGCACTCCCGAGTGCGTGACCTAAAGTGCCTGCTAATGCGTCGGTGGTGGCGGATCGCGGCGGTGGCCGGTCCGGTGCTGGTCTTCACCCTGACCTCGCAGTACGAGATCTGGGTCGGGCCGCTACCGCTCCTGGCAGGGACGGTCAGCGATCCGAAGCTTGTGATGTCGGCCGTTGCGGCCGCGATCAGCGTGGGGCTTGCGATCAGGCTTCGCTATCCGCTCCTCGCGCTGCTCCTGGCAATGGGCTTGTTCGGATTGAAACCCATCCTCAACCACTTCTTCGGGAAGGGCCCGGATTTGAACCTGTTCGAGGCGTTCCTCTCGCAGGTCTTCATCGTCTATTCGACCGCTGCCCACACCACCGGCCGCAGGGCCTACGCGGGCGCCGCGATGATCGTTGCCTTTCAGCTGATCGGGTACGGTCCGCTCCTCCCGGGCGCCCTCAACCAGGCTTTCGGGGAGTGGGTCTTCTACGCGATCTCATGGGCGCTCGGCAAGACGCTTCGCTACCGCGAGCTGCGCGGCGACCGCCTCGAGGCTCGCACCGCCGAGCTGGAGGCACAGCGGGAGGAGCAGATTCAGGCCGCGGTCACCGATGAGCGAGCCCGAATCGCGCGCGAGCTTCACGACATCGTGGCCCACAGCGTGAGCCTGATGGTGTTACAGGCCGGCGCCGCCCGCCAAGCACTGGACCGGGAGCCGGAGAAAGCCCGGACGCCACTACTCTCGGTCGAGGCGGCGGGACGCAGCGCGATGTCCGAGCTGCGCCGCCTGGTGTCGATGCTGCGCCAGCCTGGCCAGGAAGACGAGCTGTCCCCGCAGCCCAGTCTCTGCCACCTCAACCTGTTGGTTGCCCAGATGCGAGAAGCAGGCCTCGCCATCGACGTCGACGAAAGCTGCACACAGGATGGAATTCCGCCTGGAGTTGACCTGTCCGCCTACCGCATCGCCCAGGAAGCGCTGACCAACGTTCTCAAGCACGCGGGCGCAGCGCATGTCGGGCTCACTGTGCGATGCGACGGTGCAGCCGTGGAAGTGACCGTGGAGGACGATGGGCGGGGGCCGTCCGCTGATGGGTCCCTCCTGGGAGGCCACGGGTTGATCGGGATGCGGGAGCGAGTCAGCCTTTTCGGCGGCCACTTCGAAGCCGGTGCCCGCTCGGGTGGAGGCTTTCGTGTCTTCGCACGCCTTCCCTACGAGCCAACGTGATCCGGGTCTTGGTGGCCGACGACCAGGCCATGGTGCGTGCGGGTCTCCGGCTGATCCTCGAAGGGCAGGCCGACATCGAGGTCGTGGGGGAGGCGGCCGACGGTGAGGACGCTCTGGTCGCGGTGCGGCGCGACCGTCCTGACCTTGTGCTGATGGACATCCGAATGCCACGCCTGGACGGCATCGCTGCAACCCGCAAGCTGATTGAGCACGATCCCGCGCTGCGAATCCTGGTTGTGACCACGTTCGACGCTGATCAGTACGTCTTCGAAGCGCTACGCGCAGGAGCCAGCGGATTCATCCTCAAGGATTCGTCGCCCGAACAGCTGGTGGCCGCCGTCCGGCTGATCGCCGCCGGGGATGCGCTTCTCGCGCCGGCCCGCACACGCCGACTGATCGAAACCCAGGTGCGACCCAAGGCGAGCTTCGACAACAGCCTCGTCGGCAGGCTGACTGAGCGCGAGCGCGACGTGCTCGTGCTCATGGCGCGCGGCCTCGACAATGGCCAGATCGCAGCAGAATTGTTCGTCAGTGGGGCGACTGTGCGGACGCACGTTGGCCACGTCCTATCCAAACTCGACGCGCGCTCCCGTGTACAGGCGGTCGTCGTCGCCTATGAGTCGGGTCTGGTGCAACCGAGCTCGGCTTGACCGCCTCGCAGAGCTGAGTCGAGACTGGGCAGATCACGAGAACATCAGCCGCGGTTTCGTAGGTGTAGTCTCGAATCCCGCCGGGGCTACGTTCGCTATACCGTTTTCTCGATTCCGAGGAACCGCTGAGCCTGCCCCAGCGGCTTTCCAGCCGGGAGGGGTCCAGCCCTCCAGATAGCGAATGACCTCGGGGGCCACCTCGGGCCGCGGCCGATAGCCGACTATCCGTTTGGCCACGAGCGTTTCGCCGAGCTTGTCGCCGAGGGGAGGAAACTCGATCAAGCCTCTCTGCTGGCGCTCGCGGGTGAGATGGGCTTGAGGCCCGGCTCACTGGAACGACCTGGCGGTCCAGACGGACCCCAAACCGCACGGCTCACAGACCCGACGGCTACCGGATTGAGTTGGTGCAATGGTCACCCGGGAATGCCTACGGGCTCACCGCAGCTGCCTTCGCCAGACGCCAGGGACCTACGTCTTCCGAATTGCTTGCGTTACATCGGCCGCCAGCGCTGAGACGCCAGGCGCTCGCAAGACGACGACCGCGGTGACCAGCATCCAGGCCCAGAATCCCAACACACCGACCGTGGAGACGGCCTGCGTCACGTCTTGAAGCGAGGCGATACCAAAAACTGGGCCGGCGACAACCCCGTGCACGCAACTGATGAGGCCGGCGACGACTCCGAGCCAGCACAACCATCTCCAAAAAGCGCGCGCCTGCAGCATCGCAAGCGAGAGGCCGAGCACCGAGAGGCCAATCGGTGCCCAGATCGCGAGGTCAAGCCAGTTGCTCACGGCGTCGAGTCCCACGATCGTCGATTGATCGGCTCCATGCGTTGCCGCATATCCGGCGCCTCCGGCGAGCATGAAGGCCCCGATCTCCAGCACCACGCTGACGGCCATCGTGGCGGCCGCGAAGGTGGTGAGCGCAGAGACGGAGCCGCGCCCCAAGGCGGCGCGCACGCCCGCCACGAAAAGGATCCGTCCGGGCAGTACCAGGCTGTACCAGCCGGCCGCGAGCGCGATAGCGGTCGCATGGCCCGAGTATTCGGCCACGATGTCCTTGGGGCTCGTTCCCGGATCGGTCGGGACGGTGCCGGCCCCGAAGCCGAGTATCGCCACCCACTCGAGGAAATAGAGGACCGCCCCGGCGAGCGCGAGCCGGTTGCCGGACAGTCGAGGCTCCGGGACCCGGGGTGCTTCGGCGGCCACCTCCCTACGTTGCATCTAAATGACGAGTCAAGGCTACCGCTGACCCCCAGCATCCCACCATCGGATGGAGGGCGCACGGGCTCCGGCGCAGCCATCTAGACAGGGGGCCGATGCTGGCAGCGCGGTCAATTCGTGTGCTGGTGCCGGGTCCGAGCACCTCGAAAGATCACCAGCGCGATCGCCAGCAGAACGACGAACTGCACCAGATGGAAGAGAGTGTGGTCAAGGCCGCAAAGCACCAATCCACAGCCCGGATTGCGCAGAAACGGCGACGGTATCGAGCGGCCACCTAGCGCTGACGGAAAGGCGGCCCAAAATGGCGCCAGAACCTGCACGATAGCCCACAAGGCCGCGATCAATGCCGCCGCGTAGTGAGGCTTTCGCGAGGGCGCAATCAGCGTGGCAGGGATAACAACCAAGGCAAGGCAGATGGTGGCCGGCGATTCCCCGGCAACGAGATAGGGGCAAATGGGCTGCGGAAAGAATTGAACCGGATAGCGGCAGGCCGGTCCGACATATCCGGGCAACGACAGTACCGACGTGTCGGCGATGAACGTGTTGTAAGCCGGCACGATCACCAGGGTCGCGATGCCAAGCGCCAGCGAAATCAGAAGTGCATTGCGGCGATAGGGCAGAATGCCCCCCGTCTCCCGCATCCGGCTACTGTCCCGGCCTGACCAGACGGGCCGCCAAAGTCCTTGCGACCCAGCACGCTCGGCTTTCCGCCGGCTGGGGACACTTTCGGTTGATTGCCCGACGCCGCCGAGGTGGATCGGTGCGGGCGCCGCTCCCTGACCTCGTGAAGCTGTTCATATATTCACGCGCGGAATGCCGGAGGATCGCGTCGCGCGAGGCGGTGTAAATCCAGCCGCGCAGTTCCAGTGAAAACACTAAGCGCTATGTAGCTCGAGCAGAGCCTGCACCACCTTCTCTTGCGAGGGAGATGGACTCGCATCGCGCGCTGAAGACGTCGGAAGTTCGTTGTGACTCCGACACAAAGGCGCGTCCGCTAACGCGTGGATGCATCGCAAACGTATGTTCGCGGGGTCTGCGGACGGCTGATCAGGTCAGCCGACCGCGCAGCGGATGGATGGCGAATGTCGGGTCGAATCCCGCCGGGGCTACCACCCTCAGCCTTGGCTTGCTGGCTCGGCAGGCGACAGGAATACTTCTACACTACCTGCCGCCATGTTGTAGTAGAGTCGCGGAGTGGCGGCACCGGCAGCGGACGAGCTAGACGTGAAAGCCGCGGCCCGGTTGGCCGGCCGTACGGCCGAGACGATTCGACGCTGGGTGTGGTCCGGACGCCTTAGCGCGCGGAAGCGTGGCAATCGACTCATGGTTGCGCGCGCCGACGTCCAAGCGCTGGCGGGCGAGTCCGCAGAACCGGCCATCTCGCTCCGCGAGTGGGTGAAGCTCGCCGAAGCCGCTCTTAGCCATCACACGGGGCCCTACCGATCTGCCGCAGACCTGGTGTTGGATGAGCGGCGGCGGAGGCTGGGCGAGGTGGACGCGCATTCCGGTCGTTGATGCCAGCGTGGTCATTGACTGGATAGCGCCCCGCGCGGATCCAAACTCACCTTCGATGCGGACCCTGCTCCGGCTGAGTCGGCAGAACGCGGTCGTTCTCGCACCAGAGCTTCTCTACGTGGAGTGCGCCAGCGCGCTCGCGACGGGCGTTCGTCGGAATCGGTGGACGGGCGCTGAAGCGGATGCCGCGTATACGCGGCTGGTGAGGTTGCCGGTGCGCCTTGTCAGCGACCGGCGTCACCTGGATCGGGCTTGGGAGTTGTCTCGTCGGTACGACAACCATCCGGTCTACGACATGTTGTATGCGGCGACAGCTGAGGCGGCGCGAACGGTGTTGATCACGATGGACGAGGGCCTCCTCCAACGCTTGGCACGACACGGGTGGGTCGA
>VBEO01000055.1 GCA_005881825.1 Chloroflexota bacterium | reverse complement strand
AAGATGCGACGGTACATGCAAACTTTGTTCAAGGTCGTCCAGTACGTTCAGGGCCTCAATTATCGAAAGTGTCGCATCGCCTGCAGCCGAATCTTCCGGGGGCAGTGCTACCTCAACCTCGGGCTTGAGGCGCGCGAGCGTCGAACGGAGCTGATGAAGTAGCCGGTCGACCTCGGTGCGGTCAGCCTGGGGTTGCAAGTCGATACCCACGCCTGTGCACCGTTTCTATCCAGCCTGGCTCCCCCAACTCCTTCCGGATCGCCCACACGGCCTGCTCCACACTGTGGGCCAGCCCCGCGTACCCACTCCCCCAGAACCTCTCCAGCAGCTCGGTCTTGTCCACGATCGCCCCGTTCTTCTGCATCAAGTACTTCAGCACCTGGAGCGGCCGGTGCTCCAAGCGCAGCTCCCGCCCACCCAGCCACGCCCGATCATCCACGGTATCGACCAACAGGCGGCCTCGGCGCAAGTATGAGGAGGAGGGCCTGTGCCTGCGGATCGCCGCCCCGATGCGGGAGACCAGGACCGCGGTGTCTCCGCCCTTGCGCACGTAGTCCACGGCCCCGATCTCGAACGAATACGCCTCGTCCGCCGCTTCGACCCGACCCCCGGTCAGGATGAGCACCGGGAACTCGGTTGAACCGTCCGGCGCCCGCAGCTCCTCGAGCACCGTCTCCCCGTCCACCCCTGGCATCTCATAGTCGAGGACCATCAGGTCGGGCGGCTCGGAGCGCACCCGTTCCAGGGCCTCGGCCCCGCCGCCGGCGACATCCACCGAGTACCCCGAGCGGCGCAGCAGCTCGGCGATCACCCGCGCCGAACGGAGGTCGTCATCGACAACCAGGAGCCTCGACATCCCCAACCGAGGCGACCTTAACAAACCTCAGGAGATCCTGAAAAAGAGATGAGCGTGGCCTGAGGACTCCCGACCACACCCTGCCTAACCTGCCTGCCATGGCGAACCTGATCGACCTCGAGAAGACCCGCAAGCACCTGGCCCTGGCGCTGGAGGTCGTGCGCCACGACCGCTGGGTCTTCGGCGGTCTGCGCGACGGCCGGCTACGCGTGATCGGCGACTCCGAAACCGAGAAGGAGCCGCCCGTGCAGCCCATCTTCATGCAGCTCAGTCATCTCTCGCGCCGCTGCCTGTTCGAGCGCCACCCGATCGCTGTCAGCTCGGTCGTCGACCCCGTCGGCTACGACGACTGGGAGCGCGATTGGCCGGCCCTGATCTACGTCCCCATCGGCGTACCCAAGACTCGCCCGGTTGGCCTCCTGATCGTCGGCTGCAGCAAAGAGCACTGGTACACGCAGGACGAGATCGACTATGTGGCCGCACTGGGCGTCACGCTCACCGCCAGTGTCAGCTCCCTCACCGGGCCTCTTGGCCGGCTCAACGTCGACGAGCGGCATGCCGCCCAGCTGATCGCCGAGGGCCTCTCGGATTCCGAAGTCGCGCAGGCGCTGGCCATCGAGCCGGACGCGGCTCATCAACTGGCCGATGCCGTCCTGCGCAAGCTCAGCCTGCGCTCGCGCTTCGACCTCCGCGATCTCTTCCCCTACCACACCCGCATCCGGCCGCACCTCGTGTAAAGGCAGCTCTCTCCCCAAACACGGCCGCCTCGGTCCAGCCCTACCCGAGAGCCCCCGGTTGAGACCCGTGTCTCGGAGGCCGGGGCGGCCGCCCCAAAATCAGGAGAGTCCGGTGGCCTCCGGGCCGAACAGGAAGACTGTGGTGCCCCGGCCTGGCGTGGTCACCACCTCCAGGCGGCCTCCGATGCCGGCCGCGCGCTCGCGCATCCCGACCAACCCATAGCCGCCCGGGTTGGATCCCTCGAACCCCTTGCCCTCGTCGGTCACCTCGATCAGGAACGGCCTGGCCGCGAAGCCCAGTCGCACTCGGCACATAGCTGCGCCTGAGTGGCGGCGGACGTTGGTCAGGGCCTCGCGCACGATGTGGAAGGCGACCTCGCGCTGTCCCTGGGTCAGTTCCTCCTCGCTGCCGCCCCACCAAAGCTCAACCCGGATGCCGTAAAGACGCGCGAAGTCGTCGGCTGTCTTGCGTAGCTCCTCGACCAACGAAGAGGTCTCCAGGCGGCGCGGCCGCATGGAGCGCAGGGTGTTGCGGGTGTTGGAGAGCAGGTTCTCCAGGATCTCGTGGATGTTGCGCAGCACCTGCGGGCCTTCCTCGGTCTTGGTGGCGGATTCGAAGTAGTACTTGAAGAGCGCCACCGACGTGGCCAGGTCGGCCGCCAACCCGTCGTGCAGCTCGCGAGCGATGCGCACCCGCTCCCTGGCCACCGCCTCGTCGACCATCCGGTAGGCCGCATCGACCCCCGTCTCACCCGCTATCGGCACGCTGGGGACGGGCATCTCCAGCGCGCCCTCGTAGTCGTTCGCATCCACCGTCGCCGCGGCCGCTTGCCGGCGGCGCTTCATTCGGGGTCCCCGCAAAATCGCAGATTTTGGGGGGTGATCACCGCAGCCCCATGGATTCCAGCCTAGCCTCCTGCGCCCGTTTCCGGCGCCGGGCCCAGGATTCGGCCACCGCGATCGTCAACGGATGCAGCAGCCAGCGCCGAGCGCGGCGCCAGGGCCGCAGCAGCTCGCGGCGCTCCAACGCGGCCAGCTGCAGCTCGAGCGCCGAGATGCCGCTGACCAGCCGGTAGGCGAGGAACAGCTCCCGGGTCTCCAACGCGGCGCGGCGAACGCGCAGGGCCGCCGGCAAGAGGGCCAGGCCGGCGATCGCAACCAGCACCACCGCCAGGATCAGCAGCCCGACATCGATCCAGGCGAGCAGCGTCAAGCCGGCCGTTCCTCCTCTTCGAGGCCGACCGGCGCCAGCGTGATGACCTGGTCGTCGGCCTGCACGCGCATCACGATCACACCCTGGGTCTGCCGCCCGATCTGCGAGATCGAGCCCACCGTGGTCCGCAGAACCATTCCCGAGGCGGTGATCAGCAGCACCTCCTCCTCCGGGTCGTGGGTCACCCGCAAGGTGGCCAGGCGGCCCACCCTGTCGGTGACCTTGAGCGTGAACACGCCCTGGCCGCCGCGGTGGTGAAGCGGGTACTCGGCGACCGGCGTGCGCTTGCCATACCCCCGCTCGGTGACCACCAGCAGGTCGGCATGGTCGCGGGCCACCGCCATTCCGGCCACGGCATCCCCTTTGCCCAGCCGCATCCCGATCACGCCCATGGTGTCGCGGCCCATTGGCCGCACCTCGCTCTCGCTGAAGCGGATGGCCTTGCCCAGTTGGGTGGCGATGATCACCTCGTCGCTGCCGCTGGTCGGCGAAACCCAATTCAGCTCGTCGCCGTCCTGGAGGTTGATCGCGATCAGACCGTTGCGGCGGACGTTCGCATATTCCTTCATCGCCGTCTTCTTGATGTAGCCGTTCTTGGTGACCATGAGCATGTAGCGCGCCTGCGGGTCATCCGATTCCGGGCGCACAAAGGCGGCCGAGATGCGCTCACCCTGCGCAATGTCGATCAGGTTGTTGAGCGGGATGCCCTTGGCGGTCCGATCCCGCTCGGGCACCTCATGCACGCGCAGCTGGAACACGCGGCCATTGGACGTGAAGAAGAGCATGGAGGCGTGGGTGTGCGTGATCAGCAGGTGCTGCGCGAAGTCTTCTTCCCGCGAGCCGGTGGGCGCGTCGGAGCCGGCGACCGTGCGCGCGCCCTTCAAACCCACGCCACCGCGCCGCTGCGCGCGGAACGTGCGCGAGGGTTGGCGCTTGATGTAGCCACGGTTGGTCAAAGTGACGACCACTTCTTCCTTCGGGATCAGGTCTTCGGCCGAAAGCTCGCCCGCCTCCTGGTCGGTGATCTCGGTGCGGCGGTCGTCGCCGTACTTCTTGATCATCTCCGCCATCTCGTCGGCGATGAGCATGCGCACCTTCTGGTCTGAGGCCAGGATCGATTCCAGGTACGCGATGGTCTTGATGACCTCCTCGTACTCCTCGTCGATCTTCTTGCGCTCCAGCTGCGTGAGCCGGCCCAGCGTCAGGGCCAGGATCGCCTTGGCCTGCCGCTCGGAAAGCCCGAACCGAGACTGCAGCTGATCGCTTGCGGTGTCCGTGTCGGCGGCGCCGCGGATGGTCTTGATCACCTCGTCCAGGTGGTCGAGCGCGATCTTGAGCCCCTCCAGGATGTGCGCCCGCTCTTGAGCCTTCTCGAGATCGAACTGGGTGCGGCGCACGATCACCGCGCGGCGGTGGTCGATGAAGAGCTGCAGCGCCTGCTTGAGCGAGAGCACGACCGGCCGCCCGTCGACGATGGCCAGCATGATCACGCCGAACGTCGACTGCAGCGCGGTGTGCTTGTACAGGTTGTTGAGCACCGTGAAGGGCCGCGCGTCGCGCTTCAACTCGACGACCAGGCGCATGCCGTCGCGGCCTGATTCGTCGCGCAGGTCGGCGATGCCCTCGAGCTTCTTGTCGTTGGCCAGCTCCGCCATCTTGGCGACCAGGTTCGCCTTGTTCACCGCATACGGCAGCTCGTCGAAGATGATGCGCTCGCGCCCGTTGCTGGCCTCTTCGAAGGTGTGGCGCGCGCGCACCACGATCTTGCCGTGACCGGTGGCGTAAGCCTGCTTGATACCGGTCGTGCCCATGATGATGCCGCCGGTGGGAAAGTCGGGACCTTTCACGAACTGGAGCAGGTCCTCCGCGCTGGCCTCCGGGTTCTCCACCAGGTGCGTCACGGCCGAGCAGACCTCGCGCAGATTGTGGGGCGGGATGT
Source organism: Chloroflexota bacterium (assembly GCA_005881825.1). GTDB lineage: Bacteria > Chloroflexota > Dormibacteria > Dormibacterales > Dormibacteraceae > CF-28. The sequence goes on along the minus strand of VBEO01000055.1, from coordinate 4,467 downwards.
TGGTCGTCATACCGACCGCGATCCCGGTGGCGCCGTTGATCAAAAGATTGGGCACCCGCGCCGGCAGCACCGTCGGCTGCTCTTCGGTGCCGTCGTAGTTGGGCTCCATGTCGACGGTGTTCTTCTCGATGTCGGCCAGCAGCTCGCCCGCGATGGCCGACATACGCGCTTCCGTGTAGCGCATGGCCGCTGCCCGGTCACCGTCGACGGAACCGAAGTTGCCCTGGCCGTCGATCAGCGGGTAGCGCAGCGAGAAATCCTGCGCCATGCGCACCAGCGCGTCGTAGACCGCGGTGTCGCTGTGCGGGTGATAGAGCTTGAGCACGTCGCCGACGTAGGCGGCGCACTTGCGGTAGCGGGCGCCCGAGGTGGCGCCCACACCCTGCATCGCGTACAGGATGCGGCGCTGCACCGGCTTGAGCCCGTCCCTCACCTCGGGCAGCGCCCGGCTGATGATGACGGACATCGCGTACTCCATGTAGGAGGTCTGCATCTCCTCCTGGAGCGACTTGCCGAAGATCGTGCCGATGTTGCCGGGCGGCGTTTCGTCAGCCATGCGTTAAGCCTCGAACTTCTTGAGCACGATCACCGAGTTCTGTCCGCCGAAACCGAAGCCATTGGAGATGGCGATGTCGACGTTCATCCGGCGCGGCTCGTTGGGCACGTAGTCCAGATCGCACTCGGGATCTGCCGTGGAGTAGTTGATGGTGGGATGCACGACGCCATGGTTGATGCAGAGCAGCGTCGCGATCGCCTCCACCGCACCGGCGGCGCCCAGCAGGTGACCGAGCATCGACTTGGTGGAGGAGATGGCCAGCTTGCGCGCGTGCTCGCCGAACGCCAGCTTCAAAGCTTTGGTTTCGCCGGCGTCATTGAGCTGCGTCGAGGTGCCATGGGCGTTGACGTAATCGACGTCCTGCGGCTGGATGCCGGCGTCGCGCAGAGCGATCCGGATGGCCTCGGCCGGCGCCTCACCGGTCTCATCGGGCGCGACCTGGTGGAAGGCGTCGTCGGTGTTGCCGAACCCCAGCACCTCGCCGTAGATGCGCGCACCACGCTGCTCGGCGTGCTCGAGCGATTCCAGAACCAGGGTGCCCGCACCCTCGGCGGGCACGAATCCGTCGCGCGTGCCATCAAACGGACGGGACGCGCGCTCGATGTCGTCGTTGCGCGTCGACAATGCCTTGATGGCGTTGAACGACGCGATGCCTGTCTCGCACAGCGAGGCCTCGGTGCCGGCCGCCAGCATGACGTCGGCGTGGCCCTCGCGGATGGCGCGCATGGACGTGCCCATCGCGTGCGTGGACGCGGCACAGGCGGTGACGATCGTCGAGTTCTGACCCTTCATGCCAAACTGCATGGCCACCTGCGCGGCCGCGATGTTGGGGATGACCATGGTCGCGAAGAGTGGATGCAGACGGCCGCCGTGCAGGTATTCGGCGGCCATCGTGGTCATCATGTCGAAGCCGCCGATGCCAGTTCCCAGCTCGATGCCCACGCGATAGGGATCCTCTTTCGACATCTCGAGACCGGCGTCGTCGACCGCCATCCGCGAAGCGGCGACCGCCAGATGCGTGAAGCGCGCCGAGCGCTGCACCAGGCGGCGATCCATGTGGTCGAGCGGATCCCAGTCGCGCACCTGGCAGGCGAACTTGGTCGCCAGCCGGTCGGTTGAGAAACCCTCGATCGGCGCCGCGCCGCTCTTGCCCTCGATCAACGAGCTCCAGTACTCGTCGAGCGACTTGGCAATCGGGTTGACGGTGCCCATGCCGGTCACCACCACCCGCCGGCGATTGTTGGTCATCGCGCCACTGCCTCTCGAATCTTATCGACGAGCCGAACCTGGACCGCTTCGCGTGCCACCCGAATCGCATTTCGAAAGGCGCGGGCATCGGAACGCCCATGCGCCACCACCGCCACGCCATCGATGCCCAGCAGCGGCGCACCTCCGAACTCGCGCCAGTCGACGCGGCTGCGAATGCGACGCACGCCCGGCCGGATCAAGGCTCCGCCGATCTTGCCGGTGACCGTGCTGGGAATCTCCTCGCGCAGATTGCGAAACAAGAAGTCGGCGGTGGCCTCGGCCATCTTGATCGCCACGTTGCCGAGGAAACCGTCGGCTACGACAACATCAGCCTTGCCCTCGAATACTTCCTTGGGCTCGATGTTGCCGACGAAGTTGAGGCCGGTGCCATTACGGCGCAGGCGCGCGTTGACCTCGCGCGTGAGCTCGTCGCCTTTACTGTCCTCCTCGCCGTTGGCGAGCAGTCCCACCCGCGGTTGCGCGCGCTGCATGAGCTCACGCGCGTAGACGCTGCCCATGTGGGCGAACTGCACCAGGAACTCGGGCCGGGAATCGACGTTCGCCCCCACGTCGAGGAAGTAGGCCTGACCGCCGGTCGTGGGCACCACGCTGCCCAGCGCCGGACGTTCGACGCCGCGGATGCGCCCCTGCAGGAACAAAGCCGCGGCCATGATTGCCCCCGAGTTCCCGGCCGAAACCCAGGCTGCGGCCTCCCCTTGCTTGCACATGCGCGCGCAGACGCTCATCGACGAATCCGTCTTGCCGCGCACCGCCTGTGCCGGATGCTCGTCCATGGCGATCACCTGCGTGGCCGGGCGGAAGCGCAGACCGGGATGACGCTCGACCAGCGGCTGCACCCGTTCGGCCTGGCCGACCACAATCAGTTCCAGGTCGGGCCAGTCTGACGCGGCCTCGGCCGCACCCGCCACCACCGCCTCGGGCGCGTGGTCGCCTCCCATGCCGTCGATGGCTATCCGCACAGGTTCCTGATCTGCTCAGATGTCCAGGTTGCGCACGGCTTTGGCGTGCGCCTGGATGAACTTCTTGCGCGGCTCGACATCGTTGCCCATCAGCTTTTCGAAGGTGTCGGCAACCGCGGCCGCGTCTTCGATGTCGACACGCAGCAGCACGCGCTTGTCGGGATTCATAGTCGTTTCCCACAGCTGGTCGGCGTTCATCTCGCCCAGGCCCTTGAAGCGGCTGACCTTGACGTTGGCCCCCATCCGCTTCATCTCCTTGTCGCGCTCGGCGTCGCTGTAGACCCAAGCCACCTGCTTGCCCTTTTCGACCTTGTAGAGCGGCGGCTGAGCCATGTAGATGTGCTGGCGCTCGATGAGCTCGGGGAAATAGCGGAAGAAGAAGGTGAGCAGCAGCGTGCGGATGTGGCTGCCGTCGACGTCGGCGTCGGTCATGGTGACGATGCGCCAGTAGCGCAGTTTGTCGTACTCGAAGCGCTCGCCGATGCCGGTGCCCAGCGCGGTGATGAGATTGCGGATCTCCTCACTGGTCAGCACCTTGTCGAGGCGCGCCTTCTCGACGTTCAGGATCTTGCCACGCAGGGGAAGGATCGCCTGCGTGCGCCGGTCGCGGCCGGCTTTGGCGGTGCCGCCGGCGGAGTCGCCCTCGACGATGAAGAGCTCGCACCGGTGGGGATCGCGCTCGGAGCAGTCGGCGAGCTTGCCCGGCAGCATCGTGGACTCCAGCAGCGACTTGCGCTGGACGAGGTCGCGGGCCTTGCGCGCCGCCTCGCGGGCGCGCGCCGCGGTGAGCGACTTCTCGATGATCCGGCGACCCTCGGCCGGGTTCTCGTCCAGGTACTGACTCAGGCCATCGGTGAGGACGGTGGAGACGTGGCCCTGGACCTCGGCGTTGCCCAGCTTGGTCTTGGTCTGCCCCTCGAACTGCGGCTCCAGGAGCTTGACGCTGATCACGGCCGTGAGGCCCTCGCGAACGTCCTCCCCGGTGAGATTGGGATCGGATTCCTTGAGCAGCCCTGCTTTGCGCGCATAGCGGTTGAGCGCGTTGGTGAGCGCGGCCCGAAAGCCGGTCATGTGGCTGCCGCCCTCCGCCGTGTGGATGTTGTTGGCGAACGCCAGCACGTTCTCGACGAAGGTTTGGTTGTACTGGAGGGCGACCTCGATCTGGGTCGTTTCGACCTCGCGGTCGACATAGAAGGGCACCTGGTTGACCAGACCCTTGCCATGGTTGAGATAGCGCACGAAGGCGAGGATGCCGCCCTCGAAATAGAAGGTGTAGGGGTAGCCCAGCGCCTCGTCCACCAGCACGATCTGCAGGCCCTTGTTGAGAAACGCCATCTCGCGCAGCCGGTGCAGGATCTGGTCGCGGTCGAAGGCGGTTTCGGGAAAGACCTGCGGGTCGGGCCAGAAGCGGATCAGGGTGCCGCGGGCAGTGCTCTTGCCGACGGTCTGCACCGGGGTTTGCGGCACGCCGCGCACGTAAGCCTGGGTGAACTCTTTGCCGTCCCGGAAGACGCGCGCCTCCAGGCGTTCGGAAAGTGCATTGACGACGGAGAGTCCGACGCCGTGCAGGCCGCCCGAAACCTTGTAGCCGCCGCCGCCGAACTTACCGCCCGCATGCAGGACGGTGAGCACCACCTCCAGGGCGCTGCGCCCGTCTTCCATCTTGTCGACGGGAATGCCGCG
>VBEO01000069.1 GCA_005881825.1 Chloroflexota bacterium | reverse complement strand
CAGGGGGACGAGGACCTCTCTGGGGACGGTGAGCTTGATGACTCCGCTCTCCTCGATGCGGTCGAGCTGCTCCTGGATCACCTCGCGATAGCGCGTGAAGAGCTCGGGCAGGTACGCCTGGAGTCTTTCCGTGCGAGGTGCCTGGACGAGGAGGTCGAAGGCCGCGAGCTGTATGTCGCCGAGCTGCCTCAGGGAGTTCCAGATCGACTCGACGCCGACCTCGAGGACCTCCAGCGGGTCGGTGAGCTGGTTCAGGGCCTCACGGAGCTCCTCCACGGAACGGGCCGTGAGATAGCGCCACGCCTCGACCAGCAGCTCGGACTTGGTGGGGAAGTAGTACTGGAGGTTGCCAATAGCCACATTGGCGCGGGAGGCGATGGCTCGCACGGAGGTCCCGGCGTAGCCGTTTTCGAGGAGCGACTCGGCCGCCGCCCGAACGATCAGCTCACGAGCGCTGAGATGCTCCTCGTCGGCATCGAGCAGGGCGCTGGATCCCGGCTCATTCATACGTATGTACTAGCTTAGAGGAACCGCCTAGCTTCTGTAGTCGAACGTGGAGGCGAACCCACAGCGCCCGTGGAACTCGAAGTCGAGCGGCCCGTCGGAGACGCGGAGGGTGTCATGGATGAGCTCCTGGCCCGGACGATCGTGGCCCGGGACCCCGCAGGTGACGGCGTCCTTGGTTGGAAACGGCTCGCGCGCGGCGACGAGCACCGCGTCGCCGGCCCGGATGCGCTGGGTCCCGGCCTCGTGCAGGATCTCGATCGCCGCCGGCGCGACGCCAAACACCTCGCTGATCGCCAGCGCGTAGTTGTGCGCCGGGGTCCCGCCGGCGCGGCCCAGAAAGATCTCACCCAGGGCCTGTCGCTGGGCGGAGTTCGCGCCCTCGTCCACGTACAGCTGCACTTTCCAATTGGGACCTGGCTGGTCCTCGTCCCAGAAGCCGGCCATCACCGCCTGCAGGCCGCTCAACCCGATGTCGCCGAAGCGGCCCTCGTCGATCGTCCAGGCGATGGCGAACTGGCAGAGCTGGAACTGGGCCCGGCTCCCGGGCCGGGCACCCAGGCGGCGGCACGGGCACACCGCTTCGCAGTTGCAGGCTTCGAGGTAGCGCCCGGCGGCGCGCCACTCGTTCAGGCGGCGGTGTCCTCCGGCTCCGCCCGTTCGTGCTCCCGCCAGGTGCGGCTCTCGCGGTCCCAGTGCGTGTGCTCGAGCTCGCCATGCGCGGGCTGGGGCGGCTGTGGGGAAACCAGGTTCTTGAAGGCTTGCAGGCTCAACCACATGACATCATCGGTAACTGCCGGCGGGGGCCGTGGCTTCCGCATCCAGCCGAGTTAAGGAGGTCGAAGTGGGGGAACAGATCGCGACCGGCGGAATCCACCACCTGCGGCTGACGGTCACCGACGTCAAGCGCAGCCGCGAGTTCTACACGGGCCTGCTGGGATTCGATGTCGCCGTCGATTCGCCGCCCGACGACGATCCTTCGGCGGCCGAGGCCGCCAAGGTTCTCTTCGGCGGCTGCGTCATGGTCCGGGGCGGCCTGCTCATGGGCCTGCGGCCGGTGGCGCCCGCGGGCGATCGCTTCGACGAGGACCGGGTGGGCCTGGACCACCTGAGCTTCAGCGTGTCGACGAAATCGGAGCTGGACGAGGCGGTCAAGCTCTTCGATGAGCGCGGTGTCGAGCACGGGCCGATCACTCCGCTGCCCGGTTTCGGAATCTACATCCTGCCCTTCCGGGATCCCGACAACATCCAGGTCGAGCTCACCGCACCGATGGCCTAAAGGAGGGCGAGGCAGGCCTCGCCCCTACGCCCCTACGCCCCCCGCGCGCGCCGCCTGTCCGACTTCTGGGCCTTGGCCTGCTCGATGCTGGCCTTGAGGGCTGTGAGCAGGTCCTCGACCGAGGAAGGCGTAGGCTCCGGCGCCGGCTCAGCGACCTCCACTGCCTGCGCCGCGCGCTCGCCGATCATCTGCAGGACGCGCTCGCGGTACTCGTCCCGGAACTGAGCAGGATCGAAGGGTCCGGAGAGGGTTTGCACCAGCAGGCGCGCCATCTGCCGCTCCCGGTCGGTGAGCGCGGAGCCGGCCAGCGCGCTGGAGCCGGGCGGGGCCAGCACCTCGTCGGCGAAGTACAGCGTGGAGAGCAGGAGGCCGTTATCGCCGTAGGGGCGGAGAGCGGCCAGGTGGCGGCGGGTGCGCAGCACCACCCAGCAGATCCCGATCCGTCTCTCGGTGCGCAGGGCGTCCTGGAGCACGGCGAAGGGCCGCACTTGGTCGAGATTGGGGACGGCGTGATAGGCCGCGTCGTAGTACACGGGATCGACGGCCTCCGACTCCACGAAGAGCTCGACGTCGATGGTGCGGCTGCGCTCCGGCTCCAGCTCGGCCAGCTCTTCGCGCTCGACCGCCACATAGCGCCCTGGGCTCACCTCGTAACCCTTCACCACGTCCTCGGGCGCTACCTCGCGCGCCAGTGGCGGCTCGAAGACGAGGTCCGCCACACGTCCACGGGGGGAGGTGGCAGGCGGTTCGTACGGCGCCTGTTCGTACGGCGCTTCATGACGCACCCGTTCGTGTCGGACCCGCTGTCCGGTGACGCGGTCGAGCTCGCGGAAGCGCAGGTCGCGTTTGCGGGTGGCGGGGAAGAGGCGCACGGGGATCGAGACCATGCCCAGGCTGATGGCTCCGGCCCAGATCGCGCGTGGCATCGGGCGCAGCCTACGCTTAGCCGGCCGTGCCGGGACCTTGGATCGACATCACCAAGCCGTTGCACAACGAGATCGAGATCTGGCCGGGCGACCCGCCATTTGAGCTGCAGCGATTCCTGTCGCTGGACGCGGGCGACATCTGCAACGCGACCGAGCTCCATTGCTCGGTGCACACCGGCACCCACATCGACGCGCCCATCCACTTCATCGATAGCGCTCCCGCGATCGAGAGCCTGCCGCTCGACGCGCTGATCGGACCGTGCGTGGTGGCGGATTCCGGGATGGTCGCCGCCGAGCGCGTCCTCTACCGCGGTGAGATCGGCGTCGACGTCGCCGCCGAGCTGGTGCGTGGCGGTACACGCTTGGTCGGCGTGGCCGACCAATCCGTCGACGGCCCCGAGCCGCCGCCCGAGCACCCCGTCCACATGGTGTTGCTGCGCGCGGGCGTGGTGGTCGTCGAGGGGTTGCTGCTGGCGGACATCGAGCCGGGCGACTACGAGATGGTCTGCCTGCCGCTGCGCCTGGTCGGATCCGACGGGAGCCCGGCGCGGGTGCTGCTCAGGCGGCCTTGACGACCTCGCCACCCTTCACGACCAGCTTGACGTTGTCCGGCTTGGCGATCAGCTCCAGGTTCTGGAGCGGGTCGCCGCGCACTCCGATCAGGTCGCCCCAGTCCCCCGGCTTGAGCGTGCCCACGCCGGGGTAGCCGATGGTGCGGGCGGCCACCGTGGTAGCCGACTGCAGGCAACGCAGCGGGTCCATGCCCAGCTGGTGCATGAGCAGGAATTCCTCGCCCATGGAGCCATGAGGCCCGACCCCGGTGTCCGTGCCGAAGGCGATCGTCACGCCGGCCTCCAGCGCGCGCTGGAAGGAGCGCTTGTGGTCCTCCACGGCCGAACGGGCCTTGGCGGTGGCCCACTCCGGCATGCGACCGGCCTCCGCATGCCTGAGCACCCAGAGCGGCGCCACCAGCGTGGCCACCAGGGCGCGTTTGCCGTCCAGCATCAGCTCGCAACAGTCGTCGTCCAGCCAGATGCCGTGCTCGATCGTGGCCACGCCGCCGACCAGCGCGTTCTTGATGCCCTCGGTGGCCTGGGCGTGGGCCATCACCGACCGGCCCTGGGCCGCGGCCTCCTCGCACGCCGCGCGGATCTCGTCGATGGTCAGAGTGGCGTGGCGTGGCGAGTCGTTGGGGGAGAGCACGCCGCCCGAGGTGCAGAGCTTGATCCAGTCGGCGCCCGCGCGCAGCACCTCGCGCACCCGCCGGCGCATCGGCTCGACCCCGTCGACGACCGTTTCCGGCACGTCCGGCAGCTTGACCCCGATGTCCGCGCCGCAGGCGAAGTGCTGGTCGGTGTGGCCGCCGGTCTGGCTCAGTGCGGTGACGGCCAGCACCGTGCGGGGGCCGGGCATGATCCCGCGCTCGATAGCCAGGCGCACGCCGCTGGGCGCACCCCCGGCGTCGCGGACCGTCGTGAAGCCGGCCTCCAGCGTCTTGCGGGCGGCCGGCACGGTCTGCAGGACCCAGAGGCTGGGCGGCGTCGCCAGCCACTCGCCGAGGTCGCGGCCGGTCCCCTTGGAGCGCAGGTGGACATGGCAGTCGATCAGGCCCGGCAGCAGCGTCAGACCTTCGGCGTCCACTTTCTCGGCGCCGGCCGGGACGCGGATCCCATCCCGCGCACCGGCGGCGCTGACCCGACCATCCTCCACCACCACCACCGCGTGGCGGGCGGTGTCGCCGGTTTCGGGGTCCAGGAGCGCGTCACCAAAGACGGCCGTGGCGCTCATGCGGCTTTGACGGTCTCGCCGCCCTTCACGACCAGGCGCACGTTCTCCGCCTTGGCCAGCTGGTCGAGATCCTCCAGCGGGTCGCCCGCCACCCCGACCAGGTCGCCGAAGGCCCCCTCGTCGAGGCAGCCGGCCCGGCCGCCCAGGCCGATCGTGTCGGCCGCCACCAGGGTGGCCGAGCGGATGCACTCGAGCGGCTCCAGGCCCAGCTGGTTGAGGAGCAGCAGCTCCTCGGCGTTGCTGCCATGCGGCCCCACCCCGGTGTCGGTGCCGAAGGCGATCTTGACCCGGGCTTCGATGGCCTGGCGGATGCTCTCGCTGTGGTCGGCGACCACTGCGCGGCCTTTTTCGGCCGCGTAAGCCGGCATGCGCCCGTTTTCGGCGTGGCGGATCACCCACTGCGGGGCCACAAGAGTGGGCACCAACCTGCGGTCGCCGTCGAGCATCATCTCGATGGCGTCTTCGTCGAGCCAGATCCCGTGCTCGATCGTCTTAACGCCGCCCTTGAGTGCGTTCTTGATGCCGGCGTTGGCTTGCGCGTGAGCCATCACCTGCCGGCCCTGCGTCGCAGCCTCCTCCACCGCGGCCCGGATCTCCTCCAGCGTGAAGGTCGCGTGGTGCGGGGCGTCGCCCGGCGACAGGACGCCGCCGGAGGTGCAGAGCTTGATCCAATCGGCCCCGGCGCGGATCAGCTCGCGCACGCGGCGGCGCATCGGCTCCACGCCGTCGACGACGCTGGGCGGATTCTCCGGCACGTTCATCAGCGGCACCGAGGCGCCGCACGGAAAGAGGCTGTCCGCGTGACCGCCGGTCTGGCTCAGGATCTGGATCGCCAGCATCATCCGCGGGCCCGGGAAGAACCCGCGCTCGACCGCCATGCGCACCCCCTGCGGCGCGCCGCCGGCGTCGCGAACCGACGTGAACCCGGCCGCCAGCGTCTTTCGACAGGACTCGACGCAGGTCAGGATGTCCAGGCTGGAGGGGGTCGCCAGCCGCTCGCCCAGGTTGAGCCCGGTGCCCGGGCTGCCGAGATGGACGTGGCAGTCGATGAGGCCAGGCAGCAGCGTGAGCCCCTCGGCGTCGACCGTGACCGCGTCCTTCGGCGCCGTGACCTGCCGGCGCGCGCCTCGCTTGCTGATGCGGCCGTTCTCGATGAGGACCGTGACGCCGCCTCGGGTGGTTTCTCCGCTGGCGGGATCGAGCAGGGCCTCGGCCTGGACGGCGACCACGCTCATCGCGCCGCCGCCTTGCGCAGCGCCTCTTCGACCACTACCCGCACCATCCTCTTCCTCCAGAAGTAATCGAGGTCCGCGTTGTCCAGCGGCTTGGCCGGCTTGGCCGCGGCCTCGGCGGCGGCCGCGATGGTTTCGTCATCCAGCCGAGCGCCGGTGAGCAGCTGGTCGGCAGCATGAACCTCCAGCGGGTGGGAGGCGACCGCGCTCAGCACCACCCGCGCCGACTCCACCAGGTCGCCCTCCATGCGGAGCGCCACGGCGCAGCCGGCGATCGGGAAGTCGATGGAGCCCCGCCGGCGCAGCTTGACGTAGGCGGTGCGCAACCCATCGGCCGGCGGCAGCCGGAGGGCGGTGATGACCTCCCAGGCCTGCTTGGCCAGGTAGTCGATGCCGTCGTCCCGGTACAGCGCCGACACCGGCAGCTCGCGCTCCTGGTCGGTTCCGGCCAGCACCACCGTGGCGCCCAGCGCGATCGCCATGGGCGCCGTGTCGGATGAGCTCACCGCCCAGCAGCGCGGGCTGCTCGGCGCGACCAGGCAGATGTCGCCGTCCTTCTTGAGGCAGTAGCCGGCGGCCTGCCGCCACTCCTGGGTCTGGTTGTAGTAGTTGCAGCGGGTGTCGACGCAGAGGTTCCCGCCGATGGTGCCCGCATTCCGGAGCGGGGGAGAGGACACGAGACCCGCAGCCTCGGCGTACCCGGCGTGCAGCTCGTGATGACGCGAGGCCGCGCTGAGCGTGACACAGGCCCCGACCTCGAAGCCCGATGACGCCTCGCCGCGCACCTCGTGCAGCTCGCGCAAGTGCGTCAATCCGACCAGGGTGTCGGTCGCAAACTGGCGGCGCTTCAGGTTGGGGTAGAGGTCGGTGCCGCCGGCCACCAGCATCGTGGTCGGTCCGCCTTCGGCGGCCATCGCCGCGGCCTGGCGGGCCGAATCCGGGATCAGGAAGCGCAGCCGGGGCAGTCTAAGCACTTGGGAAAGCCGCCTCCAGCTCGGCGCCGACCCGCATGTCGTCCCTGGCCGGCGGCTCGACGATGATCGGCTCCGGCCAGGGCACGGCCGGGAACATCTTCGGTCCGACGCGGCCGTCCTTCAGCGCCTTCAGCACCTTTTCGGGCGTCACCGGCGTCTCGTCGATCCAGACACCCAGCGCGTCGTGCACGGCCAGGTTCAAGGCTGGGATCACGGGCAGCAGCGGGCCCTGGCCGGCCTCCTTGGCGCCATAGGGGCCTTCGGGATCGACGGTCTCGACCAGGAAGCTTTCGATCTCCGGGGTGTCGACGAAGGTGGGCGACTTGTACTCGAGCATGGACGGCCACTTGTGCAGGCCGAGCTGGCGGCGGAAGGTCTGCTCCTCCATCAGTGCCTCACCCAAGGCCATGTACACGCTGCCCTCGATCTGCCCGATCACCAGGAGCGGGTTGATGGCGCGGCCGATGTCGTGCGCGATCCAGACCTTATTGACGCGCACGATGCCGGTGCGCGCGTCCGCGTCGACGTCGACGACCGCCGCGCTGTACGAGTAGGCAGGCGACGGGCCGACGCCCGAGCCTTTGAAGGGACCGCCGATGCGGGGCGGCGTGTACGAGCCCGCGGTGCTGAGCGCGCCCCACTTCGTCTCCGCCAGCTCGCAGGCCTCCAGGAAGGGCACCCCGGCGCGGGCGTCGACGGCCGCGTCGAGCAGCGCGCGCATCTTGCGCGCCGCCTCCAGCGCCGCGTTGCCCGCCATAAATGTGACGCGCGATGAGTAGCTGCCCAGGTCGATCGGTGTGCTGTCGGTGTCGGCGGTGACCAGGCGCACGTCGGCGGCCTGGATGCCCAGCTCCTCGGCCACGATCTGCGCGATCACGGCGTCCGAGCCCTGGCCGATGTCCATGGCGCCGCAGTACGCGGTGACGCCGGTGCGGTCGAGCTTCAGCTGCACCTCGGAGTGCGGCATGCCGTTCCAGTAGATGGCCGTGCCCGCGCCCGACATGTAGGCGCTGATGGCGAAGCCCTGGCCGCGGCCCGGACGCCGCTCGCGGGTGCGGTAGCCGGAGGCGGCGAGCACCTTTTCTGCGCACTCCTCCAGGCCGCACGAGGTGACCCGCAGCCAGTTGACGGCCCGGGTGAACGGCTGCATGAAATTGCGCCGCTTCAGCTCGACCGCGTCCATCCCGATTTCCTCGGCCAGCTTCTCGAGGTGCAGCTCGAGCGCGAAGCGCGGCTGCGGCGTGCCGTGCCCGCGCTTGGGTCCGCACGGCGGCTTGTTGGTGAACACGCGGCAGCCCTCGAACTTGTACGCGGGTATGTCGTAGGTGACCGTCTGCAGCGTGCCCGTGTAGAAGACCGAGGCAGCGCCGTACGACCCGTAGGCGCCGCCGTCGAGCGCGCTGCGGAAGTGCATGGCGGTGATCCGCCCCTCCTCGTCGACGCCGGTCTTAACCCACATCAGGACCGGGTGCCGGCCGCGATGCGCGTAGAAGACCTCCTCGCGCGTGAGCGTGCACTTGACCGGGCGCCCGGTCACCATCGCCAGCTTGGCGACCACGATCTCGTGCGCGAAGGGGTCGGTCTTGCCCCCGAAGCCGCCACCGTGCGCCGCGCCGATGACGCGGATCTTGTTCATCGGCAGCTCGAGCACCTTGGACAGCGCGCGGTGCACGTAGTGCACGACCTGGGTCGAGGACCAAACCGTCAGGCGGCCGTCGACCCACTGCCCCACGGCCGAGTGCTGCTCCATCGGCAGGTGGGTGTTGCCCTGGAAGAAGAAGAGGTCCTCGCGCACGTGCGCGGCGCGCGCCCAGCCGGCCGCCAGATCGCCGAACTCGTACGACTGGAGTCGGTGCAGGTTGGCGGGCAGGGAGCGGCTGGCGTGGATGCGCTCGTCACCCGGCTGGCGCAGCGCGTCCTCGATCGAGAGCACAGGCTCCAGCACCTCGTACTCAACGCGGATCGCCTCTGCTGCTGCGGCAGCCGTCTCCTCGTCGACGGCGGCCACCGCAGCCACGGGGTCGCCGACGTAGCGGACCTTCTCCGACTCCAGCGCGCGCTCGTCCTGCGAGACGGGCAGGATGCCGAAGCGGATGGGCAGGTCCTGTCCGGTCAGCACGCCCTTGACGCCCGGGATGCGCCGCGCGGCCGAGGCGTCGACCGACAGGATGCGCGCGTGCGGGTGCGGGCTGCGCAGCAGCTTGCTGTGCAGCATCCGCGGCAGCACGATGTCGTCCGCGTAAACCGCCGCGCCGATCACCTTGGCCGCCGCGTCGGCCTTGGGCAGGGGTTGCCCGACGACCTTCAGGTCAGCCACGGCCCGAGGCTGCCAGCTCGACGGCTTCCACGATCTTGGAGTAGCCGGTGCAGCGGCAGAGGTTGCCGGCCAGCGCCTCCCTGATCTCGGTGGCATTCGGTTTGGGATTGCTGCGCAAAAGAGCGGTGGCGCTCAGCAGCATGCCCGGCGTGCAGTACCCGCACTGGGCAGCTCCGAGGTCGGCGAAGGCCCGCTGCAGCGGTGTCAGCTCGGAGCCGGCCGTCAGCCCCTCGACCGTCGTCACTTCCCGACCGCCCAGCTGGACCGGCAGCACCAGGCAGCTGAGCTGCGGCTCCCCCGCCACCAGGACAGTGCAGGTGCCGCACTCGCCGAGCTCGCAGCCGTGCTTGGTGCCGGTGAGACCGAGGTCCTCGCGCAGTACCTCAAGCAGCGTCTTGTGCACGGGCAGCAGCAGCTGGTGGTCCTCACCGTTCACCCTCAGCACGAGCACCCGCCTGTCCACCGGCCGGTCGAGCTCGTTCAGGAGGCCTGCCATCGCCCGATTATCCTTCGCTGATCCCGCCCACCAAGGTCATGACCATGCGCGAGGCCGTGGCGAGGTTCGTCGCGGACGGCGCCGCGGTCGCCATGGGCACCTGTTTGGAGCCGGCCATCCCCTTCGCCGCCGGCCACGAGCTGATCCGCCAGGGCCGGCGCGACCTGACACTGGTGGGACCCATCAGCGACGCCCTCTTCGACCAGCTCATCGGCGCCGGCTGCGTGGGTCGCGTGGTCGCCGCCTGGGTCGGCAACGTCTCCGAGGGACTCGGCCACTGCTACCGCCGGGCCGCCGAAAGAGGCGTGCCACGCTCCCTCGAGATCCGAGACCATTCCAACTTCTCGATCTCGCTGGCGCTCTGGGCCGCGGCCTGGAACGCGCCCTTCATGCCGACGCGCACGCTGCTGGGCAGCGACATCCCTTCGGGGAATCCAGACCTGGTGCCGGAGGACGGCTGGGTGCGGGTGCAGCCGGTCAAGCCGGACGTGACCATTCTCCACGTGCAGCGCGCGGACGCCGCGGGCCGGGCCCACGCGTGGGGCCCGATGGGTATCAGCGAGGAGGCGGGGCTCGCGGCCGAGCGCGTGATCCTGTGCTGCGAGGAGCTGGTCCCGAGCGAGGTCACCCTCTCCGATCCGAACCGGGTCCTGCTCCCGGAAACCAAGGTGGTGGCGGTGGTGCACGAGCCCGGCGGCACCCACCCGGCCCCTTTGCAGGGCTTCTGGAAGCGCGACCATGCCGCCCACCGCGAGTACGCGAGCCGCTCGCGCACGGCCGAAGGTTTTGCGGGATGGCTGCGGGAGTGGGTGCTGGAGATGCCCGACCGCAAGGCCTATCTGCAGCGGGTCGACCCGACGTTGCGCATCAGCCGCCACCTCTTCAGCGCGCCGGTGGACTACGGCGATGAGTAGCTACACGGCCCAAATGCGCGGGCTCTCTTCGAGCTGGGACTCCTGCGCGACTCGCCCGCCGAGGCTTTTCTGGGCACCATGGGCGACCCGCCCAACGTCGTGCGCGCGCTCTGGTCGACGCGGATGTCGAACGTGATGTCCCTGCTGGCCCAGGGCCTGGCCGACCTCGGCTTCATCGGGGGTGCGGAGGTGGACCGCTGCGGCAACCTCAACACCTCCTACATCGGCGACCGCGCCCAGCCCCAGGTCAAACTTCCGGGGAGTGGGGGCGGGGCCGACATCGCCATCCTGTCCCGGCGCTGGGTGACCTTGATGAGCCACGAGAGGCGCAGGTTGGTGGAGCGGGTCTCCTACGTGACATCTCCCGGCCACGGCGACGGCACTCCAGGCTGGCGTCGCCGCCACGGCCTCCTCGGCGGCGGCCCGGCGGCCATCGTCACCACGCTGGCGGTAATGCGCTTCCCCCCAGAAGGCGGTGAGGCGATGCTGGCCTCCGTTCACCCCGGGCACACGGTCGAAGAGGTCAAAGCGGAGACGGCCTGGGACCTGCGGGTCTCCGAGACCTGCGGCGAGACCGAGCCGCCCAGCGCCCTGGAGCTGGAGCAGATCAGGCGCCTCGATCCCGAAGGGTTCTGGACTGGGGCCCGCGAGTGACCATCGAGATACGGATTCCCGCCGAAAAGGAGATGCCCGCCTACTTCGAGCAGCTCAGCCGGGCCTTTACAGGGCGTCCGCCGGAGCCCGAGCGGCTTTCGCGCAACCTCGCCATGACCGAGCTCGAGCGCGCCCTTGTCGCCTCCGAGGACAAGCAGATCGTGGGCACGGCCGGGGTTTTCAGCCTGCGCATGTCTGTGCCCGGCGGCGAGGTGCCGACGGCGGGCGTGACGGGGGTCTCGGTGGCGCCCACCCACCGGCGGCAGGGCGTGCTCCGCGCCCTCATGCGCCGGCAGCTCGACGATATCCATGCCCGCGGTGAGCCGCTGGCTGCGCTCTACGCCTCTCAGGCGCCGATCTACGGCCGCTTCGGCTATGGCGTGGGCACCTGGCACAGCCACCTCGTCATCGCTCGCGACCGCTCCGCATTCCGCGAGCCGGTCGCCCAGGGTGGCCTCCAGCTGCTCGATCCCAAGGCCGCACTCAAGGTGCTGCCCGAGCTCTATGAGCGGCTCCGGCGTGAGCAGCCGGGGGCCGTCACCCGCTCGGCCGCCTACTGGGAGGCGCGCGTCCTCGATCCGCCCGACCCGCGCCAGGATCGCGGACCCTCGTCCTTCCTGGTGCACCAGGACGAGCGAGGTCCGGACGGCTTTGCCGTCTACCAGGTACAGGCCCGCTGGCACGAGGAGGACCCGGCGGGGACGCTGTTCGTGCTCGACCTGATGGGTGCGACCCCGGCGGCCACGGCCGCCCTGTGGCGCTTCTGCCTGGACGTCGACCTGATGAGCCGCGTGGAGTCGGCCGCGCGATCCTCAGAGGATCCGGTGCGCCACCTGCTGGCCGATGCCCGCGCCGCTCGAGTCTCCCTCTATGACGGCCTTTGGGTGCGCCTGGTCGACGTGGGCCGCGCCCTGAGCTGCCGCTCGTACGCCGCGGACGGGACGCTGACGCTCGACGTCCGGGACGAGTTCTGTCCCTGGAACGCGGGCCGCTGGCGCCTCGAAGGCGGCGACTGCCGGCGCTCCGACGGCGATGCCGATCTCGCCCTGGACGCCGCCGACCTGGGAGCTACCTACCTGGGCGGGAATCGTTGGACCACACTCGCCGCCGCCGGCCGCGTGCAGGAGCTGAAAGCGGGCGCGCTGCAGCGAGCCGAGGCCATGTTCGCCAGCGCGCCGTCACCCTGGTGCCCGACCCATTTCTGATATCCCCAAAAAATCTGGCGATTTTTCGGGGGCCCCTGTGACACCCACCATCCTCGCCGCGGGCGGGGGGAGCTTCTTTGGCGACCCCACCGCGCCCATGGAGAAGCTGCTGCTCGAGCTGAGCGGCGCCTCCCATCCGCGGCTGTGCTTCATTCCGACCGCCGGCGCCGAGTCCGAGTACAGCATCGTCCGCTTCTATGAGGTGTTCGGCCGCCACGCTCGGGTCAGCCACCTGCCGCTTTTCCGGCGCCAGGGCGACGTGCGTGAGGTGCTGCTCGACCAGGACGCGATCTGGGTGGGCGGCGGCAACACCCTCAACATGCTCGCGATCTGGCGGCTGCACGGCGTCGACTCGGCCCTGCGGGATGCCTGGGAGCGCGGCGTGGTGCTGGGAGGGGTCAGCGCCGGCTCGCTCTGCTGGTTCGAGTCGGGGGTGACCGATTCCTACGGACCGGAGCTGCAGCCGATCCACGGCTGCCTGGGCTGGCTGCCGGGCAGCAACTGCCCGCACTATGACGGCGAGGTGCAGCGGCGCCCGGTCTACACGCGGCTGGTGGGCTCGGGCGAGCTACCGGCCGGCTACGCCTGCGACGACGGCGCCGCTCTCCTCTACCGCGGCGCCGAGCTGGCCGAGGTCGTCGCCTCGCGGCCGGACGCCCGCGCCTACCGGGTGGAGCGCGACGGCGAGCGCGCCCGTGAGACGCCGGTGGAGCCGGCACGACTCGTGCGCGGTTTCCCGGCGTAGGATCTGCGCGCCTTGGGCGAGCCGGGGGTCGTCGTCGTCGGGGGAGGGCAGGCCGGCCTGGCCGTCAGCCACGAGCTGGCCGGCCTGGGAGTCGAGCACACCGTGCTGGAGCGGCGCCGGGTCGGCGAGACCTGGCGCGGCCGCTGGGACAGCTTCTGCTTCGTGACTCCCAACTGGACGCGGTCGCTGCCCGGCATGCCCTACGACGGCGATGCGCCGGAGGGCTTCGACCACCGCGACGAGGTCGTGCGCTACCTCGAGCGCTACGCAGCGTCGTTCGGCGCGCCGGTGCAGGAAGGCGCCGAGGTGAGCAGCCTGGAACGCTCCGGGCCCCGGTTCCGGCTGCGCACGTCGGCGGGTGACGTCGAGGCCGACCAGGTGGTGCTTGCCACCGGTGCCTACCAGCGGCCCCACCGCCCGGCCGTAGCCGACGCGTTTCCGCCCGACCTGCTGGTCATCGACGCCGAAGGCTACCGAAACGCGGACGGCCTGCCGCGAGGCGCCGTCCTGATCGTCGGCAGCGGCCAGACGGGCTGCCAGCTGGCAGAGGAGCTGCGGGAGTCCGGCCGAGAGGTCTTCCTGGCCTGTGGCCGGGCGCCCTGGGGTCCACGCCGGGCCGAGGGCCGAGACATGGTGACCTGGATGGCGGAGACCACCTGGTTCGAAACGCCGCTCAGCGCCCTGCCTTCACCGGCCGCGCGCCTGGCGGGAAACATCCAGCTCTCCGGCCGCGACGGGGGCCACGATCTGAACTATCGGGTCCTCCAGGGCATGGGCGTTCGCCTGTGCGGCCGGCTCGCGGCAGTGGAAGGCGGTCGAGCGCGCTTCGCTGATGACCTCGCGGCGTCGGTGGCTTTCGGCGACGCCCGCTACGCCGACGTCCGGCGGGCGCTGTACGAGCAGCTGCCCCCAAAAGGCCTGCGGCCGCCCCAGCTGCCCGACCCCCCGCCGTTTCGCGCCGAGGCGCCCTCAGACGTGAAGCTGGCGGAGCTGGCGGCGGTGATCTTCACCTCCGGCTTCCGCCCGGACTACCAGCGCTGGGTGCAGCTCCCGGCTTTCGACGACCTCGGTTTCCCGCTGGCCCCAGACGGCGTCTGCGAGGCGGTGCCCGGCCTCTACTTCGTGGGCGTGCACTTCCTGCGCACGCGCAAGTCCTCCTTGATGTGGGGCGTGGGGGAGGACGCGGCCATCGTCGCCCGCCACGTCGCCGCCAGCGCTGGCGTCACCGGCCCCGATAGGACGGCGCCCGCTTCTCGTTGAAGGCCCGGATGCCCTCGTCGGCGTCCTCGCTGACGAAGATGCGCGCGATCGCCTCCCGCTCGATCGCCAGGCCCAGGTCGAGCGGCGCCCCGAAGCCGGCCACGGCAGCCACCTTGGCACGCCCGATCGCCTCGGTGGCGCGCTCGGCGATCTCGGCCGCGTACTGGATGGCCCCGGTTCGACAGGCCTCGGCGTCGTCAAACAGGCGGTCGACAAGCCCGAAGGCCTCGGCCTCCTCAGGGCCGAAGGTGGTGCCGCGGGAGATCAGGTCGATGCCGCGTGAGAGGCCGACGATGCGGGGCAGGCGCTGGGTGCCGCCGTTGCCCGGGAAGAGGCCGAGGTTGGTCTCGGTGAGCCCCAGCTTGTAGCCGCCGCGGGCCGCGAAGCGGAGGTCGCAGGCCATCGCCATCTCGAGGCCGCCGCCCAGGGCATGACCGGCGATCGCGGCCACGACGATCATGGGTGTGTTCTCGAGCTTGCGGAAGACCTCGTGGCCGAGCACCGTGGTGGCTGCCCGCCGCCTCGCGGAGCCGGCCTGGAAGGCCTTCAGGTCGGCTCCCGCGCAGAAGAACTTCTCGGCGGCGCTGGCGATCACCACCGCGCGGATGTCCTCGTCGACGCGGGCGTCGTCGACGGCCGCGCCGAACTCGCGCAGGAAGTCGTAGTCGTAGCTGTTGGCGGGAGGCCGATCCAGCGTGATCACCCCGACTGCGCCTTCCCGCTCCAATCTCACGGCCATTCCGCCACCTCCGGATAATTAGTTGGTTATGGCCACCATGATCATCGAAGGCGAGCGCGCGCAGGCGGCTTCCGGCGACACCTATGAAGTTCGGAACCCCGCCACCGGCGAGGTCGTCGACCGCGTTCCCTCGGGTGGGGAGGCCGACGTCGACCGGGCGGCCAAGGCCGCGCGCAAGGCGTTCCCGTCCTGGTCGAAGCTGGCGCCGGCCGAGCGGGCCAAGATCCTGCACAAGGCCGCGGCCCACATGCTGGCCAAGGTCGACGAGATCGCGCCCGTGCTCACTGCGGAGCAGGGCAAGACCATTCTGGAGTCCAAGATCGAGGCCCAGCGCTTCGGCGAGAACATCGCCTGGTTCGCCGACCTGGCGGACAAGATCCACGGCGAGTACGTGCTGCTGCCGGACACCCGCACCTACGGCCTCGTGGTGCGCAACCCGATCGGCGTCACCGGCGCCATCGTGCCCTGGAACTTCCCGCTCACGCTGGCAGCCAACAAGGTGGCGCCGGCCATAGCGGCGGGTAACTGCGTGGTGCTCAAGCCCTCATCGACGACGCCACTGGCGACGCTCAAGTGCATCGAGGCGCTGATCGAGGGAGGACTCCCCGAGGGCGTTGTCAACGTTGTCCTCGGCCAGAGCACCGGCAACGCGATCGTCACCCACCCGGACATTCGCAAGGTCGCGCTCACGGGCTCCACACCGACCGGCAAGAAGGTGATGGCGGCGGCCGCACCCTTCCTCAAGAAGGTCGTTCTGGAGCTGGGTGGGAGCGACCCCTGCATCGTGCTCGACGACGCCGACCTGGACGAGGCCGCCAAGGCCATCTCCGTCGGCCGCTTCTTCAACTGCGGCCAGGCCTGCCTGGCCATCAAGCGCCTATACGTCCAGGAGGGGGCCTTCGAGCCGCTGCTGGAGCGACTGGTCGAGCGGGCCAAGAAGCTGAAGCCGGGCAACGGGATGGAGAAGGACACCCGCATGGGTCCGATGCACACCGAGACCCAGCGCGCCGAGGTCGAAGCTCAGGTTCAGGACGCCCTCGACAAGGGCGCGAAGGTCGCGTTCGGCGGCGGGCGGCCGGAGGGCTCCGAATACGAGAAGGGCAACTTCATCAACCCCACGATCCTCACCGACGTGCCCGACGGCAGCCGGATGGTGACCGAGGAGGTGTTCGGGCCCGCCCTGCCCGTGATGCGGATCAAAGACCTCGACGAGGGCCTGGCGCGCGCCAACAACTCGCCCTTCGGCCTGGGTTCGTCGATCTGGACCTCGAGCATGGCCGCGGCGCACCGGGCGGTCAAGGAGCTGGAGGCCGGCTACACCTGGGTCAACGCGCTACAGATCGCCCATGACGAGCTGCCCTTCGGCGGCACCAAGGAGTCGGGCTTCGGGAAGGAGCACGGCCTGGAGGCCTTCTACCAGTACACCGAGCAGAAGTCGGTGGTCTACGGGGGGCTGTAGACCGACCGAAAGGGGTTAAGCGCTCCTGCGGTTGAGGCGGTCCCAGCGGCCCTGGCAGGCGACGCAGCGCGTGGCCTCGGGCCGGAACTTCAGGCGCTCGGTGGCGATGGGCTCGTCGCAGTCCTCGCAGACCCCGTACTTGCCCGCATTGAGGCGCTCGAGGGCGTGCTCCACCTGCTCCCGGTTCTCGCTGAGGAGGTGGACGAGGGTGTCGTTGATCTCGCGATCACTGAGAGCCTGCGCGAAATCGGTGTCCTCGTAGTCGTGGGTCATGATGTCGCCCACGCTCTCAGCCAGGGGTCGGTGTAGGCCGGCCTCCTGTTCGAAGCTCGACGCCAACTTGGCCAGCGCCGTTCGGTTGGCCTCGAGCCGCTTCATTCGCTCCCGATCTTCGTTCGTCATATCGCCCCCCACAAAAAGTCGATAAGGACACTAACCCTATCACATCTTTTTCCAGTGTCCAGCACTTTTTCCTAGAAAGTCGACACTGCGGATGCGCCGGCCGCGATGGACGCGATAATGCGCCCCGAACTTGCCCGGCAAACCCCTCTTAATCGCGGCCACGCTCATAGTACTGATCGCCTGTACCGGGAATTCCGGCACGCCCACGCGGTCGCCGGCCGCCTCCTTGCCACCCGGCGCCACGGGGCTCAAGTGCGCTCCCGCGGACCACGGGCTGAACCTGCAGCAGCTGGGCTGGGGCTTCTGCTATCCCGCCGACTGGAAGTACATCGAGCGCGAGGTGGGGACGACGGCGCCGCACGGCGTCGATACCACGCTCGACATCGTGGGAGCCAAGGACGGGCTGTTCGGCTTCATGATCATCGGCAGCTACGACCGCGGTGACAGCCAGTCACTGAAGGCCTGGTTGGCCGACAACGAGCCCGACGACACCGACACCACGCCCATCCAGTGGGGAAACGCCACCGAGGCCGTGGCCGTCAATGGGCAGCTCAAGCGCTACGCGCTCAGCCCCCACCGCGTCTACCTGATGAGCATCAGGGAGGGGGCCGGCAACCTCGACCTCGACGGCGCCATGAGCCAGCGCCTCCAGTACTGGGTCTTCGGGATCTAGAGATTTCGTAGGGGCGGGGCTTGCCCCGCCCTATGCCGCCCTCAGGCCGGGAGGGGCAAGCTCCTCCCCTACCAGGTCAGGGGCGCTTGAACATGGACTGGAACTTGAGGGCCAGTCCCATGTCTCCCTTGATCTTGAGCTTGCCCTGCATGAACGCGGCGGTGGGATCGAGCTGGCCGAAGATGATCTTGACGAAGTCGTTGGCATCGGCCATCAGGGTGAGGTTGGGGTTCTCACCCTCGCCCTTGCCGGAGGTCGCCGTGGCGTCCGCGATCTTGATCCAGTACTTCCCCGCGTTGGCGCCGCTCAGGTCGAAATTGATGGTGGCGTTGGTGTTCCCGGCCTTGTCCGGCTGGAAGTAGTTGGGCATCTGTTCGAACACCTGGTCCGGCGTAACCTGATCGGCGTTCAGCTGGTCGGTCATAAGTCAGTTAGCGCTCCTTTGGCTGGTATGACGCTCCGCGCCATGGCTCACTCCATCTTATGACGACCGATTTGGCGCTGACCGAGGTGGCCCCCGGGGTCCACTGCCTGAGCCTCCCGATCCCATTCGAAGAGGGCGCGGTCAACATCTACCTGCTGCGAGACGGCGCTCATCTCGATCTGATCGACTGCGGGATGAACGTCCCCGAATCGATGGCCATGATGCGGGCGGCCATCGAGCGCGTGGGCGGCAAGCCGCGCCGGCTGGTCATCACACACATCCACCCGGACCACTACGGCGCCGCCGGACCCCTGGTCGAGGAGTTCGGCGTGGAGCTGTACCTGCACCGGCTGGAGGTGCCGCTGGTCCACCCGCGCTACCTCGAGCTGGAGACGCTGGTGGCCGAGGTCGGCCGCCACCTCAGCCTGCACGGGGTCCCGGCCGAAGAGGTCGAGGCCCTGAAGAACGCCTCCCGCAACCTCCGCAATTTCGTGGCACCGGCCGAGGCCGATGTCCAACTGGATGGCGCCGAGACTCTGGAGCTGGGCGGCCGCCGTTTGCTGGTGGAGTGGACGCCGGGCCACTCGCCCGGCCATATCTGCCTGTTCGACGCCGAGAACGAACTGCTCTTCAGCGGCGACCAACTGCTGGCCGAGATCAGCCCCAACATCGCGCTGCATCCACAGAGCACACCGAATCCGCTCGACGACTACGTGGCCGCACTGCGCCGGCTGGCCGCGCGCCGGCCGCGGCTCGTGTTCCCCGCCCACGGCCGTCCTTTCGAGGACCCGGAGGAGTTGGTCGACGGCCTGATCGCGCACCACGAGCGCCGCAAGGAGCGGATTCTGGGCCTGATCGGCGCCGGCCAGATGTCCGGCTGGGATGTCGCGCTTGGGCTCTGGGGTTACCGCGAGGAGCTCTGGGAGCGGCGGCTCGCCCTTCAGGAGGGCCTGGCGCACCTGCAGTCGCTGGCCGTCGCGGGGCAGCTGGAGAAGCTGGCCTCGCCGGAGGCCGTCACCTGGCGGCGGCCGCGCTGACCTTCTTCAGCCCGAGTGGTAGAAGCTCGGCCGGATAGCAGCCCACGCCGACGGTGCCAGGCCCCGCGTGCGCGCCCACCACGGGGCCCAGCGGCTGTACCAGCAGGGTGTCGCAGCCGGGCTCGATCTCGGACGCGATCCGCTCGGCGGTGGCCTCCGCCGCGGCGTGGCCCACGATCGCGCACAGGCCCTGGCCGCGGTCCTGCTCCCGCACCAGGTCGATCACCCGGGCCAGAGCCCGCTCCCGGGTGCGCACGCGCTCCAGCGGCGTCACCTGCCCGTCGCGGATGGTGAGCACCGGCTTGACCTGGAGGACCGAGCCCAAGAGTGCGTTGGCGGCTCCGATGCGGCCCCCGCGGCGCAGGTACTCGAGCGTGGAGACCATGAAGAAGACAGTGACCTCGCGGCGCAGCGCGTCGAGGCGCTCGACCACCTCACCGGCGCTGCCGCCGGCCGCGACCTCCGTAGCGGCCAGCACCATCAGCCCCAGCGGCATCGAAACCATCGCCGAATCGACCACTCGCACCCGGTCGCCCGCTCCCGCCAGCTCGGCGCCCTGGACCGCGGCCGCGTAGGTGCCGGACAGCTTCTCCGAGATGTGCAGGGAGATCACCTCGTCGTGGTCCTGGAGCAGCTGCCGGTAGACCTCCTGGAAGCGCGCCGGCGCCGGCTGCGAGGTGGTGGCGACCGGTCCATTCGCGCCGTGCAGCCGCGTGTAGAACTCGTCGGCCGTGATGTCGACGCCGTCCAGGTACTCCTTTCCCTCCAGCGTCACGGTCAGCGGCACGACCGTCACCCCGCGAGACCGGACGAGGTCGGCCGGGAGGTCGGCCGTGGAGTCGGTGACAACGGCGACCGAGCTCAAGTTGCTTCCAGCCGGCGGGCCGAGTCGACCAGTTGGGCCAGGCGCGCGTCGGAGACGCGCCCCGCCTCCTCCAGGAGAGCCGAGAAGCGGCTGCTGGCCGCGGTCAGGCGGTCGGCCAGCCGCGCTGGACCCAGTCGAGCCAGGGTGGATCCCAGGCCGAGCGCGGCCACTGCCTGCATCTTGGCCGCTGGCAGGCCGCTGCCCTCCAGCAGCGTTCGCGCGGCGTCGTGGGCGTTGCGTCCGGCCGCCTCCAGGCGGCCCAGCCAGAAGCCGAGGTGCCAGGCCAGGTCGTTCCCGGCCTCGGCCAGGTAAGCGCGCACGGCCGCCGCGTCGTCGGGGATGGCCGCGAAGCGCTCGAATGCGCTGCGCAGGGGCGCGTCGTCATCGGCCTCGCCGCGCGCGGGGGCGCTGGGCTCGAAGAGGATCCGTGAGCGCCCTCCGCCGCCGGTCCCGCCCAGCGCGTAGCGGCGCACCACCAGGCCCATCGACTCCAGTTCCCGCAGCAAGCCGTATGCCGTCCAGGCCGAGATCCGCATGCGGCCGGCGACCAGCGAGTAATGGACGGCGGCGCCGGCCTGCTGGGTCAGCCGCCGCAGCACGTCCAGGGTTTCGCGCCGGCGGGGCGTCAGTGAGAGGAACATCCCAAAAGCCACAAGAACCCTAGCAGGCCCGCAGCAATCCTTCGAGCGCCGGCGCTGGAACCCTTTTGTCGCCTCAAAACCGTTCCGCCGCCGGCGCTCGGCTCCTAGGTCGGGGGGCTACTCCAGCGTTCGCGAACCCTCACCAGCAGGTCCTCCACGTACTGGAGGACGACCAGAGCTGCGACCACCATCAAGGTCGCGAGGCCGGCCAGGATGAAGAGCCGGAAACCGACGGCCATGCCGATCGCCGCCGCCACCCAGATCGCGGCGGCCGTGGTCAGGCCATGGATCGAGCGGCCGCTGCGCAGGATGGCGCCCGCGCCCAGGAAGCCGATCCCGGTCACGATCTGGGCGGCCACCCGGGTGGGGTCGGTGTGGGGCACCAGCGACCCGGCAACGGTAAACAGGCAGGAGCCGACGCAAACCGCCGTGATCGTGCGCATCCCGGCGGGGTGGCGGAAGTACTCGCGCTCGGTCCCCATCACGATGCCGAGGACGAGGGCCACCAGGAGCCTGAGGCTGGCCTCCAGCTCCTGCTGGGAGGTCAACTCTTGGAGGTGCCCCCTCGGCTGCCCGGCTCGTCGGGCAGGTCCGGCAGGTCGAGGCTGTTGACCAGGTCGCGGAACACGGCCAGGCGGTCCTCGTCGATGGGGCCGGAGGCGGCGCTCTGCTCGTCCTCCTCCTTCTCCGGAATCACCCCGGCGCGCTCCAGGACGTCGCGGGTGACGTAGATCGGGCACTCGAAGCGGACGGCGAGCGCGATCGCGTCACTGGGCCGGGAGTCGATGTCGGTCTCGCGGCCGTTCTGCTCGACGTGGAGGCGGGCGAAGAAGACCTCGCCCGACAGCGACGTGACCACGATCCGCTTCACGACCATGTCGAATTCGCTCATGGCCGTGAGCATGAGGTCATGGGTGATAGGTCGCTCGGGGGTCTGGCCGGTGATCTTCAGCGCGATCGCGTTGGCCTCGAAAGGACCGATCCAGATCGGCAGGTAGCGGTCGGCGTTTTTCTCCTTGAGGATCACGACGTGCTGGCCTGTTTGCACGTGGACCCGGATGCTGTCTACGCCGACTTCGACCCAGTCTTCCGTTTCAATCTCCCTCTGGCCGCAACTATAGCGGGGGCCTCCTGAGCCTCCGTCAGGCCAAACCTAGAATTCAAAAGATCGTGGCGAAGGGCTCCCGGCGCGGTCGTCTGGTGCTCATCGACGCCCACAGCCTGATCTACCGCGCGTTCTTCGCGCTGCCCCCCATGAGCACCTCGGCAGGCGAGGTCACGAACGCCGTCTACGGCTTCACGTCGATGCTGGCGATCGTGCTCGCCAACCGGCCCGAGTACGCGATCGCGGCCTTCGACCTGGGCAAGCCGACCTTCCGCTCAGAGGAGTACGCCGAGTACAAGGCGGGGCGGCGGCCGATGCCCGACGACCTCCGGCCCCAGATCGAGCGCACGCGCGAGGTGCTGCGCTCCCTGGCCATCCCGATCTACGGAGTCGAGGGCTACGAAGCCGACGACGTGATCGGCACGCTGGCCCGCAAGGCGGCGGCCGAGGGCATGCATGTGACGATCGTGAGCGGCGACCTCGACTGCCTGCAGCTGGTCACCGACGAGGTGGACGCGCTGGTTCCGCGCCGGGGGATCACCGACACCTTCCTGTACGGCCCCGACCAGGTCCGGCAGCGGTATGGGTTCGAGCCGGTGCAGCTGATCGACTACAAGGCGCTGCGCGGGGACACCTCGGACAACATCCCGGGCGTCCCCGGGGTGGGGGACAAGACCGCCGGCGAGCTGGTCCAGAAGTACGGCACGATCGAGAACCTGCTCGACCGCCTGGAGGAGCTCAAGGAGGGCCGGGTCAAGACCAACCTGCAGGCCGCCGCTGACCAGGTGCGGCTGGGCAAGCGCATGGTCACCATCCAGACCGACGTCGAGGTGCCGCTGGAGCTGGAGAAGGCGCGCTGGCTGCGCTATGACCCCGAAGAGGCGCGGCGGGTGTTCGACGCGCTCGAGTTCCGGCAGCTGCTGGCCCGCTTCCCGGCACCCGACGTGGTGCCGGTGCAGGCCAGGCTGGAGTTCGCGCCCCCCGAGGACCTGCACGGCGTGCGCCTGGTGCCCGACCACGCGCCGTTGGAGGAGCTCTGCACGGCGATTTCGGCCGCGGCCGAAGTGGGCGTGTTCGGGATCTGGGACGGCCCCGCCCGGGGCGGCACGCCGGTCGGCCTGGGCATCGCCACCGCCGACGACGCGTTCTACCTGCCCCTGACCGGCCGCCCGGCCGCCGAGGTGGCCGACGCGCTGGCCACGCGTGCGCTTTCCACGCATGACGTCAAGGACATGCAGCTGCTGCTGGACCAGGTGGACGAGCAGAACTACCAGTGGGTCTTCAGCACCTTTCTCTCGGCCTACCTACTGGGGGCCGGCTCCCGCGACCCGCGGCTGGACGACCTGGCCCGTGAGCTGCTGGGCATGACGCTGATGGGCTCCGACCAGCTGCTGGGGGTGGGGCGCAAGGAGATCAAGCCTTCGCAGGCGCCGGTCCACGAGGCCGCCACGTACGCCGGCCAGCGCGCCCAGGCCATCCTCCAGCTGCACCCGCGCCTGGAAGCCGAGATGCGAAACGTGCAGGTCGACTACCTGTTCCACGAGATCGAGCTGCCGCTGGCCCGGGTGCTGGCGCAGATGGAGTGGGAGGGGGTGGCGGTCGACATCCCCTACCTGCGCGAGATGCAGCGGGAGCTGGGCGAGCAGCTGGCCGCGCTGGAGGCCGAGGTCTCCGAGCTCTCCGGATACGAGTTCAACCTCAATGCCCCCCAGCAGCTGGCCAAGCTGCTCTTCGAAGACCTCAAGCTGCCGGTCGGCAAGCGCACCAAAACGGGCTACTCGACCGACGCCGAGACGCTGGAGTCGCTGCGCGACAAGCACCCGGTGGTCGGCCTGATCCTGGAGCACCGGCAGCTCTCCAAGCTCAAGTCGACCTATGTCGACGCGCTGCCCGAGTTGATGGACCCCTCCACGCGCCGCGTCCACACCTCCTTCGGGCAGGCCGCCACCGCCACCGGGCGGCTGGCCTCTTCCAACCCGAACCTGATGAACATCCCGATCCGGACCGAGCTCGGCCAGCGCATCCGCCGCGCCTTCCACGCCCAGCATCCGGATCACCTGCTCTTCGCGGCCGACTACTCGCAGATCGAGCTGCGAATCGCCGCCCACCTCTCGGGCGACCCCAACCTGCTGGCCGCCTTCGCGGCCGGGCAGGACATCCATGCCGCCACCGCCTCGCGCGTCTTCAAGGTGCCCCTGGAGCTGGTCGATCCCAACCAGCGGCGCCTGGCCAAGGTCGCCAACTTCGGGTCGATCTACGGTCAGGGCGAGTACGGGCTCTCGATGCAGATGGGCATCCCGGGGGACGAGGCGCGGGAGTTCCTGAAGGAGTACTGGACGGCCTTCGCCAAGCTCCGCGACTACCTGGAGGGGGTGCGCCAGACAGCGCGTGAAACCGGGATCGTGGTCAGCTCGACGGGGCGCCGGCGGGCGATCCCCGACCTGCGCTCGCCCAACTACCAACTGCGGATGGCGGCGGAACGGATGGCGATCAACTTTCCCTTCCAGTCCCTGGCCGCCGACATCATCAAAATCGCGATGGTCCGCCTGCAGCGCGAGATCGAGTCGACGGGGTTGCGCGGCAAGATGCTGCTGCAGGTGCACGACGAGCTGCTGTTCGAGATCCCGCGCGCCGAGCTGGATACCTTCTCGGACCTGGTGCCGCGGGTGATGACCGAGGCCTACGAGCTGGAGTCGCGCCTGGAGGTGGAGTCCAAGGTCGGCCCCAACTGGGCCGACATGAGCAAGCTCGCGACCGTCGTTGCCTGAGCTGCCGGAGGTCGAGACCGTGGCCGCCGGGCTGCGGCCGCATCTCGTCGGCCGCCGCATCGTGCGCGTCGACCTGCGCTTTCCAACCATCGTCCGCCACCCGGAGCCGGAGCAGTTCGTCGACGGGGTTACCGGCCGCGTCGTGGAGGCGCTCACACGCCGGGGCAAGTACCTGCTGTTCCACCTGACCGACGGCTACCTGATGGTCATCCACCTGGGCATGACCGGCCACCTTCAGCTCTTCGAGCCGGACTCTGATTTCGCGCCGCACGTCCACGCCGCCTTCCTCCTGGATGACGGCAAGCAGCTGCGCTACCGCGACGTTCGCCGTTTCGGCAGGCTCCTCTTCGGCACCGAGGACGAGCTGCTTGCGCACCGCGCCATTCCGCGCCTGGGGCCCGAGCCGATCGACGACGCCTTTACAGCGACCGACCTCTACCGCCGCCTGCACGCGCGCCGGGCGCCCTTGAAGGCTCTGCTCCTGGACCAAGCGGTGGTGGCCGGGGTCGGCAACATCTACGCCGACGAGTCCTGCTTCCGCGCCCGCGTGCGCCCCGACCGGCCGGGCTCTTCGCTCAGCCGCCCGGCCGTGCGCCGCCTTCGCGAGGCGCTGCAGGAATCCCTGACCACGGCCATCGCGAACCGCGGGAGCTCGGTGGACAGCTATCGCGACGCCTTCGGCGAGCGGGGGTCCCAGCAGGAGCGCCTGCTCGTCTACGGCCGCGGCGGCCAGCCCTGCGCCACCTGCGGGCGGCCGCTCTCCACGATCCGCCTGGCCGGCCGCACCACGGTCTTCTGCCGCCGTTGTCAGCGCTGAGGCGGACGCTCCTCGCCTTCGCGGCGCTGGCAGTCGCCTTCATGGTCTTCACGGCCGTGGTGGCGGCGGGCACCACGCACTCGCTGGACGTCGACGTGTCGCACGCCATGACGCAGGCCTGGCGGCCCCAGCTCGACCTGCCTTTCCGGGCTCTGGCGCTCTTCGGCGGGCTGGAGATGACCACGCTGGTGGTCGTGCTGCTGGGTATCTGGCTCTGGCGGCACCACTTCGGCATCGATTCGCTGGCCGTGCTGGCGCTGCCGGTGGTGGTGGTCCTGGAGGTCCTGTACAAGCGGATCATCTACCACCCGGCGCCTCCGGTCGTGATCCAGCACGGTGACGGGCCGAGCCTCACCGACCTCATCGGACAGAGCGTGGCCGCGAGCAGCTTTCCCAGCGGCCACATGGTGCGGACGGTCGTCGCCTACGGCCTGCTCGCATTCGTGGTAGCCCGTCTCAGCGAGCGCCGCTGGCTGCGCTGGACGGCAGTGATCGGGGCCGTCATCCTGATCGCAGCCGAAAGCTTCGACCGGGTCTACCTGCAGGTGCATTGGGAGTCGGATGTGCTGGGCGGGCTGCTGCTGGGCGGGCTGGGGCTGGCCGGGGCGATCATCTGGCTCGATCGTCCCTGGGCTGCGGCGTGGTCTGATTAGGCTGTGCCCGACCAGCAGGCCCTGATCCTGGCGACCTTCGGCTCGCGCGACGAGGCTGAGCGGGCGGGGGAGAAGATGGTCGAGCAGCAACTGGCTACCGACGGCGCCGTGATCCCGACCGTGCACACCTTCCACTTCAGGGAAGGCCGCATGCACCGCAACCACGAGGCGCTGCTGCTGCTCAAGACGACGGGCGGCCAGGCCGCAGAGGTGCTGGATCAACTGCTCTCAGAAAGTCCCGATTGCGACCCGATGAGACTTACGCTAACGCCCTGAAATGGACACGCGGGAGGGGGATGAGTCGGCGTCACCCGGCCGCTCGCCTCGGCGCTCGCGCCGCCAGCGCACCGCCATCGAGCGCGTCGCTGACGCCGTGGTCGCACTAAAGGGGGCACCGCCGGCCGCAGCGCCCTCTCCGGCCCCGGCGCCTGAGGTTTTCGAGGCCACGGTGCCGATCGCGGTCGCTCCGCCGGCGCCGGTTCTGCCTGCCGGCGAAGGCCTCCGCGATCTCCTGGGCCAGGCGGTAGGCCTGCGGCTCGATGCGGTGACCAGGACCTACCGGATGGGCGATGTGACCGTCGATGCCGTGCAGGACGTGACGCTCGAGATCGCGCCTGGTGAGTTCGTGGCGGTGGTCGGGCCCTCCGGTTGCGGCAAGACGACCCTCCTCGGCCTGCTGGGAGGGCTGGACCGGCCCACCAGCGGCCACGTCTACGCGGCCGGCGCCGCGCTCGACCAGCTCCCCGAAGCGTCACTCGCGGACTACCGCCTGCAGCGCGTGGGAACGGTCTTTCAAACCTTCAACCTGCTGCCGAGCTTCAGCGTCGAAGACAACGTGGCCATGCCGCTCGCCCTGGCCGGCATGCCCGCGGCCGCCCGCCGGGCCCGGGCCCGGCGCCTCCTCGAGGTGGTTGGCCTGGCTGGCCGGGCCCGCTTCCGCCCCGGCCGGCTCTCGGGCGGCGAGCAGCAGCGCGTGGCGGTGGCGCGGGCGCTGGCCGGCCGGCCAGGCCTGGTCCTCGCCGACGAGCCGACGGGCAACCTCGACTCGGCGAGCGGGGAGCAGGTCCTGACCCTGCTCCAGGATCTCCACCGGCGCGGCGCCACCGTGGTCCTGGTCACCCACGATCCGGACGTGGCGGCCGGCGCCGACCGCGTGGTGCGGATGCGCGACGGACGGGTGGTCGTAGACAGGACGCGCGGGCGGCGAACCACCCGCGCCCCCATCGCCCTGGATCCGCTGACGCGCCTACGCAGCGTCGACGCCCTCCGGCTGGGGCTGGACGCGGTCGGCCGCCGCCCGCTGCGAACCGCCCTGACCGCGGCCGGCGCCGCGCTCGGCATCGCCCTCACCGCGCTGATCCTCTCGCTCTCCGGCTCGGCGCTCGGGCGAGGAGCCGGCTTCCTGGCGGCCATCACCCTGGCCGTCTGCGGGTTCGCGATCGTGAACACCATGTTCATGTCCGTGCTCGACCGCACCCGAGAGATCGGCGTTCTGAAAGCGCTGGGCGCCCGCTTCCAGGACGTGTCGCTGGTCTTCGTAGCCGAAGCCGCGGTGATCGGCGCCAGCTCCGGCCTGGTGGGCGCCGCGCTGGCCGGGCTCCTGGCTTCGCTGGGTAACCAAGTCGCCGGGGACGATCTGTTCGTGGTTTCGCCCCGAATCGGGCTGGTCGCCTTCCTGCTCGCTATCGGCCTGAGCCTGGTCAGCGGACTGGCGCCTGCTCTGCGGGCGGCGCGGCTCGACCCCATGCGCGCCCTTCGCTACGAGTAGCCGGCTCTAGAACTTCCCGTAAACCGGGATGGCCGCGCCGGTGATCGCACGGGCGGCGTCCGAGCAGAGCCAGGCGATCACGGCCGCGATCTCCGCCGGCGCGACGGCCCGGGCCAGGTCCCCTTCCTTCATCCACTGTCGGTTGGCCGGCGTGTCGATAACGGCCGGGATCACGGCATTGACTCGTACGCCCGAATCCTTCAGCTCTTCAGCCATCACCTCCGTGAGCTTGAGCACCGCCGACTTGGCCACCGCGTAGGCAGCCGCACCCCCTTCGCGCACCAGCGCCGCCCGGGAGCCGACGTTGACGATGCTGCCGGCGCCCGCGTCGGACATCCGGCGGCCGGCCGCGCGGCAGGTCCACCACGCGGTCTCCAGGTTCAGGCGGAGCATGAAGCGGACGTCCTCCGGCGAGGCGTCGAGCACCGACCCGCCGCGGAAGCCGCCGGTCACGTTGACCAGCCGCCGAACTTCGCCCCGGCCATCCAGGCGCGCGAAGAAATCCTCAACCGCGCCTGGGTCGGTGAGATCGGCGTCGTCCCGGTCGACCGGTACCACCTCGCCACCGAGCGGCTTGAGGGCTTCCACAACGGCGGGCCCGAGGCCGCCCGTCGCGCCGCAGACGACTGAGAGCTCGGCCATGCCGCGAGCATAGAATCGCGTCAGCCCTCTCGGGCCAAGGGAAGCGGGTGCAACTCCCGCGCTGTCGCGCAACTGTGAGCGGTAGCGGGCGGCCAGACAGCCACTGGGACGAGTCCCGGGAAGGCGGCCGCCGGCGCCTGATCCGCGAGCCAGGAGACCTGCCCGAGGGGACGTTCCCCGTCCGCGCGCAACGGAGGGGGGTCTCCGTGCGGCGAGGCCTCCCCGGCGCGGCCGGGACCCCAGCCGCTGGAGGAACGAGATGCGCGCACATCTCCTCGCAATCGCCGTCCTGCTCACCGCCTGCGGCGGTGCCACCGCGCCGCCCGCCGCGGCGACCAGCACCTGCGTCAACGCCCAGGCTGCGCACAAGGCTTACCTCGTGGTCACCCATCTGGACGGTCGCAGCGTCCAGAAGTGCGTCGGCTTCGCCTCGGACCAGCTGAACGGCGAAGACCTGATGAAGCAGAGCGGGATCGAGTTCCAGAGCCAGGCCTTCAGCTTCGGAAAGGCCGTCTGCCAGATCGACAACGAGCCTGATTCGTTCAGCGAGTGCTTCCCGAAGGACAAACCCTTCTGGGCGCTCTTCACCGAGACGGCCGGAGGTTCCTGGACCGGCGCCCAGGTCGGATACACCGCCGTCAACCTCAAGTCCGGGGAGGCCATGGGCTGGCGGTACGCCTCGCCGACGGCTTCGCCGGCGCCCACCCCGGCGCCGCCGAAGGAGTAGCTCGGTCATGAGCGGGCGGGCGGCGGCGGCCTGGTCCGCCGCCTGCCTGCTCGGCGTGTTGTTGACGACCAACCCGGCCTACCGCGCGCTGGCCCTGGCGGCGTGCCTGGCTGCAGTGCTGACCGGTGCGGGCTGGCGGCGAACGCGGCCGCTTCTCGTAGGAGTCGGCCTGGCGGTGCTGAGTGCCGTGATGCTCAACCTCGCCTTCAGCCACTTCGGCGCCGATCCGCTTTTCGTGCTATCCGACGGCTGGGTGCTGATCGGGGGGCCCTGGACCTTGGAGGCGCTGGCCTTCGGACTGGCCTCTGGCCTGGCGGTCGCCGCCGCCGTTCTGGCGGTGGCGCCGCTGTCGCTGCTGCTGGAGCCGCACCAGGTGGTGGACGCCCTGCCCGCGCCGCTGGCGCGCACCGGCGCCGCCGCGGCGGCGTCGCTGAACCTGGTGCCCGGCCTGCGCCGCAGCTTCACCGCGATCGCCGAGGCCCAGCGCATGCGCGGCTGGCGACCCCGCGGGCCGGCCTCCTGGTCGGAGGTGGTGGTGCCGGCCGTGCTGACCGCGATCGAGGACTCGATCCAGCTCGCCGAGGCCATGGAAGCGCGCGGCTTCGGCTCCGGGCCGCGAACTCGATTCCGGCCGGCCCCGCTGGTGCGCGCCGACCTCCTGCTGCTGGCGGGCGCCGCGCTCTCGATGGCCCTGCTGGTGGCGGCCCGCCTGCTCGGGCAGGCAGCCGACTGGCTGCCCTATCCCTACCTGCGCCTGCCGGCGGTCACGCCCCTGGGCGTGATCGCGTACCTGCCGCTGTTCCTGCCGGCCTGGCTGTGGCGCTCGCTTCGCTAGACCGGCTCAGCTACTGGTACCCAGGCTCGGGGAGGCCGGCGCTGGACGCTGTCAGCCTGGCGGTCGACCCGGGGCTGATCGTGATCGCGGGTCCTTCGGGCGGCGGCAAGTCGACCCTGCTGCGGGTGCTCAACGGCTTGGTGCCCCACTTCCATGGCGGCCGAGTCGCGGGCGCTGCGACGGTGGCCGGCCTGGACGTTCTGCGCACGCCGACGCGCCGCCTGGCGCGGCACGTCGGCTTCGTCTTCCAGGACCCCGAGCGTCAGGCGGTCTACTCGACAGTCGAGCGGGAGGTGGCCTTCGGCCTGGAAAGCCTGGCCGTGCCGCCGGCCGCCATGCCGGCCCAGGTCGAGGCGGCCCTGGTCCAGGCCGGGATCGCGCATCTGTCGGGCCGCCGTCTGGCTACGCTCTCGGGCGGCGAGCGGCAGCGGGTGGCGGTGGCCGCGGCTCTGGTGCTGGACCCGGAGATCGTGGCCCTCGACGAGCCCACCTCGCAGCTGGACACCGATGGGGTGGCGCTGGTGCTGGCGGCCTCTCGCGAGCTGGCCGCCGCCGGCCGGGCCGTGGTGCTGGCGGAGCACCGGCCGCAGGCGGTGCTGGCCGCGGCCGGGCGCCTCCTGGCCGTGGAGGACGGGCGGCTGGCTCCGGTTTCCGCGCGCCGGTTCCAGGTCCGGCCGGCGCCGCGCCCCCGGCCCGTCGACGCGGCCTGGGAGCTGCGCCGGGTCAGCGCCGGACCTGGCGCTCGACCTGTGTTGGAGGACGTTGAGCTGACCGGCGGCGCGGGCGAGGTGTTGGCGCTGGTCGGTCCCAACGGGGGCGGCAAGACGACTCTCCTGCGCTGCCTCGCCGGACTGCTCCGGCCGCTCTCCGGCGCCGTCATGCGCCCGCCGGGCCGCGTCGCCTACCTCCCGCAGGACCCGGCGGCGCTGCTGCACCGGCCGACCGTCCGCGATGAGGTGGAGCTGACCCTGCGCCGGTCCGGCGAGGTACCGGACGCGGGCCCGATGCTCCAGCGACTGGGCCTGGTCGCGGTGGCCGGTCGCTACCCGCGCGACCTTTCCAGCGGTGAACGCCAGCGCGCGGCCCTGGCCGCCGTCCTGGCCGGATCGCCGAGCCTGGCACTACTCGACGAACCGACGCGTGGCATGGACCAACGCGCCCGCCGCGCGCTGGCCGCCCTGGTCGAGGACCTCCGGGAACGCGGCAGCGCCGTGGTGGTCGCCACCCACGACGCCGAGCTGGTGGCAGCCGTGGCCGACCGAGTGGTGCGCGTCGAGCGGGGCCGGGCCGTGGACACGGGCAGCCCGCGGGCGGCCACCGCGATTACCTTGGAACGCGTGCCCGCGGAGCTGCCGGCGTGACCAGCGGTTTGAGGCTGGCGGCCGTTTCGGGGGTCGGCGTCGCGTTTTTCGCCTGGCCCTTCTTCGCCGGTACCCCGGCGGAGGCGCCGGCCCTGGCCCTGGCGATAGGTTCCATGCTGGCGCTGGCCCTGGTGGAAATCGGCACCCGGCGACTCGACTCCCGCGGCCTGGCGCTGCTGGCGGCGCTGGCGGCCATCGACGCTGGGCTGCGCCTGGCGGTCGTGATCGGGATCGGGGGCTTCAGCCCCTTCTTCTTCCTGGTGCTCTGCGCCGGGTTCGTGTTCGGGCCTTCCTACGGCTTCCTCTGCGGCAGCTTCGCGATGGTCGTCTCGGCGCTGGCGACCGGCGGCCTCGGGCCATGGGTGCCGTACCAGATGTTCGCGGCGGGCTGGGTGGGCGTAGCCGCGGGACTGGCCGGCCGCTGGCGGACGCCCGTCTTCGGCTGGCGGAACGCCCTGCTACTGTGCCTGGCCGGGGCCGTCACCGGACTGGCGTTCGGCGCCCTCACCGACGTCCAGACCTGGGTGGGCGCCTACCGCGGAGCCGGTGACCTGGGCTGGGAGCCGGGCCAGGCCACGCTCACCTCACTGCTGCACTTCGGCCGCTTCTACCTGGTGACTTCGCTGGTCTACGACAGTTTCCGATCCGCCGGCAACGTGCTGATGGTGCTGCTGCTGGCCGCGCCGGTGGTGGCGGCGCTGGAAAGGCTGCGCGCGCGCTTCACCTTCGAGCTGATGCCCGCATGAGAGCCAGCGCCTACCCGATGCTGGCCGCGGAGGAGGCGGCGGGCCTGGTCCTGGACCGGACGCCGGTCCTCGAGTCTGAAGAGGTGCTGTTGGAAGCAGCCCCGGGGCGGGTGGCCGCAGCCGACGTTGTGGCCGGCCGCGAGCTGCCGGGCTTCCCGGCGAGCGCTGTCGACGGCTACGCCATCCGCTCGGCGGACGGCGGCGGACGGCTGCGGGTGGTGGGGGAGTCGGCCGCCGGCCGGCCCTTCACGGGCGCCCTGGAACACGGTGCCGCCGCCCGCATCCTCACGGGCGGCGTACTGCCTGAGGGCGCCGACAGCGTGGTCATGGTCGAAGAGGTGGAGCAGGACGGCGACCAGGTCGTGGTGCCCGAGGCCTACGGAGCCGGCCGCAACTTCCATGCCCCGGGGGCCGACCTGCGGCCCGGCGACGTCCTGGTGCGACGGGGCCATCCGCTCGGCTCCGCCGAGATCGGCCTGGTGGCAGCCCTGGGCATCGACCGCCTCCGCGTGCACCGGCGGCCGCGGGTGGCTCTGATGTCGACCGGCGACGAGCTGGTCGAGGTGGGCCGCCCGCTGGGGCCTGGACAGATCACCGATTCCAACCGCTGGGCACTCCTGGCCGCGCTGCGCGAAGCGGGCGCCGAGGTGGATCTGCTCGGCATCGCGCCCGACCGTCCTGACCCGCTGCGCGAGCTGGTGCTGGGCGCCGTCGAGCGCTGCGACGTGCTGGTCACCTCGGGCGGGGTATCGGTGGGGACCCACGACCTGGTCAAGCCCCTGCTGGAGTCGCTGGGGGAGGTGCACGTGGGCCGCGTCAAGCTGCGTCCGGGCAAGCCGTTCACCTTCGCTACGCTCCCCGATCGCAAGCTGGCCTTCGGGCTTCCTGGTTTTCCGGTCAGCTCCCTGGTGACTTTGGAGGTCTTCGTGCGGCCCGCGCTGCGCAAGCTGCAGGGCCACAGCCGCCTGCACCGTCCCGAGCTGCCGGTCCGCCTCGGCTACGACGCCATGGCCGGCGGCGACCGCACCGAGTACCAGCGCGTCATCCTGCGCCGGGAAGGACCCGACCTGGTCGCCACCTCGACCGGCTCGCAATCCTCATCACGGTTGATGTCGCTGGCCGGCGCCCACGCGCTGGTCCGGATCCCGCCGGGAGACGACGGCTACCCGGCCGGCACCTACGTGGAGGCGCTGATCCTCGAGCTTCCGTAGCTCTTATGCGCTGCTCTGGTCCGGCGGCAAGGACTCCGCGCTGGCGCTCGACCGAGCACGCCGGGCGGGCTTGGACGTGCAGACGCTGGTCACCTTCTACGACGCCGAGAGCGAACGCGTCCGCTTCCACGCCACTCCGATCGAGCTGATCCGCACCCAGGCCGCCGCCACCGGCACGCGGCGGCTGCTGGGGCTGGGGACCGCCTGGCCCGAGATGGAGGCGCGATTGGTGGAGGTCCTGGCGCAACTGCGGGCCGAGGGTTGCACAGGCGTCGTGCTGGGCGACATCCACCTGGCCGACGTAAGGGCCTGGTATGAGGACCGCGTCATCGCCGCGGGGCTGGAGCACGTGGAGCCGCTGTGGGGGGACGCGCCCGCCCAGCTCCTGGACGAGTTTGTGGTGAACGGGGGCCGGGCGGTCGTGACCTGCGTCGACCTGGAGCGGCTGGACGAATCCTGGCTCGGCCGGGTGGTCGACCCGGATTTTGCGCGTGACATCGCCGCCCTCGATGTCGATGCCTGCGGCGAGAACGGTGAGTACCACACGTTCGCTTTTGCCGGCCCGGCGTTCGCCCGGCCGGTGGCCTGGACCCCGGGCCGCCGCCGGCGCGAGGGCCGCTTCCTACAGCTCGATCTCGCAAGCTAGCCGGCCGGGCGGCGTTGACCCCGACGAGGAGGAGGGAGCTTGCACGTGCAAACGCTGGCCGGCGACCGGCGCCGGCGGCGCACCCAGTCGGCTGCCGCGGCACTGCTGCTGGCCCTGCTGTTCTCCCTTTTTGTGATCGGGCGCGGGCCCGGCACTCTGGTCTGGCTGACCGGCCGGCCGCCCAGCTGGCTGCCGTTCGCCGGCTCCGGTCTGAGCTGGCTACCATACAGCGAGCCGCGGAAGGCGCCCGCCGCAGCGGTGGTCAAGCAAGGGGCGAGCCCTCTGCCGGCGCCGGCCCCGACACTGCTGCCCACACCCGATCCCCAAACGCCACCAGCGGCCCTGCCGGTGGTCCCGGCGCCCACGCCGGTGGTCCCGGCACCCACGCCGGTGCCCACGCGCACCGCGACGCCCGCACCGGAGCCCACACCGAGGCCGGTGGTCCAGCCGACCGCGACGCCCACGCCCAGCCCGCCGTCCTCTTACCTCTTCAAGGACAACTTCGAGCAGGACGCGGTCGGCTCGACCAATGTTCCCAACTGGAACCTCGACACCGGCAACTGGCAGATCGCTCAGGACGGCAGCCACGTGCTGTACACGCCCGACGCGAACTGGGCAGTCGCGACCGTCGGCAGCGGCGGCTGGACGAATATCAAGGTTAGTGCCACCGTCAAGGCGGCTTCGACCACTGGCCACGCCCGCCTGATCACCCGCTACAGCGGTGGCGGCGACTTCTACGCTTGTGGCATCGACCATGGCGGCTTCCTGACCATGTGGGAGGTCAGCGGCTCCAACTGGACCCAGATGGGCGACAACGTGAGCTGGGCGTTCAACCCTGCGAACTTCTACTCGCTGAGCTTCACCGTGATCGGCAGCAGCCTCTCCTGCACCGTCACCGATCCCTCGGGAGCCTTGCAGCCGGCCGGCATCCAGGTCAGCAACGCCGACTACACCAATGGCCACGCCGGGGTCGTCGGTGAAGGTCCGGGAGAGTTCGACAACTTCGTGGTCACCGCGGCGTAGCGAACAGTCGTTCGGGCTAAAATCTAGGCTTCCAGCCGAACAGTGATGCCTAGTCTTTCGCGCCCAGACGTCCGATGCGCACGCCAGCTTCTGCGGTGCTCGCTCACGCAGCGACCGCTGCGCTCGGTGCGCTCCTCGGCGCTGGCTGCCGCCTCGGAGCGTCGGGATCGCGAAATCCTGAGGCCCACCGTCCGGCCGGAAGCCTAGGGCTCCATGCCCTCCCGCTTCGACCTCCAGGCGCCCTTCGAGCCCAAGGGCGACCAGCCCCATGCCATCGGCCAGCTCCTAGAGGGATTCCACCAGGGCCTCAGCGAGCAGGTGCTGATGGGCGTCACCGGGTCCGGCAAGACCAACGTCATGGGCTGGGTGATCCAGGAGCTGGGCCGGCCGACGCTGGTGATGAGCCCCAACAAAACGCTGGCGGCGCAGCTGTGCGCCGAGTTCAAGCGGCTCTTCCCCAGCAACGCTGTCGAGTATTTCGTCAGCTACTACGACTACTACCAGCCCGAGGCCTACATCGCGCGCTCGGATACCTACATCGAGAAGGACTCCTCGCGCAACGAGGAGATCGACCGCATGCGTCACAGCGCCACCACCGCGCTGATGACGCGGCGTGACGTGATCGTGGTGGCCAGCGTCAGCTGCATCTATGGCATCGGCTCGGTCGAGGATTACATGGGCGAGTCGGTCGAGCTGGTCACGGGCCAGTCGATCCGGCGCGAGATCCTGCTGCGCAAGCTCACCGAGATGCTCTACGAGCGCAACGACTACGACCTGGGACGGCTGCGCTTTCGCGTGCGCGGCGATGTTGTCGACATCGTGCCCGCCAGCGAGGAGAAGGTCTACCGGATCGAGTTCTTCGGAGATGAGATCGAGCGCATCCAGGAGCTGGATGGCGTGACCGGCGAGATCCTGCGCGCGCGCGACGAGGTGAAGATCTTCCCGGCCAGCCACTACATCACGCCGCGCCGCAAACTCGAGCTCGCGGTCCGCGACATCGAGGAGGAGCTCGAGGAGCGCTGCAAGTGGTTCGACGACCACGGCCGGCTGCTCGAGTCGCAGCGCCTGCGCCAGCGCACCAACTTCGACCTCGAAATGCTGCGCGAAACCGGCACCTGCGCCGGCATCGAGAACTATTCGCGCCACCTGACGCGCCGGCAACCGGGCGAGGCGCCCTTCACGCTGATGGACTTCCTGCCCGACGATGCGCTGGTCTTCATCGACGAGTCGCACGTTGCGGTCCCGCAGGTGGGCGGGATGCTGGGTGGAGACCGCTCGCGCAAGGCCGCGCTGGTCGAGTACGGATTCCGGCTGCCCAGCGCATTCGACAACCGGCCGCTCAGCTTCGAGGAGTGGGAGGAGCGGCTGGCCCAGCGGCTGTACGTCTCGGCCACGCCCGGGCCTTACGAGATGCGGCGCTCGCAGAAGACGGTGGAGATGTTGCCGAAGACCTCACGGATTACCTGAAGGAGTTCGGCATCCGCGTGCGCTACATCCATTCCGACCTCGACGCCATGGAGCGCATCGATCTCCTGCGCGATCTGCGCCTGGGCACTTTCGACGTGCTGGTCGGAATCAACCTCCTGCGCGAGGGTCTCGACCTGCCCGAGGTCGCGTTCATCGGCATCCTGGACGCCGACAAAGAGGGCTACCTCCGCGCCTACCGGTCCTTCATCCAGATCATCGGCCGCGCCGCCCGCAACGTCGAAGGTCACGTCGTGATGTACGCCGACAGTGTCACCGATTCCATGCGTGACGCGATCGACGAGACCAACCGCCGGCGAGACAAGCAGGTCGCCTACAACCAGGAGCACGGCATCACGCCGGAGACGATCAAGAAGGCGATCTACAACCTGGAGGTCCAGGAGAAGGACACCCAGGCTGACGCGGTCGAGCTGATGATGGCCGCCGGGCTGCCCCGCGAGGATCTGCTGGCCATCATCCGCGACCTCGAGAAGGAGATGAAACGGCTGTCCCGCGAGCTCGCCTTCGAAGACGCCGCGCGCGTGCGCGACCGCATCATCGCGCTGCGCAAGCGCATCGCCGGAGAGTCCTCGGGCGGCGAGGACGACGAGGAGGTTGCGCTGGCCATCGCCGCCGCGCCGGCGGTGCGGCCGCGGGGCTCGATAAGGAACTACCGCCGCACGAGGCGAGGCCCATAACAAACCTGGAGGCCCTGCGCCGGGGGATGGTCGGCGACGGTCCGCGCGCGGGCTGGCGCGAGACGGTGGGCGCCCGGATCTCCGAGGTCGACGAGGGTAGGGTGGTGGTCGAAATCGACGCCGACGCCAAGCACCGCCACGAGGGCGGGGTCGTCCAGGGCGGCATCATCACCCAGATCGCCGATGCCGCCATGGGCATGTCCCTGCTCACCCTGCAGCCGGAGGACCAGGCCAACACCACCATCGAGCTCAAGATCAACTTCATCCGGCCGGTGGTGGAGGGGCGGCTACGCGCCGTCGGCCGGGTCGTGGAGATGAAGCGGACGCTGGGCTTCACCGAGGCCGAGGTCCTCGACGACGAGGGGCGCCTGATCGCCCACGCCTCCTCGACCTGCCTGGCGATTCCGAGGAAGGGGTGGCGGAAGTGACCGGGCGACCCCCTCCCCCTGCCGCTTCGCACCAGGGACCTCCCCGCGAGCGGGGAGGAGTCCCATCCGACGCGTGGAAATTCCTGGGCATTCAGCTCGTCGAAACCGGCGAGGGCCAGGCTGTGGTCGAGATGGAAGCCAAGGACCAGATGGCCAACAGCCTGGGCGTCGTCCACGGCGGCTTCATCGCCACCATCTGCGATTCGGCGATGGCCCGGGCCATGGCCACGGCCATCCCCGCGAGCGCGCGCCAGGTCAGCTTCGACCTCAAGGTGAACTTCATCAACGCGGCGCGGCCGGGGGAGCGCCTGCGAGCCACCGCAAGAGTCCTCCACGCCGGCCGGAGCACGGGCGTGGCCGAGGCCCGCGTGGAGGGTCCGGGGCGGACGCTGATCGCCACCGCGACGGGCAGTTTCTCCATATCAACCGAAGGGGATAGTTAGCCGGTGCCCGTCGACAAGATCACGATCAGGGGGGCGCGCGAGCACAACCTCAAGGACGTCAGCCTCTCGATCCCGCGCGACCGCCTGGTCGTCTTCACCGGCCTCAGCGGCTCGGGCAAGTCGTCCCTGGCCTTTGACACCATCTACGCTGAGGGCCAGCGCCGCTACGTCGAGTCGCTCTCCGCCTACGCCCGGCAGTTCCTGGGCCAGATGGAGAAGCCCGACGTCGACATGATCGAGGGCCTCAGCCCGGCGATCTCCATCGACCAGAAGGGAACCTCGCGCAACCCGCGCTCGACGGTGGGCACCGTGACCGAGGTGTACGACTACCTGCGCCTGCTCTTCGCCCGCGTCGGGCACCCGCACTGCCCGATCTGCGGCCGCGAGATCACCAAGCAGACGGTCGACCAGATCGCCGACCAGGTCGAGAAGCTGCCTCAGGGCACCCGACTTTTGATCCTGGGGCCGGTGGTCCGCGGCCGCAAGGGCGAGTACCGCTCTCTGCTGGAAGACATCCGCCGCCAGGGCTTCGTGCGCGTCCGCGTCGACGGCAGGCAGTACAGCCTGGACGACAAGATCCCGCTCGAGAAGAACAAGAAGCACGACATCGAGGTGATCGTCGACCGGGTGGTGATCGGCCCCGACCAGCGCACGCGGCTGGTCGACTCGCTGGAAACCGCCACCCGGATGGGTGTGGGCCGGGTGATCGTCCACGACGTGGACCGCAAGGAGGACACGCCGTACAGCCAGGACTACGCCTGTCCGGTCGACGGCATCAGCGTGCCGGAGCCGGAGCCGCGCAACTTCTCCTTCAACTCCCCCCACGGCGCCTGCCCGACCTGCACCGGCCTCGGCTCCCAGCTGGTGGTCGATCCCGAGCTGGTGATCCCCGACGCCTCGCTGACCCTCCGTCAGGGCGCGATCGCGCCCTGGAGCCGGTCCCAGTTCTTCTATCCAGAGCTGCTGGAAACCGTGTGCGAAGCCTTCGGGATCGACATGGACAAGCCCGTCTCCAAGCTGCCGGCCAAGGACATCGACTTCCTGCTCGACGGCAGCGGGAGCAAGAAGATCCGCTTCAGCTATCGCAACCAGTACCGCGCCAAGCGCCACTACGAGGCACCCTTCGAGGGGGTGCTGGCCAACGTCCAGCGCCGCTACGACGAGACCGAGAGCGACTACCTCAAGAAGGAGCTGGAGAAGTACCTCTCCGAGAAACCGTGCCCGGCCTGCAAGGGCACGCGCCTCAAGCCGGAGTCGCTGGCGGTCACCATCGCGGGCCGCAACATCGCCGAGGTCTGCCGCCTGGCGGTGGAGCAGACGCTCCACTTCTTCGAGCTGCTGCCCGGCCAGATCAGCGACCGCGAGAACGAGATCGCCCGCGGGGTGCTGAAGGAGATCAAGGAGCGACTGCAGTTCATGCTGGACGTCGGTCTCGAGTACCTGACGCTCGACCGCTCGGCGACCACGCTTTCC
Organism: Chloroflexota bacterium; assembly: GCA_005881825.1. GTDB lineage: Bacteria > Chloroflexota > Dormibacteria > Dormibacterales > Dormibacteraceae > CF-28. Next base: position 12,597 of record VBEO01000069.1, on the reverse strand, counting down.
GGCGGCGAGTCGCAGCGGATCCGGCTGGCCACCCAGATCGGATCGAAGCTCATGGGCGTCCTCTACATCCTCGACGAGCCTTCGATCGGCCTCCACCAGCGTGACAACCGGCGGCTGATCGACACCCTGGTCCGGCTGCGCGACCTGGGCAACACGCTGATCGTGGTCGAGCACGACGAGGAGACGATCCGGGCCTCCGACTACATGGTCGACATCGGCCCTGCGGCCGGTGAGCACGGCGGCGAGATCGTGGCGGCGGGGCCGGTGGAGGAGCTGATCGCCACCTCCGACTCGCTCACGGCGCGCTACCTGCGCGGCGAGCTGGAGATCGCCATGCCACCGCGCCGCCGCGCCGGCAGCGGCAAGCAGGTGGTGATCCGGGGCGCCCGCGCCAACAACCTGAAGGACATCGACGTGGCGGTGCCGCTGGGCACCTTCACGGCGGTCTCGGGCGTGAGCGGGTCCGGCAAATCCTCGCTGGTCACCGACATCCTGTCCCGGCGCCTTGCGCAGTACTTCTTCCACGCCAAGGAAAAGCCGGGCGCGCACCGGACCATCGAGGGCCTGGCGCACATCGACAAGGCGATCGACATCGACCAGTCGCCGATCGGCCGCACGCCCCGCTCCAACCCGGCCACCTACACCGGCATGTTCACGTACATGCGTGAGCTTTTCGCACAGCTACCGGACGCGCGCCTGCGCGGCTACAAGCCAGGCCGCTTCTCGTTCAACGTGCCCAACTCGGGTCGCTGCGAAGCTTGCAAGGGCGACGGGATCATCCAGATCGAGATGCACTTCCTGCCCGACGTCTACGTGCCCTGCGAGGTCTGCCATGGCACCCGCTTCAACCGGGAGACGCTGGAGGTCAAGTTCCGCGGCCACTCGATCGCCGAGGTTCTGGAGCTGACGGTCGACGAGGCCATGGAGGTCTTCGAGAACGTGCCCCGAATCCGGGTCAAGCTGAAGACTCTGCACGACGTGGGTCTGGGCTACATCCGCCTCGGCCAGCCCGCGACTCAGCTTTCGGGCGGCGAAGCGCAGCGCGTCAAGCTGGCGACCGAGCTGTCCCGCCGCGACACCGGGCGCACGCTGTACGTGCTCGACGAGCCGACCACGGGGCTGCACTACGCCGACGTCGACCGCCTGCTGCAGGTGCTGCACCGGCTGGTCGACCACGGCAACACCGTGATCGTGATCGAGCACAACCTGGACGTGCTGAAGACCGCCGACTGGATCATCGACCTGGGCCCGGAGGGCGGCGACAAGGGCGGCCGGCTGGTGGCCGAGGGCACGCCCGAGCAGGTCGCGCTGGACCCGGCCAGCTACACCGGCCGCTACCTGCGCCCGGTCCTCGAAAGGGCAGGCCGCCTGAAGCCACCGAAGCCGGCGCGGGTGCGCGAAAAGGTCACGGCATGAGAATGCGCTCCGCTGCGCTCCGCTTCGCGGGAAGAACCTGCGGTTCCTCCCGCGGACCTATCTCCCTCTGTCTCCGCACGCTGTCCCCAACGGCGGGATCACGGACTCACACGGCCCGGCGCAGCCGGGCTTTACAACCACCCTGGCACTGTTTCGAGTTCACCGCGTGAGCGACGCACCGCTCGACCGGCTCAGGGAGATCCTCCACGAGATCGCCGGCCTCGACCGGGCCACGGCGGTGCTGGCCTGGGACCAGGAAACCTACATGCCCCCCGGTGGCGTGGCCGCCCGCGCCTCGACCATGGCCACCCTCAGCAAGCTCGCCCACGAGCGCCTGATCGACCCCGAGGTCGGCCGGCTGCTGGAGAAGCTGGAGGCTCGCGACCTCGATCCCGAGACGGACGAGGGCGCACTGGTCCGGGTCACGCGCCGCGACTACGACCAGGCGGTCAAGATCCCCGCTGAGCTGGTCGCCGAGGCGGCGCGCGCCTCCAGCGAGGCCCGACCGGTCTGGCAGAAGGCGCGCGAGACCTCGGATTGGAAGCTCTTTGCGCCCTACCTCGACCGCAACGTCGACATCAACCGCCGGATCGCCGACGCGCTCGGTTACGACGAGCGCCCTTACGACGCCCTCCTGGACCGCTTGGAGCCGGGCATCACCACCCGTCAGCTGGAGGCGCTGTTCGGCCGGCTGCGGGAAGTGATCGTGCCGCTGGTGCGCGAGATCGGGCGCCGCCAGGACGCCGTCGACGACTCGATCCTTTACGGCGACTGGCCGGAGCCGGCGCAGCTCGACTTCGGCATGAAGGTCATCACCGCCTACGGCTTCGATCTCGAGAAGGGTCGCGAGGACATGTCCGCCCACCCCTTCTCGATCGGCTTCGGCGCCGGCGACGTCCGCATCACCACCCGGGTCAGCCGCACCTTCCTCTCCCAGGCGCTGTTCGGGACCATGCACGAGAGCGGCCACGGCATGTACTCGCAGGGCCACGCCGAGGAGCTGGACGGAGGATTCCCCGGCCGCCTGGAGGGCGTGGACGAGGAAGCCTTCTACCGCGCAGTCAACCGCGTGTACCCCTCGCTGATCCGGGTGGAGGCGGACGAGGTCACCTACAACCTGCACATCCTGCTGCGCTTCGAGATCGAGAACGACCTCCTGGAGCGCGAGCTCAAGGCGGCCGAGGTTCCCGAGGCCTGGAACGCGAAAGTGGCGCAGTACCTCGGCATCGAGGTGCCGAACGATGCCGAGGGCGCGCTCCAGGACATCCATTGGTCGGGGATCTCCTTCGGCGGCTTCCCCAGCTACACGCTGGGCAACGTGATCGGCGCCCAGCTCATGGAGGCGGTGCGCACCGCGATCCCCGACCTCGACGGGCAGATCGCCGCCGGCGAGTTCGGATCGCTGCACGGCTGGCTGCGCGAGCGCGTCTACCGCCACGGGCGCAAGTTCACGCCCGGCGAGCTGCTGGAGCGGACGACCGGCAAGCCACTCGACGCCGAGCCCTGGATCCGCTACCTGCAGCACAAGTTCGGCGAGATCTACGACCTTGATGCGGCCACGATCGGAGTCCGTTAACCCGACCGAGTAACGTTCTGACCCGATGGCCGCCTATGTGGTCACCGGGGGGACAGGGTTCATCGGACGCCGCCTGGTGGCGGAGCTGGCCAAGCGCAAGGAGCCTGTGCACGTGCTCGTGCGCGAGCAGTCGGCCGGCAAGCTGAAGGGCGCCGGCCGCAGCGTCAAGCCGCTGCTCGGCGACATCACCAGGGCAAATCTCGGGGTGAGCAAAGCCGAGCTGGCAGCACTCAAGGGCGCCGAGGTCTTCCACCTGGCGGCGGTTTACGACCTGGAAGCTTCTGAGGACGCCAACCAGAAGGCCAACGTCGAGGGTACCCGGCACGTGGTCGCCTTTGCCAACGCGATCAAGGCCCGGCGCCTGCACCACGTGAGCTCGATCGCCGTCGCCGGCGCCAAGTTCAAGGGCGACTTCACCGAGGAAATGTTCGAGGCCGGCCAGAAGCTCGACCATCCCTACTACCGAACCAAGTTCGAGGCGGAGAAGATCGTCCGCGAAGAGGCCAAGGTGCCCTTCCTCGTCTACCGGCCCGGGATCGTTATCGGTTCCTCAGAGGATGGCCAGGCCGATCGCGCCGACGGCCCCTACTACGCCTTCAAGCTCCTGCAGCGCCTGCGGGACGCGGTCCCCTCCTGGTGGCCGCTGGTGGGATACGAGGGCAACCCGCTCAACCTGGTGCCGGTCGACTACGTGGCCCGGGCACTGGCCGCCATCGCCGCGAAGCCGGGGCTCGACGGCAAGACCTTCCACCTTGTCGACCCCGAGCCGCTGAGCCTGGGCGACAGCGTCAACGTCTTCCTGAAGGCGGCGCACGGCCCGCAGTTCACGCTCCGCGTGGACCCCCGCGCCGTGGGCATGGTGCCCAAGGACTTCCGCGGCCTGCTCACCGGCTGGAAGCCCTACCAGGCCCTGCGCAAGCAGTTCCTGGACCGCGTCAAGATCCCCGAGGCCGCGCTGGGCTACGTCAACAGCCGCGCCCGCTTTCCGTGCGCCAACACCCAGAAAGCACTCGAGGGGACCGGCATCGCGGTGCCCCGGTTGCACTCCTACGCCTGGAAGATCTGGGACTACTGGGAGCGCCACCTCGACCCCGAGGCGCTGACGCCGCGCAACCTGCGGGCGGCGCTGGAGGACCGGGTGGTGGTGGTGACCGGCGCCTCGAGCGGCATTGGCCGGGCCACCGCCTCAGAAGTTGCCCGGCATGGCGCGCGCGTGATGCTGGTCTCGCGCACCAAGGAGAAGCTGGACGCGCTGGCGGCGGATATCAAAAAGGAAGGTGGGCGGGCCTGGGTCTATCCCACCGACCTGGCGGACATGGATGCCAACCAGCGGATGATCGAGCGGGTCCTGAAGGAGCACGGCCGCGTCGACATTCTCGTCAACAACGCCGGCCGCTCCATCCGGCGCTCGGTCAACCAGTCGCTCGACCGCTTCCACGATTACGAGCGGACGATGCAGCTCAACTACTTCGGCGCCGTGAAGCTGATGCTGGCCGTGATCCCGGGGATGAAGGAGCGGGGCAGCGGGCACATCATCAACATCTCGTCGATCGGGGTGCAGGCCTACCCGCCGCGTTTCGGCGCCTACGTGGCCTCCAAGTCGGCGCTGGCCGCGCTCTCGCGCTGCATCGCGCCGGAGGTGGCGGACGCCGGCATCGTGGTCACCAACATCCACATGCCGCTGGTGCGCACGCCCATGATCGCGCCCACCAGCATCTACAAGAATTTCCCGACCATCTCGCCGGACGAGGCCGCCGACATGGTCGTGCAAGCCATCCTCACCCAGGACCCCGAGGTGAGCACGCGCCTGGGCAAGCTGGGGGAAGCCGTCGACACCATCTCACCGGGGTTCCTCAACTTCGTGATGACCGGCGCCTACCACGTCTTCCCGGACAGCATGCCCAAGGACGGCGAGCAACCGACCCCCAAGAAGAAGCCGGAGGACGAGGAGATCTCGGTCGAGCAGGCCGCCCTCGCCTACCTGATGCGAGGGGTGCACTTCTAGCGCCGGTTAGTGCTGGGAGGCGAAGAACCCCAGGAAGCCGAGTACCACCAGGACCACGAAGAGCCCGATCAGCAGGCCGATCAGCAGGTGCACGTAGCCCAGGATCAGCCCGATCAGCGCGAGACCGTTGCCGCTCTCGCCGGTCCGTCGAATCTGGCCGCGGGCCATGTGGCCGGTGATGACCGCGATCACCGCCCCGATCACCGGCAGGATGAAGTAGCAGGCGACCCCGGCCGCCAGGCTGACGATGGCCAGCTGGTTGGTGGGCGCGGTGGCCGGGACGGGTGCGACGTAGTGCGGGACGGCGGTGGTGGGTTGCGGGCCCAATTGAGACTGGGGGGAACTCCCCCCTTGCGTCGGGCCGGGCAAAGCCCTTCCCCCCGACGCCCCCCCTGGAGGCGCTGGGTGCTCCTGCATCGGCGGGTAGTCTAGCCGCGATGGCGACCGAGACGGACAACGCGGAGGGCATCCGCAAGCGCCTGCGCGCGGTGCCCGACTGGCGGAACTGCTGCGCAAGGTCTGGGACTTCGAGTTTGTGCGCACCGCCAACGAGGTCGAGGCGCTGGTGCTCGAGAACGACTTCATCAAGCACTACAAGCCGCGTTTCAACATCCGGCTCAAGGACGACAAGAACTATCTCTACCTGAAGCTGCCGGTGACCGAAGAGTTTCCGCGCGTGCACTACACGCGCCGGATCGCCAAGGACGGCGCGCTGTATTTCGGTCCCTACACCAGCGCCCAATCACTGCGCACGACGGTCAAGTCGCTGCGTCAGCTGCTTCCGTTCCGCACCTGCTCGGACGACATCTTCCGCCAGGGCAAGGTGTGCCTCGACTTCCACATCCGCCGCTGCCCCGGACCCTGCGAGGGCCGCGTCAGCCGCGACGACTATCACGCCACGCTCCGCCAGGTGGCGATGTTCATGGAGGGCCGCTCCGACGTCCTGACGCGCGACCTGCGCGACCGCATGGCCGCCGCTGCGTCAGTGCTCGATTTCGAGAACGCGGCCCGCTACCGGGACAAGCTGATGGCGATCGAGAAGATCGCCGACCGCCAGAAAGTCCTCACCCACAGCCGCGACGACCAGGACCTGGTCGCCTACGCGCGCGACGGAAAGGACGTCTACGTCGAGATCGCCTACATCCGCCAGGGCAAGATGATCGGCCACGACGGCCACGCGCTGGAGGGCGCCGGGGAGGCGACCGAGGGCGAGCTGCTGCGCGGCTTCGTGCTCCAGTACTACGCCAGCGCCACCCACGTGCCGCGGACGATCCTCCTTCCCGGCACGCTGGAGGAGCCGCAGCTGGTGCAGGACTGGCTGGGGTCCAAACGCGGCGGCCCGGTGGCATTGGAGGTGCCTCGGCGCGGCCGCAAACGGGGATTGATCGACCAGCTCACGGACACCGCGACCGAGAACCTCAAGCAGCAGCGCATCGAGGCCGACTACGACCGCAGCCGAACCGAGCCCATGCTGACGGCCCTGGCCGAGGCCCTGGAACTGAACGAGCCTCCGCACCGCATCGAGTGCTACGACATCTCCAACATCCAGGGCGACTCGGCGGTGGGCTCGATGGTCGTCTTCGAGGAGGGCCGGCCCAAGAACGAGCACTACCGGCACTTTCGGATCAAGTTCACGCCCGGTCCCAACGACTTCGCGATGCTGCAGGAGGTCCTGCGCCGGCGTTTCGATCGCCTGGAAACCGCGCTCCGCCGGGAGGACGCCGCCGACGTCGGCGACCGGTCCTTCTCCAGCCGTCCCGACCTGGTGCTGATCGACGGCGGCCGGGGCCAGCTGAGCGCCGGTCTGGAGGTCCTGGAGGACCAGGGGTTCGCCGACATCCCGACCTTCGGCCTGGCCAAGCAGCGGGAGGAGGTGTTCGCGCCCGACCGGGCCGATCCGATCATCCTGGAGCACAACGCCCCGGCCATGTTCCTGCTCCAGCGAGTGCGCGACGAGGCGCACCGATTCGCGATCACCCACCACCGCAAGGTGCGGTCGCGCAAGGCTCTGACCTCGCCGCTCGACTCCGTCGAGGGGATCGGACCGGCGCGCAAGAAGGCCCTGCTGCGGACCTTCGGGTCGCTGCAGGGGATCCGCGACGCCTCCGTGGAGGACCTGCAGGCGGCGGGCGTTCCGGAACGTGTCGCCCTCCGCCTGAAGGAGCTGATCGTCTGATCACCCGACAAAATCTGCGATTTTGCGGGGACCCCGATTGAGACCGAAGCCTCTCGTGCTGGGTGGCGCCGATGCCGGGGCGGCGGCGCCCCTCTTCCGGGCGACCCAGCCAGATGTTCGGGTGCTGGGCGCTGATGACGCGGCGGCCGAGCTGCGTGCCCTCGACGATCAGGGCGTGGTGTACACGCTGGTCCATGTGGGGCCGGACGACGGCCACGCCGGCGGCAGCCACGAGCGCGCGCACCACCGGATCGCGCTCGCCGACGCCGCCAGACTGGCCAGCCGCCTGCAGCCGCGCGAGCGGCCCCTGGTGACCTGCCTGGCTTTCGCCTACAAGAAGGGCGTACCCGACGACGTCACCTGGCTCGTCGATGTGCGCTTCCTCGACAACCCCTACTGGGTGCCCGAGCTGCGCGACCTGAGCGGCCGTGACGCCGCAGTGGCGGAGTACGTTCTGGGCCAGCCGGCGGCGGTCGAGCTGGCGGACCGCCTGGAGGCCGCGCTGCGCTGGGCGATCCCGCTCTACCAGCGGGACCGGCTGCTGATCGCCTTCGGCTGCACGGGCGGTCGCCACCGCAGCGTGGTGCTCGCCGAGGAGATGGCGCGCCGGCTCTCGGCGATGGAGGGGATCGACGTCGAGTTTTCCGCGCGCGACCTAGGAGAGTGATGGGGCACGGATTGCCGGATCTTCGGCCCCCATGCGGCCCGTCTGCGGCGTCAGCTTCTGCGCTCCTCAGTCGCGCACCTGCAGTGCGCTCCTTGCGGTGCTCGGCGCTTCCTTGCATCCGAACCACCTGGTGGCCGAATCTCTCGGCAACCGACCCCATCCCTCTCCTGTGACGCGGGCATTGGTGATCGGCGGCGCCGGCTTCATTGGCACCGCGGCCTGCAAGGAGCTGATGCGGCGTGGCGTGGAGACGATTGCCGCGGGCCGGACTCCCCGGCCTTACGGCACCTTCACCAGCTACCGCACTCTCGACCGATCCCAACCCGAGGCGGTTATCGAGGAGGTGCGGCCAGACATCGTTCTCGACCTGGTTGGAGGTGATCCGCTGCCCGTCGACCGGCAGGTGGTGGTGGCGTGCGGTAACGCCCAACCGCCGGTGCCGGCCCTGCGTGCGGGCGCCGTGCTCGGACCTGAGGATCCGACGCTGCGCATAGCACAGGTCCTGCGGCTGCTGGAGAGCGGCGAACCGGTCCCGGTGCCCGAGCAGACCTTCGAGCAACCCGCGGCGCTGGCCTGGGTCAAAGACCTGGGCTACGCCTGCGCGCTGGCCTGCGCGGCCGATCAGCTGTCCGGTCTGTACGAGGTCGTCTTCGAGCAGGTGAGCCTGCGCGCGCTGGTCGAGGCGCTGGCCCGCGCCCTCGGCACCGCGGCGACGTTTGATCCGCGGCCGGTGACCGAGGCGATGCCTTACCGCATCGGTCCGCCCAACCCGGCCGAGGTCGAGCGCGCCCGCCGCGAGCTCGGGTTCCGGCCTTCGGCGCTGGAGGACGCCCTGCCCGAGATACTGGCCTGGTACCGCGTCCGCCGGGCGTCCCTGCCGGCGCGTGCCTGACGACCGCCAGCAGGCACTGGCCCGGCGGCTGCGGCGGCAGGCGGATTGGTGCGGGGAGTCGGGCGAAAACCTTTACGCCGGCCTGCTGCGGCGTTCGGCGGATGACGCGGAGAGCGGTGGGCTGGTCTGGTACCTACTGAAGGCCCACGCGTCGGAGCCCGCCGCCGATGCCCTGCCGCTGCGCTTTCTGGCCGGCGTCAACCGGCTGGTGCTCGGCGGTCGGGTGCCGGAGCTGGCGGCCGCTTACGCGGCCAGGGATCCGGAGGCGGCATGGCCGCTGTTCCGGATCGTGCTGGAAGAGCACCGCGAATACCTGGCAGAGCAGGTGGCGCGGCCCTGCCAGACCAACGAGGTCGGCCGCTCCGCTGCTCTGTTGGGCGGTTTCCTCGAGCTGGCCCAGGCCTGGCAGCTGCCGCTGCGGGTCCTGGAGGTGGGGGCCAGCGCCGGCCTCAACCTGCGCTGGGACCATTACCGGTATGAGGCCGGCGATGCCGCCTGGGGCGACCCAGACTCGCCTGTCTGCCTGGGCGGCGCCTATGCCGTGCCGCCGCCGTTCGCGCCCGCCGAGGTGGCCATCGCAGAGCGAGCCGGGTGTGACCTGCGGCCGATCGACCCCACCACGCCCGAGGGCGAGCTCACGCTGGCGGCCTTCGTCTGGCCCTCCAATCCGCGCCGGCTCGAGCTGCTCAGAGGCGCCATCGAGGTCGCCCGCGCCGTGCCGGCGCTGGTCGAGGAAGCCGGCGCGGCCGCCTGGCTGGAGGCCAAGCTCGCGCGGCCCGCGCCAGGCGTCGTCACGGTCGTCTTCCACTCGGTGTTCGTTCAGTACCTGCACGGCTCAGAGCAGTCCCGCATCGGGCGCGCCCTGGCGATGGCGGGGCGTGCCGCCGGCATCGACGCTCCTCTGAGCTGGCTGCGGCTGGAGCCGGGCACGGGGGCGTTCGAGGTGCGGCTCACGACCTGGCCGGGTGGGGAGGAGCGACTACTTGCCACCTGCGGCCCACACGGCACCGGGGTGCGCTGGCTTCGATAATGGATTCGCAATGAGTGAGACCAACCCCAAGCACACCTGGCTCAACGGGCACATCGTGCCCTGGGCCGACTCGACCATCCACGTCAGCAGCGACGCCGTGCTGCGCGGCGCCAGCGTCTTCGAGGGCATCCGCGCTTACCGCGCCGGCGACTCCGACGATCTCCTGATCTTCCGCGCGCGCGACCACATGAAGCGGCTCTTCGGGACTTCGATGCGGGTCCTGCGCATTGATATCCCGTACAGCGCCGACCAGCTGATCGAGGCCATGGCCGACCTGCTGCGCGCCAACGAGGTGCACGAGGACGCTCACCTGCGCGTGGTCGCGTACTTCGACGAGGTGACCTGGGGGAAGGACGCGGACGCGACGACCGGGGCCTACATCCTGGCTTACCCGCGCCCGCGCGGCGCCCGCTACGAGAAGGGCGTGCGCTGCATGGTCAGCACCTGGCGGCGGCCCTCGGAAAACGCGATGTCGCCGCGGGTCAAGGCCAGCGCCAACTACCTGAACAGCCGGGTGGCGATGGTCGACGCCCAGATGAAGGGCTTTGACATGCCGATCCTGCTCAACGAGTCGGGCAAGGTCGCCGAGGGCGCCGGCCAGAACCTGTTCATCGTCCGGGACGGCGTGGTGGTCACGCCGACGAAGACGCAGGCCATCCTGGAGGGCATCACCCGCGACACCGTGCTGCGCCTGGCGGCGCAGCTGGAGCTGCCCGTGCAGGAGCGCGAGGTCGATCCGACCGAGCTCTACGTCGCCGAAGAGGCGTTCTTCGCCGGCACCGCGGCCGAGGTCATGCCGATCGTGGAGATCGACCACTACCCGGTGGGCGGCGGCCAGCGCGGTCCTGTGACGCGGCAGCTGCAGGCGGCCTATGACGACCTGGTGTGCGGGCGCGCGCAGGCGCCGGACGGCTGGCGCGTCAGCACTTACGCGAAGACGACGGTGGCCTAGGCTTACTCGCTGTAGAGCGGGTCGTCGCGGTAGGCGGCCATCAGGTAGCTGGTGACCAGCCGGCCGTCGCGCCAGGCGTCGCGGGGCAGCGTGCCCTCCAGCCGGTACCCGGCCTTCTCATATGCCCGCCGGCCCCGCTCGTTGCCCTCGTAGAAGGCGAGGTACACCTTTTCCATGCCCAGCTGGCGGAAGGCGAAGCGAGTGATCAGCCGGCAGGTCTCGGTGCCGTACCCGTGGCCCCAGCTTTGGGGAGGGCCCAGCCAGATGCCCCAGTGGCAGTTGCGGTTGCGGAAATCGAGGTGGCGCAACCCGGAGACGCCCAGGAAGCGTCCGTCTTCCAGGCGGTCGATCGCCCAGCGCATCTCGGAGGGGTCGCGGCGGTCGATGAACTCCCGCGCGTCCTCGGCTGAGTAGGGCCGCCAGGCCCAGTTGTCGAGGAACTCGACGACCTCGGGATCGGCGACGTTGCGGACGATGTCCTCGGCATCTTCCGGGCGCAGCGCCCGCAGGCGGACGAGGCGCCCGGTCATGTCCACGAGAGTTCTTCACAGGATAGCGGCCGAGTTGCACGCGGCCTTTCCTAGATTCCATTCTCCATGGCCCGCCAAGCCGATGCGTGTCCTTATGTGCGGCCGTTCCCTGACGACTTCCACAGCTGCGCCGCCTACCAGCGCATTGAGTTTCTGGCCGTGGACTCGCAGTACCGGCCCCTGGGCCGGTTCAACACCTGCCGGCACTTCGTGGTGCACAGCCTGCCCGGGCATGCGGCCGGCTTCTATGGCGCGTGCGAGCTGGGCGACGCCGAGGCTCGCCAGCGTTGGGTGGAACGGGTGGACGAGAGGCGCCTGGAGGGTATCCGCGCCATCGGTCTCGGGCTGGGGGAGGCGACGCGGGACGTCACCCGCGAGCTATGGCATGCGAAAAGCGAGCAGCTGCGGGCGCGGCGCGCCGGGCGCCCGGCTTCCGTCAACAGCCGCCGGATGCAGGTGCTGGCACGCGAGTATGAGCGCCAGGCCCGCGCGTACATGGAAGGCCAGTCGGCGGTGCTGCAGGCGCTCGGCCTGCCGGTCAGCGCCTGCATGGAGCTGATCGCGAGCGTGCTCGAATTCTGGATCTCGGAGCAGTCGATGGTCACCGGGTATCAGGTGCCCGATCCCGTCCTCGAGAAGTTCCCGAAAGAGGTGCGGCTGCTGGTGCGGCCGCACACAAGGAAGGCGTCTTAGGGCGGGGCAAGCCCCGCCCCTACGGACCGATAACCAGGCTCTCCAGGTCTCGGGGATAGTCGGTGAGCAGCCGGCAGCCCGCGTCGGTGATCACGACGGTGTCGGAGTGCCGGAAGCCGCCCAGCTCCGGCAGGTAGATGCCCGGCTCGACCGTGAACACCATGCCGGGTTCCAAAGGATCGGTCTCCCCCCGGTCCAGGAACGGCGCCTCGTGCACCTCCAGGCCCACCGAGTGGCCGACGTGGTGGCGCAGGTGCTGCGCGTGCCCGAGCTCGTGCGCCACCTCGATCACCTCGAGCTCGACCTGGCCCATGGGCATGCCCGGCTTCATGGCCTGGAAGGCGCGGTCCTGCATGGCGACCATGGCCGCGAACGCCTCTCGCTGCGCATCGGTCGGCTCGCCGATGACCAGGGTCCGCTCAAGCTCGCTGCTGTAGCCGTCGATGTCGGCGCCCGCGCCGCTCACCAGCACGTCGCCGGGCTGCAGGCCGTGCCCGCGCACAAATCCGTGAGGCATGGCCGTCTTCTTGCCGCCCACGAACATGCAGGTGAGGCCGCTGCCCGCGAAGCGCCGAGGGCGCCAGCCCGGCATCTCGGCGATCATCTCCTGCAGGGTCCGCGCGGCGGGCTCCTCGTAGCACTCCATCTCGGTCTTGCCGG
>VBEO01000054.1 GCA_005881825.1 Chloroflexota bacterium | reverse complement strand
TTTCGCGCCGCCTACCTGGTGACGCCACCTTCAGCGGGGCCTCAGTGGCCTGGCTCCATGGGCTGGACGTGCGTCCCGACGATCCGTGCGAGATCACACTGCCGGCGCGCTGCGGAGTCTCGGCGGTCGCCGGTCTGCGCGTCCGTCGCGCCAAACTGCCGCCGGCCGACGTGGTTGTGCGCCGGGGCTTGCGGGCCACCTGCATGCCTCGCACGCTGACCGACTTGGCCTGGCGCTTGCCCCTGGAAGATGCCGTGGTCATCACGGACATGGCGCTGCATGCGCAGCTCACCGACCATGCGCAAATCCAGCGCTGGATGGAGCAGCGCCCGCTGTACCGAGGCCGGCGCCGCCTGCGGGCCGTGCTCGACGTCGCGGACGGCGGGGCGGAGTCTCCGATGGAGTCACGGCTGCGGACATTGCTGGTCCGTGCCGGGCTGCCGCGGCCGCTGACTCAGGTGAGGCTCTTCGATGCCGCGGGCTCCTTTCTAGGCCGCGTCGATCTCTACTACCCCCAGGCGAGGCTGGCCATCGAGTACGACGGCGAAAACCACCACGACCGGCTGCTCGCCGACAACCGGCGCCAGAACGCGATCCTGCGCTCGGGCGTCCGCCTGCTGCGCTACTGCGCCGCCGACGTGCTGGGAACCCCGTTCGTCGTATTGGCACAAGTGCGCGAGGCGCTCGCAATTGCCGAGTTTGTAGTCACTGCCGGCGCCTCCAATGCCGCGAAATTCAGCAAATCCAGACCACTCAGCCGCGTTTGACGTCTACCCACCAGTCGGTGATGTATTGGAAACGGTCCACGGGCTCCACGACCGGGTTCGTGCGCACCCCGTGCACGCGCTTCGAAACGATGTACGCGTAGTGCGGCTCGTACAGGAAGATCCCGGGCGCGGCATCCGACATCAGGTCCTGGAAGTCCGAGTACGCGGCCTTCCTCTGCTTGTGGTCGATCGCCGCGCGACCGTCTTCCAGGTCCTTGTCGATCAGAGCCTGCTTCGGCAGCAGCGGAGACGAGAAGTTGAGCGGGTCCGTGCTGTTGGACGAATCCCACAGCCCGAACTGATCCGGGTCCGGACCGTTGTCGAAGGCCAGCAGCGCCATCTGGTACTTCTTGCCCACCAGGTACCGCGACACCAGCACCGTCGAGGGCACCACGTCGACCGTGAGCTGCACCCCGACGGCGGCGAACTCCTTCACCAGCAGGTCCGCCACCTGCACGTACGGATACGAATCCGCGGTCACCATGGAGATCGAGAACTCCTTTCCACCGCGCTGGCGCACCGCCGACCCGCCGGGCGGCCGCACCCACCCCGTCGAATCCAGGGTCTGCTGCGCCACCCTGGGGTCGTACGGATACTTCCCCGCGGCTTCTCGGTCGTACGCCCAGTCCGTGGGCGGGACCGGCCCGGGCGCCGGATCGGCGCGTCCATCCAGCACCGATAGGACCGCCTTACGGTCGACCGCCTGCACCAGGGCCTGGCGCACCGCGGGCGGGTTGAAGTACACGCTCATCTCGGGCGAAACGTTGAAGAGCGCGGTGGCGAAGCTGAACGTGCGCAGCTCGTTCACCTGCAGGTCCGGACGCCGCACCAAGGTTCCCAGCTGCGGCGGCTGCAGCGCCCCCACCGCGTCCGCCTCACCCCGCGAAACCGCGTCCACCGCGTCGGCCAGCGTCGGATAGCAGCGGAATTCAAAGCGGTCCAGGTTGCGCGCCACGCCGGCGTGCGGGTTGCGCACCAGCACGACCGTATTCTTGTTCTCGGAGATCGACTGAACCATGAAGGGCCCGGTCCCGAAGGCGTGCACGCCGCTGTGCGCGTCCTGCGCCATCCCGGACAGCACCACGCCTTTGAAGATGTGCTGCGGGATGATCCGCTGCCGCAGCGCATAAGGGAATGAGGCGCTGGGCGCCTTCAAGACGAAGCGCACCTCGTCGATCCCCGCCAGCTCGACCCGGACATCGCGCCAGAACGTCCCCTGCGGTCCGTCGTAGGCCGGGTCCTGCAGGCTGTGGAACGTGAACAGCACGTCCTCCGCGCTGAAGGGCTGGCCGTCCGCCCAGCTCACATCGGTCCGCAGCCGCGCGGTGTAAGTCAGGCGATCGTCGGACACTCTCAGCGAGCGGGCGAGCACCGGCACCGGCGACTGACCGGCGTCCACGCTGATCAGCCCCTGGTACACGAGGCTGTCGATGTCGCGCGCGTTGTCCTCCTCCGCGAACAGCGGATTGAGCGACTGCGCCTCGCCCACGATCGCCTCCACCACCGCACCGCCCTTCTGTGGTCCCTGCTTCAAGACCAGCGAGGCCGGGTCGCACGCGGCCGCGAGCCCGAGGCTGAGCGCGAGCGCACTCAGCTTCCAGAGGGCCCCCTTGAGGGCGGGGCGAGCCCCGCCCCTACTTGGCGTGGGTCGTGACCCAGATGTTGGCGATCGAGACGAGCAGGAACCCGGCGACCAGGACCCAGGACGTCCAGTAGATCTGCCGCTCCAGCCCGCGCCGGGTGCGGTAGCCGCCGCCCAGCCCCCCGTCACCGCCGCCGATGGTGCCGCCCAGCCCGGTCGCCTTGGGCGTCTGGACCAGGATCGACACCATCATCAGGACGCCGATCGTGACCTCCAGGATGATCAGCGCGCTGCGTACCTTGTCCATGGCGACTGCGGAGTCTACCTATCCGGCCTTGCTGAGACGATCCTCCACCGCCCGCCAGTTGATCGTGTTCCACCAGGCGGCCACGTAGTCGGGGCGCTTGTTCTGGTATTTGAGGTAGTAGGCGTGCTCCCAGACGTCCACGCCCAGGATCGGCACGCCGCCCTCCATGATCGGGCTGTCCTGGTTCGGGAAGCCCTTCACCTGCAGCTTGCCGCCGGCGAGGAACGCCCAGCCCCAGCCTGAGCCGAACTGGCCTACGGCCGCCTTCGACAGCGCGTCCTTGAAGCCGGCGAAATCGTCGAACGCGGAGTTGATGACCTCGGCCACCCGGCCGGACGGCTCACCCCCGCCATCAGGCCCCATGATCGTCCAGAAGATCGAGTGGTTGAGGTGGCCGCCGCCGTTGTTGCGAACCACCGTGCGCACGTCCTCCGGCACGCTGTTGAGGTCGCCGAGCAGCTCCTCGATCGACTTCTCACCCAGTTCGGGATGCTTGCCGATGGCTCCGTTCAGGTTGTTGACATAGGTCGCGTGGTGGCGGTCGTGGTGGATCTCCATCGTCTGGGCGTCGATGTGAGGGTCCAGGGCGTCGAAGGGATAGGGCAGCGCGGGCAGCTCGAAAGCCATGCACTTCTCTCCTTATGTGGTGGATGGGATGTGGCCGTAAACCTCGGCCACCGTCGCGATCATCTTTGAGAACTCGTCCGCCTTGAGACTTGCTCCACCGACCAGGCAGCCGTCGCAGAGCGGGAGCTCGACGTAGGACTCGATGTTCGCCGCGTTGACGCTTCCACCGTACAGGACGCGCACCTTGCGAGCCGCGCCCTGGCCGATCACCTCCCCCACCGTGTGCCGGATCAGGCGCATCGTCTTGTAGGCGTGCTCGGGCTCGGCGTTCTTGCCGGTGCCGATCGCCCACACCGGCTCGTAGGCGATCACCAGGTGAGGGGAATCGTCGGCGGCCAATTGCGAGAGGCCGGCCCGGACCTGACCGCCCACCACGGGCTCGGTCTGGCCGGCGGTGTAGTGCTCGTCCAGCTCGCCCACGCAGAGGATCACCTGCAGCCCCTCGGCGATTCCCGCCGCGGCCTTGCGGGCCACGTCCTCGTCGGTCTCGTGGAAGTAGGCCCTGCGCTCGGAATGGCCGACGATAACCCACTGGCACCAGCCGGTCAGCATGGCCGCGGAGACCTCGCCGGTGAAGGCGCCCGCCTTCTCCCAGTAGCAGTCCTGAGCTCCCAGCTCCACCCCGGTGTTCTCGATCAGCTCGGCCACGCCCAGTAGCCAGGGGTAGGGCGGGCAGATCGCCAGCTGCACGTGGTCGGCGTGAGCCTTGTACGGCTCCAGGATCGCTCGCACCAGGTCGGCCGCGTCAGAGGCGCTGGCCGGGTTCATCTTCCAGTTCGCCGCCAGCAGCGACTTGGCACCCTGCACGTGCGATCCCATCAGCGGCTCGCTGTCGCCTCGCCCCGCGGGCTGGAACCGTGCCGGTTCCCCCCGCGTGCCCCCTTCCGCTGATCGACGCCGCGCACGGTCGCCAACGCTTGGAAGACGGACTCACTCGGCCCGGCGAAGCCGGGCCTTACCTGTGGCGCCATCACTTCTCGTCCTTCAGGACGGCCACGCCCGGAAGTTCCTTTCCTTCCATGTACTCGAGGGTGGCGCCACCGCCGGTGGAGACGTGAGAGAAGGGCCCCAGACCCAGCTGCTCGACCGCGGCCGCGGTGTCGCCGCCGCCGACCAGCGAGTAGGCCGCGGTGGACGCGATCGCCTCACCGAGTGCTCGTGTCCCCGCGGCGAACTCGGGGATCTCGAAGACGCCGGGCGGTCCGTTCCAGACGATGGTTCCAGCATCGCGCAGGCGCCGCGCGTACAGCTCGCGCGTCTTGGGACCGACGTCGAGAACCCGCCACCCATCCTCCACCGCGTCCATGGCCACGGTCCTAGTTTCCTGGCCGGGCTTCATCTCGCGCGCCACCACCCCGTCGACCGGCAGGACCAGCTTCGCGCCCGCCTGGCGCTCGACGTTCCGGGCCTCATCGAAGGCCTCGGGCTCGACCAGGCTCGAGCCCATCTGGATCCCGCGGGCCGCAAAGAAGGTGTTGGCCATGGCGCCGCAGACGATCAGTGAGTCGACCCGCGGCAGCAGGTGCCTCAGCACGCCGGCCTTGGTCGAGACCTTGGCACCGCCCACGATCGCAACCAGGGGCCGGCGCGGCTCGTCCAGCGCCCTGTGCAGCGCGTGCAGCTCGGCCAGCATTAGGTCGCCCGCGTAGGCCGGGAGGTACCCGGCCACGCCGACCACTGAAGCATGGGCGCGGTGGGAAGCCGCAAAGGCGTCGTTGCAGTAGACCTCGCCCAAGCCGGCCAGCGCTCGGGCGAAGCCGGCGTCGTTCTTCTCCTCCTCCGCGTGGAAGCGGACGTTCTCGAGCAGGACCAAATGCCCTGGCTGAAGGGCGTCCACGGCGTCCTGGGCCGCCTTCCCGACGCAGTCGCGGGCGAAGCTCACGGGCAAGCCCACCCGCGCGGCCAGCCGCTCCGCCACCGGCTCCAGTGAGAACTCGGGATTCGGTGCGCCCTTGGGACGGCCCAGATGGGAGGTCACGATCACCCGTGCATGGCGCCGCGCGAGCTCCTTCAGGGTCGGCGCCGACGCCTCGATGCGGGTCTCGTCGGTGACCCGGCCGTCCTTAAGCGGCACGTTCAGGTCCTCCCGCACCAGCACACGCTTACCCGCGACGTCGACGTCGCGGATCGAGGCTTTCACGAGCCGGGGCTTAGAGGGATATGCCCATCAGCGTGACGAGATCGACCATCCGGCAGCTGAAGCCCCACTCGTTGTCGTACCAGCTGACGACCTTGGCCCAGTCACTGCCCAGCATGGCGGTGAGCGGCGCGTCGACGATCGAGGAATGGGGGTCGGTCTGGAAGTCGGAGGAGACCAGCTCTTCGTGGGAGACGCGCAGGATGCCGCGCAGCTCGCCCCCGGCCGCCTCCTCCAGCGCTGCATTGATGTCCTCGGCGGTGGTGGTGCGGGCCAGCTGCACGACCAGGTCGATGACCGAGACGTCCAGCACCGGCACCCTGAACGAGAGCCCCTGAAAGCGGCCGCTGAGCTCGGGCAGGACTTCGGCCACCGCCCGGTTGGCCCCGGTCGAGGTCGGGATGATGTTGTCCGCCGCGGCCCGCGCCCGGCGCAGGTCCTTGTGCGGTAGGTCCTGCAGCTTCTGGTCCGCGGTGTAGGCGTGGATCGTGGTCATCATCCCCTTCTCCACGCCGAAGCTGTCGTTGAGGACCTTGACCACCGGCACCAGGCAGTTGGTGGTGCAGGAGCCGTTGGACACCACGTGGTGCTTGGCCGGGTCGTAGCCCTGGTGGTTGACGCCCATCACGACCGTGTAGTCCTGGTTGGTGGCAGGCGCAGAGATGATCACCTTCCGGGCACCGCCCTTCTCGCGGTGCACGCGCGCCTTCTCGGCGTCGGTGAAGAGCCCGGTCGATTCGACCACGATCTCCACGCCCAAGTCCTTCCAGGGCAGCGCCCCAGGGTCCTTCTCGGTCAGGAAGCGGACGCGCTTGCCGTCGACCTGGATGTGGTCGCCGTCCGCCTTCACCTCTGGCCCGAAGGTGCCGAGCGCGGTGTCGTGCTTGAGGAGGTGCGCAAAGGTCTTGGCGTCGCCGATGTCGTTGACGGCGACGATCTCGAAGTCGGCGCCCAGCGCGTGGGCTGCGCGGTAGATATTGCGGCCGATGCGGCCGAATCCGTTGATGCCGACCTTCACAGCCATGCCGGCCTAAATGTTAGGCGGAGCGGGTGACCGGCCTGCCGGGCTCCGAATCCCCATCGGGGAGCGCGTCGGCCATCTCGACCAGGCGCCGGAGGCGGTGGTTGATGGCCGACTTGGAGAGCTTCATGTGCTCCGCCAACTCGGTCAGGTTGAGCTCGGGATTCTGGCGCCTGGCTCTGGCCATTTCCTGAAGCGCGGGCGACAGCCCCGCCAGCAGGCCGGCGCTCTCCAGCTTCTCGATGGAGCCGACCTGGCGCAGGGCCGAGCCGATCGTCTTGTCGATGTTGGCCGTCTCGAAGTTGAGGCGGCGGTTGACCTCACCGCTGACCTCGCGCACCACGCGAACCTTTTCGAACTCCATCACCGCGCGGCTCGCGCCGACCAGGCCCAGCGTGCGCACGATGGCGTCGCCCTCCTTGAGGTAGACGACGTGGTGGCCGGCACGTTCGATCATGCCCGCCCGGATGCCGGCGTCATGGAACAGCCGCAGCAGGGCCGTACCCCAGCCCAGGGTGGGGACGCTGAACTCCATGTGGTAGCGCCCGCTGGGCGCGTTGACCGAGCCGCAGCCCAGGAAGAAGCCGCGCAGTATCGCCTTGCGGTCGCAGGTCTGCTCGGGCAGGGCCCGGGCGGCCGGCTGCGCGAACATCGTCTCCAGGCTGGTGGGGATCGGGAGCTCGATGAAGAAGGCCATCTGCTTGGCGCTCTTGACCGCCTGGTACTTGGCCTCGATGCCGCCCATCACGCGCGCCAGGCGGACGACCTTGCGCGCCACCGTGTTGCGCAGGAGCGGGAAGTAGGCGGCCTGGCCGATGCCGGTGCGGATGACCCGGCCTCGGGTGGAGAAGAAGATGCCAAGGAGCTCGCTGACCTGGCAGCAGGGTCGCGCCGGCGTCAGCCCCGCAAGCTCGGCTTTTACCTCAGCGGCGAATGACGTGCTGGCTCGACCCCCGGGCTTGGATTACCCCCCTCCGCCGCCCTAGCTTTCCAGTGTAGTCGCGGTTCTCCGACATAATCAAAGTCAGGTGAGCGAGACCGTCCGGCAAACGCAGCTGCGCTCGGCGGGCCTCGCCGACGAGCAGCTCGTGACCATGTACGGCCAGATGGTCTTGGCCCGCGCCATCGACCGCCGGATGTGGGTTCTCAACCGCCAGGGCAAGGCTCCCTTTGTGATCTCTGGCCAGGGTCACGAGGCGGCCCAGGTCGGGGCCGCGGCCGCGCTGCGGCCCGGCGTGGACTGGTTGGTGCCCTACTACCGCGATCTGGCTTTCTGCATCGCCATGGGGATGACCGCGCTCGATTTCATGTACTCGGTCTTCGCCCGCCGCGCCGACCCCAACAGCGGCGCGCGGCAGATGCCCTCCCACTTCGGGCTGAAGAACTCCCGCATCGTCACGTCTTCCAGCCCCGTGGCGACGCAGATCATCCACGCCGCCGGCATCGCCTACGCCTCCAAGGTACGCAGGCTGGACGAGGTCGCAGTGACCTGCATCGGCGAGGGCGGCACCTCCAAGGGCGACTGGCACGAAGGCCTCAACTTCGCCGGCGTGCACAGGCTGCCCTTCATCTGCATCGTGCAGGACAACGACTACGCGATCTCCGTCCCCCACCGGCTGCAGATGGGCGTCGACTCGGTTGCCAAACGCGCCGAGGGCTATGGGCTGGCAGGCGAGGCGGTGGACGGCGGCGACGTCCTGGCCGTGCACGCGGTCATGAAGCGGGCGGTGGAGCGGGCGCGCTCGGGCGGCGGCGGAACGCTGATCGCCGCCAAGGTGGCGCGCTTCACCTCCCACTCCTCGGACGACGACCAGCGCCGCTACCGGCCCCAGGAGGAGCTGGAATCGCTGCTCCGGCGCGACCCCATCGAACGCTTCCGCACGCAGCTGCTGGACGAGGGCGTGCTCGACGAGGCCGCGGACGAGCGCATCCAGCAGGAGGCCACTTCCGAGGTGAACGCCGCCGTACAGGCCGCTGAGTCGGCTGAGCCGCCGGATCCCTCCGACGCCACCAAGGGAGTGTTCGGCTAGCCGATGGCAGTGGCAACTCTGATCGAGGGAGTACGGCAGGCGCAGGGGGGGCGGCGGGGGAAGGGCTCCGCCCGGCCGCCGCGAAGGGGGGACGTCGCCCCAAGAGCGCCTGGTTCCGAATTGGAGGAGCGCTGATGCCCGTCGCGACGCTAATCGAGGGAGTACGCCAGGCACTCGACGAGGAGATGGCCCGGGACGAGCGGGTGTGGGTGCTGGGCGAGGACGTGGGC
>VBEO01000053.1 GCA_005881825.1 Chloroflexota bacterium | reverse complement strand
CGCACGAGTTCCTGGGCCAGACCTTCGGGGACGGCACCGGGATCATGCCCGCCCTGGTCGCCGAAGAGCTGACCTGGGGCTGCGCCGGCATCGCGCTGGCCATCCAGGGCACCGGCCTGCCGGTGGCCGCCATCTTCAACCAGGGCACGCCCGAGCAGATCTCGGAGTGGATCCCGCGCTGCTACGGCACCCCCGACAAGCCGGCCCTGGGCGCTTTCTGCGCGACCGAGGCCGACGCCGGCTCCGACGTCTCGGCCTACAAGACGCGGGCCGTGCGCCAGAACGGCAGCTGGGTGCTGAACGGCGAGAAGGTCTTCATCACCAACGGCGGCATCGCCGACGTGCACGTGGTGGTGGCATCGGTCGAGCCCGAGCTGGGCAGCCGCGGCCAGGCCTCCTTCGTGGTGCCGCCGGGCACGGCCGGACTCAGCCAGGGCAAGAAGGAAAAGAAGATGGGGATCCGCGCCTCGCACACCGCGACCGTCATCCTCAAAGACGTCAAGGTCCCGGCCGAATGCCTGCTGGGCGGCGAGGAGAAGCTGCAGGCCAAGCTGGAGCGGGCGCGCAGCGGCCAGTCCTCGCGCGGCAACGTGGCCATGAAGACCTTCGAAGGCACCCGGCCGGTGGTGGCCGCCCAGGCGCTGGGCATCGCCCGCGCCGCCTTCGAGTTCGCGCTCCAGTACGCCAAGGAGCGCAAGCAGTTCGGGCGGCCGATCATCGAGAACCAGGCCATCGCCTTCATGCTGGCCGACATGGCTACCGAGATCGAGGCCGCCCGCGCCCTGATCTGGAAGGCGCTCTGGGAAAGCCGCAACGGCGGTGAGTTCAAGAAGGCCGAGGGCTCGATGTCCAAGCTCAAGGCCGGCGAGGTGGCGGTCAAGGTCACCGAGCAGGCCATCCAGATCTGCGGCGGCTACGGCTACATCCGGGAGTTCCCGGTCGAGAAGTGGCACCGGGATGCCAAGATCTACACACTCTTCGAGGGCACGTCGGAGATCCAGCGGCTGGTGATTTCGAGGACGCTGGCGGCCAACAACTAGGGGTTTCCTTTGGCAGCGGTGGCGGGGAATCGGGAAGAGCGGCGGGGCGCCCGCAAGCAGCGCCTGGTCGAGGCCGCCATGGAGCTCTTCGCGCGTGACGGCTTCAACGAGACCTCGGTCGACGACATCGTGGCCGCGGCCCGGACCTCGAAGTCGGCCTTCTACGAGTTCTGGACCTCCAAGGAGGACTGCGTCCGCGACCTGCTGGAGGAGCAGGGCGGCGGCCTGATCGCCGAGGTCTTCGAGTTCAGCGCCGAGGGCGCCGACCACCGGGCCCGGCTGCGCCGGGGCATTGCGCACTTCGTGCGCTACTGCATGGCCCGGGCCCAGCTGGCGCGCCTGCTGCTGGTGGAGTCGGTGGGCGTCAACCTGGCCGTGGAGGAAGCTCGGCACCGGGTGCTGGGCCGCTTCGCGCACATCGTGGAGGCTGAGGTGCGGGCGCACGGCGCGGCCGACCCCTTCTATCGCGACATCGATCCCGAAGTCTTCGGCCGGGCCGTGGTGGGTGCCGTGTACGAGGCCACCTCCCACTTCCTGGTCGACCCCGACGTCGACCTGGAGGCCTTGATCCGGGGCTTGTGCGCGATCTTCGCGCCGGAGACGTGACCCCGGAGCGCGAACTCCGCCGCATCCGCAAGAACTACAACCGCAACGCCGAGCGCTACGACCGCGGCATCGGCTTTCTGGATCGCTTGACGCGCGACGCGCGCCGCAAGGTGGGGGAGAGCGTGCAGGGGCGCGTGCTTGAGGTGGGCATCGGTTCGGGGCTCTCGCTCCCCTACTACCCGGCCGGTTCTGAGCTGCGCCTGGTGGGGGTGGATCTCTCGCGGGAGATGCTGGGGCTGTGCCGGCGGCGGGCCAGCGAGGCCGGTTTGGTCGTCGAGCTGGTGGAGAACGACGCCCAGGCGCTGCCCTTCGCCGATGCCGTCTTCGACTCGGTGAATTTCAGCCTGGTGCTGTGCACGGTGCCCGATCCCCTGCGCGCAGTGCGCGAAGCCCTGCGGGTGGCGCGGCCGGGGGCCAGGCTGGTCTTCTTCGAGCACGTGCGCTCGCATCTCTGGCCGCTGGCGGCGCTGCAGGACCTGATCAATCCCCTGACCGTGCGCCTGGACGCCGACCACTTCAACCGCCGCACGCTCGAGATCGTGCGCGCGGCCGGGGTGGAGGTGGTCTGGATCCACCGCTGGGCCCTGGGTTTCTTCAACCTGATCGAGGGCAAGGCACCTTGACTTGCGCTTTCGAACACCTGTTCGCTATGATGTCGATGCGAACATGCGTACCCTGGCCACGCAGATGCGGCTCCGACGGCTGATCCGGGTCCACACCGACTACGTGGAGCGCCTGGCGGCGGCGCCCGCCGACGGCGAGCTGGCCCGGTCGGCCCGGGCCCGGCTGCTGGGACTCAGCCAAGACGTGCGCGGCGCCTGGCGCGCCGACCTGACCGGGGCCGGCGGCGCTCCGGGTGCGGCGGTGCTGGACCGCCACGTGGAGCGCACGCTGCGCTTGCTGGAGTCGGTGCTGGCGGAGCTGGCGCGGCCGGCCGCAGACCGGCGCTGGCTGCAGGAACGCTTCCAGGACTCGGCGCTGCCGCTGCTGATGTTCCTGCGCGGCCTGGAGGAGGCCCCGGCCGAGCTGCTGGCGGCCTGAGCGAGCTGGGATCGAGCTCCTAGCTTTCCTAAACGGTCATTATCGACAGCATTGAGCCCAGCGTGGGCCACTCCCTCTTCGGGCTGAAACGTGGCGGTCTCACCCCTCGGGACTGCCACGTTCGGCGCTATCGAGTCGATGTCACCATCTCCAGCCAGTGCACCTCATCACTGCCGGGCCGCGGGTGGGCGCGCAGCACGCGATAGCCGAGCCTTTCGTAGAAGGCGCGGTTGCCCGGCAGCTGCGCGCGAACTCCCAGCCGGACCTCAGGCAGGCCGCGCGCCGAAGCCAGCCGTTCGGCCCAGCGCATCAGCGCCCGGCCCACCTCCAGGCCTTGTTGGGCAGGATCGACCGCCACCCGGCGCACCCACAGCGCCTTGGGTTCGGTCCGCATACGCAGTGCGCCGACGGGTGCGCCGTCCAGGCGCGCCAGGGCCCCGCCCGATTCCCGCAGGTCCCGGCGCACATCGTCCTCGGTCTCGGAGAGCGCGCCCGAGGGCGGCGTCAGCCAGCCGTACCCCGCAAAGGCCAGCTGTGTCAGCCGGTGCACCTCGCGCGCCGCTTCAGGTCCCGCTGCTTGGACGGCAGGCAGGGCCCGGTCCAGCGCGGGGCCGTCGATCTTGCCCTCAACGAGCACCCGGCCGGCTCGCAGCAGAACCGGGACCCGAAAGTCATACAGGCGCGAGAGCTCGGCATCGGAATCGACGTCGAGGGCGTCGAATTCGGCATCCCGCGCCCGCAGGAGCGCCTCTGCTTGCTCGCATAGATGGCAGCCCGTCCGGGTGACCAGCTGCAGCGGCACCCGGCCAGGGTAGCGAGCGGCTAGCTGCTGGGCACCCGCAGGTGCTGCCCGGGCCTGAGCAGCGCATCGTGAAGGTCGTTGGCGGCCAGGATCTCCCCCACCTTCTCCCTGGTGTCGGCGCCCGGATAGCGCGCGGCGGCGATCGACCACACCGTGTCGCCCGAGCGCACGGTCACCGTTGAGTAGGCCGTGGGCGTGGCGCCCCAGGCCGCCCTGGCGCCGGCGAACGACAGGAACAGCAGGACCACCACCAGAAGCCAGGCTCGTCGCAGAGCAACGTACATCTGTTCGAAGGCAGCATACCACGAACAAAGGTTTGCGCGATCACTTGTTCGGTGCTAGGATGGGCTCGCCTCATCAGCTCAGCACTTTCCACGAGGTCGCAATTGAACGAAGAACTGTCCGACCGGCAATCCCGGATCCTCGAGTACATCCGGCACGTCAGCCGCACCCGCAACTACCCGCCCAGCGTCCGTGAGATCGGAGAAGCGGTCGGGCTGTCCTCCAGCTCCACCGTGCACAACCATCTCAACCAGCTGGAGCGGCGCGGTCTCATCCACCGCGACCCCAGCAAGTCGCGCACCGTCCAGCTGGTCAAAGACACGCGTGAAGAGGAGACGGCGCGCGGAGCCGTCCGGCTGCCGCTCGTCGGCAACGTGGCGGCCGGCACCCCGATCCTGGCCGAGCAGAACATCGAAGACCACATCCTGATCTCCGAATCCCTGGCCCAGGAGGGCTGGTTCCTGCTCAAGGTGCGCGGCGACTCCATGGTCAACGCCGGCATCCTCGACGGCGACCTGGTCCTGGTGCGCCCGCAGCCCAGCGCCGACAACGGCCAGATCATCGTGGCCATGGTCGAGGGCGAGGCCACCTGCAAGCGGCTGGACAGGCGCAATGGCCAGATCCGGCTGCTGCCGGAGAACGAGGACTACCAGCCGATAGTGGCGCCGGACGCCCAGGTCGTGGGCTTGGTCAAAGGCGTCATGAGGTTCCTCAACTAGCCCGACACGCCGAACTCGCGCAGCGCGTCGTTCAGGGAGACCCGCGATTCCTGGCGCGCGCTGCGCCAGCCGATGATCAGGCCGGTCGCCACCCCGAACTCGCCCGCCGGGAATTTCTTGACGCGGGTGCCGGGCACCACCACGGCGTTGGGTGGGATCGCACCCCGGTGCTCCACCGGTTCGCTGCCGGTCACGTCGACCACCGGAGTGGAGGCGGTCAGAACCACGTTGGCGCCCAGGATGGCGCCCGCGCCCACCACCACGCCCTCGGTCACGATGGCCCGCGAGCCGATGAAGGCGTCGTCCTCGACGATGACCGGCCGCGCGTTCACCGGCTCCAGCACGCCGCCGATGCCGACGCCTCCCGCCAGGTGCACGCGGGCGCCGATCTGGGCACAGGATCCCACGGTGGCCCAGGTGTCGACCATGGTGCCCGGCCCCACCCAGGCCCCGATGTTGACGTAGGACGGCATCTGGATCACGCCTTCGGAGAGGAACGATCCATAGCGCGCCACCGCCGGTGGCACCACCCGAACTTTGGCCGCTTCCAGGTCGTGCTTGAGGGGGATCTTGTCGCGGTACTCGAAGGGTCCGAGCTCGATGGTCTCCATCCCGCGCAGCCGGAAGTAGAGGAGGATCGCCTTCTTCACCCAATCGTTGACCACCCAGCCCTCGGGGCGCTTCTCGGCGCTGCGCACCTCGCCGCGGTCGAGCAGGGCGATCGTCCGCTCCACGGCCTCGCGCACGCCGGCGTCCTCCAGGGCCGCCGCGTCCTCGTAGGCGCGATCGATCACCGCCGCCAAGTCGGCGATCAGAGGACCGACTCCAGGATCTCGATCGCGCGCCGGCAATCCTCGATCGTGGGCACCAGCGCCAGCCGGAAGTAGCCCTCGCCGGCGTCCCCAAAGAATGACCCCGGCGCCACCACCACCCCCTGCTCCAGTAAGCGGTTGGCAAAAGCCTCCGATGAGGCGGCGTCCGGCACCTGGCACCACAGGTAGAAGGTCGCCTCCGAGCCGGCGATGCGCACGCCCTGGCGGCGGAAGAAGTCCATGAAGAGCGCCCGCTTTTCGGCATAAACCGCGCGCATCGCCTCCACGTGGTCCTCCCTCCCCCACGCCTCCATCGAGGCGCGCTGGATGAACTCCGGAACCGCGGTGCCATTGAGCGGCCGGTACAGCTTCAAGGCGGCGATCAGCTCCGGCGGGCCGGCCGCAAAGCCGGCGCGGTAGCCGGTCATCGAGGAGCGCTTGCTCTGGGTGTTGAAGACAGCCACCTGCGAGCGGTCGCGCACCTGCAGCGCCGAAGCCGTGGGCTCGCCGAAGTAGATCTCGCTGTACGCCTCGTCCGAGGCCAACAGGAAGCCGTGCCGACTGGCCCGCTCCGCCAGCTCGTTCAGGAGCGGAAGCGGGGCTACCGCCGCGGTCGGGTTGTTGGGGTAGTTGATCCAGAAGATGGCGATCCGGTCCCACTCCCCATCCGGCACCGAGTCGAGATCGGGGAGGAACCCGTTGGCCTCCAGCAGCGGCAGTCGCAGCACGCGCGCGCCCACCATCTCGGCGCCCCGCTCGGGGATCGGGTAGCCGGGCTCGGTGACCACCACCAGGTTGCGATCGGACGCCGGGTCGATCGCGACCTGGGCCAGGCTGAAGATGGCCTCCTTGCTGCCCAGGGTGGGCACCACCTCGCGATGGGGGTCGAGCGTCACCCCGTAGCGGGATCGGATCCAACCCGCGATCGCCTCCCGGTGTTCGGGAAGGCCCTCGGACATCGGGTACCGCGACCGCTCCTCCACGCTCTCGATGAGCGCCTCGCGGATAGCGGGGTCGGTGCGCTCGTGGGGGTCGCCCACGCTGAAGTCGATCAGCTTCAGGCCCCGCGCCAGGGCCGCCTTCTTGGCTTCGTTCAGCTTCAGGAACGGATACGGCCGCAAGCGTGTCAGCACCGGGTTGATCTGCACCGGCATCAGGCGGGCTCCAGCAGGAAGGGCTGGAAGCGGTGTAGCGAAGCGCGAGGTGCGCGGCCCCAGGCCACGGTCCCCCGTTCCGTGAACTCGGAGCCCTCCAGGCCGCCCAGCTGACGCAGCTCGTAAAGCACCTGCTCGCGGCCGTAGGGGACCAGCATCTTGAGGCGGACCATATCCTGCTCAGCCACCGTCTCCAGCGCGCCCAGCAGCTCGTCCAGCCCGGTTCCGTTGAGAGCCGAGATGGCCACCGCGCGCTCATAGCGGCTGCCGATCTCGCCCAGGATCCGGCGCCGGCCGGCAGGTCCCAGGAGGTCCACCTTGTTGACAGCTACCACGCGGGGCTTGTCGGCGGCGCCCAGCTCCCCCAGCACCTCGTCGACGGTGGCGGCGTGCTCGACCGCCGCGGGTGCGCTGGCGTCGAGCACGTGGAGCACGATGTCGGCGTGGGTCACCTCCTCGAGCGTGGCCCGGAATGAGGCGACCAGGTCGGTCGGCAGCTTCTGGATGAAGCCGACGGTGTCGGTCAGGAGCAGCTCGCGGCCGCTCTCCAGGCGCAGGCGGCGAGTGGTCGGATCCAGAGTGGCGAAGAGTTTGTTCTCGGCCCTGACGCCTGCCCGAGTCAGGGTGTTGAGCAGCGTGGACTTGCCGGCGTTGGTGTAGCCGACGATGGCGACGGTCACCAGCTCGGAGCCGCGGCGAGCCGCGCGCTGCTGCTGGCGCTGGCGGCGCACGTCCTCGAGCTCCCGCTCCAGGTCCTTCAGACGCTTGCGGATGCGGCGGCGCTCGACCTCGATCTGCTGCTCACCAGGGCCGCCACGGGTCCCGATGCCGCCGCCCTGGCGGTGGTAGTCGTAAGCGCCGATCAGGCGAGGCAGCAGGTGATGCAGCTGGGCCGACTCGACCTGCAGGCGACCCTCCCGGGTGCGGGCGTGCTGGGCGAAGATGTCCAGGATCAGCTCGGTCCGGTCGACGACCTTGATCTTGAGCTCGCGCTCCAGGTTGCGCTGCTGGCGCGGGCTCAAGTCCTCGTTGCAGACGATCAGGTCGTAGCGCAGCTCCTCCCGGCGGTCGCGGATCTCCTCGACCTTGCCTTTGCCCACGAACAACGCCGGCTCGACCTCGTCGCGGCGCTGGACTTCGGAGGCGACCACCTCGGCGCCGGCGGTGAGGGAGAGCTCCTCGAGCTCCCGCATCTGCTCGTCCAGCGCGGCTGCGGGGGTTCCAGGCAGGAGCACGCCCAGCAGGTAGGCCCGTTCCTTGACGGGCTGGGTGGTGATCAGACGGCGGTCTCCAGCAATCCCAGGATAGCGGGCACCGGATCGGGCTCCGCCGGCAGCCAGGTGGTATCCGGGTGCCGTTTGAACCAGGCCAGCTGGCGCCGGCCATAGCGGCGGTTGGAGATCAGCATCCGCTCCGGCAGCTCGGACTCGCTGATCCGGCCCTCCAGGAAGTCCAGCGCCTCGGCGTAGCCAATACCGGTGAGGACCGGGTGCGCGCGCGGAACGCCCGCGTCCAGGGCGGCCTGGGTCTCCGCCAGCAGGCCCCGCTCGACCTGCTCCCGGCACCGGACGCGCAGGCGGCGCTCGATCACCTCGGGCGGCGCCTCCAGGCCGAGACGCCGAAACGGCCAGCGCGGAGGCAGCCGCCGGCGCGCCGCGTGCAGCGGCGGCCCGGCCGCCTCCAGGATCTCGACGGCCCGGACCAGGCGCACCGGGTTGTTGAAGTCGACCCTGGCGTGCGGGTCGAGCCGCCGCACCTCCGCCGCCAGTTCCCCCGTGGATAGGCCCTGGAGCTCGGCCCGCCGCGCGGGGTCGGGAGGCACGCCGGCCAGGTCGAAGCCCTCGGTGAGGGCATCGACCCAGAGCATGCTCCCGCCTTCGACCACCGCAGGAGCGTCTGACCCCGCTTCCCGGAGGAAGTCGAAGACGCTGGCGACCTGGCTCACCGGGTCGGCGAACTCGATCCCCCGGTAGCGCAGCTGTGCGCGGTACTCGTCCGGCGGATGATTGGTCGCGATGTGCAGGCGCTGGTAGGCCTGCCGGGAATCGGCGACGAGGATGTCGCCGCCCAGCCGGCGCGCCACCTCGAAGGCGGTGCGGGTCTTGCCGATGCCGGTCGGACCGACGATGACCAGGACCGGTCTCAGTAGTTCCTCCGGAAGTGCCGGCGTAGCTCCTGAGTGCTGAGCTCCAGCCGCGTGGGCCGGCCGTGCGGGCAGGTGATCGAATCAGGTGTCCGCTCCAGCTCCTCCAGCAGTCGCCGCTGCTCGGAGAGATCCATGGAATCGCCGAAGCGGACGGCCGAGTGGCAGGCGATCGAGGCCGCGGCCTGTTCCTGGCGGTCCTCAGCCCGCGAGCCGGCCAGGCTGGAGAGGAGGTCCAGGAGCGCCTCCTCGATCCGGCCCGCCGGGGTTTCGACCGGCGCCGCCCGCACCTGGACGGCCCCCTGGCCGAAGCTTTCAACTTCGAATCCGAGGGCGTTGAGGCGCTCGCCGTGGTCGGCCGCCGCCGCGACCAGGCTAGGTTCCAACTCCACGACCTGGGGCAGCAGCAGCGGCTGGCTGGGGGCGGGTGCGCCCCGCAGCCGGCTGAGGAAGCGGTTGTAGAGGACCCGCTCGTGGGCTGCGTGCTGGTCGATCAGGATGATCCCATCCGGCCCTTCGGCCACCAGGTAGCCGTCCAGCACCTGGCCCAGTGGGCGCAGCAGGGTTGCCGGAGGGGCGGGGGCCGGCTCGATCTGCAGGGCGATGTCACTGGTACGCGGCGCGGGACCCGCGGCCACCGTCTGCAGCGGCCACGTTGACGTCGACCTCCGCGGCCGGGAGTGTGAGGTCGAGGACGGCGACCGGGTAGCGGCCGCGCTCCAGCCGGCCCAGGTAGGCCTGCTCAAGCGCGTGCTGGAGGCGATGCGAGGCCACAGGCCGCGAGTTGACCGCCAGCACGATGGCTTCCCGGCTGCCCCGGCTTAGCCGCGGCTCGGAGACCATCCCCCGCACGCCCTCAGCCTCCACCGGCAGCATGGCCTCGGCGACCTGGGCCCCCAGCACCGCGCCCAGCGCAGCCCGGCGGTCGGCGTCGCCGGCGGTCGCCAGCGCCCGGCGGCCGTCCAAGACGAGCTCGAAGCGCACATCCGGCCGCAGGACCGCGTAGGTGCGCACCACCTGGTTGGCAGCGCCATTCTCGGTCGCGTCCGACTTCAGGAACTTGAGCCGCGCCGGAGTGTTGCCGAAGAGGTCGCGAACTTCGATCACGGTGCCCGGCGTGGGCGCTGCGGCTCCCTCGTCGACGAGCGCGCCCGCGCGCAATCGGATTTGGGCCCCGCGGGTGCGGCAGTCGACCTCGGAGACCGCGGCGATGCTGGCCAGCGCCTCACCGCGAAAGCCGAGGGTACCGATCGCGGCCAGGTCCTCCAGCCGCTGCACCTTGCTGGTGGCGTGACGCAGAAAGGCCAGGGCCAGCTGGTCGGTTGGAATGCCCTCACCGTCGTCGGCCACCCTGATCAGGCCGCGGCCGGCGCCCCGGACCTCGATGCTGACACGCCGGGCTCCTGCGTCGAGCGAGTTCTCGACCAGCTCCTTGACCACCGAGGCCGGACGCTCCACCACCTCGCCGGCGGCTATCGCATCGGCGACCTCAGGTGGCAGTTGGCGGATCAAGTCAGGCGTGAGCGCATCTCGTACAGCTTCTGGAGGGCTTCGATGGGGGTGAGCTGGTCGAGGTCGAGCTCCCCCAGCGCGGCCGCGACCGGGTCCGGGGCCGCTTCCAACGGCAGCCCCAGCTGCTGGGCCGGCGGCTCCAGCGGCCGGTGGCGCTCCAGCTCGCCCAGCACCTGGCGGGCGCGCGCGATCACCGAAGGCGGCAGCCCGGCCAGCGCGGCCACGTGGATGCCGTAGGAGCGGTCGGCGCCGCCGGGCACCACCCGGTGCAGGAAGCGCACCCGGTCGCCCTCCTCCACCACCTCGACGCGCTGGTTGCACACCCGCGGCAGGTGGTCGGCCAGGGCGGTGAGCTCGTGGTAGTGGGTGGCGAACAGGGTGCGGCAGCCGACGCGGTCGTGGATGTGTTCGACCAGGGCCTGCGCGATCGAGATCCCGTCGTAGGTCGAGGTCCCCCTCCCTACCTCGTCGAGGATCACCAGCGAGGACCGGCCGGCGTGGTTGAGGATGTTGGCCGCCTCGGTCATCTCGACCATGAACGTCGACATGCCCGAGCTCAGGTCGTCGTGGGCGCCCACCCGGGTGAAGACCCGGTCGGCAAGCCCGATCCGCGCCCGGTCGGCGGGCACGAATGAACCGCACTGCGCGAGCAGGACGATCAGCGCCACCTGGCGCAGGTAAGTGGACTTGCCGGCCATATTGGGCCCGGTCAGCACGACCACCTGCTGGCCGTTGGGGTCGAGCTCGACGTCGTTGGCCACGAAGCTGCCGGCGGGAAGGGCGGCTTCGACCACCGCATGGCGGCCCCCGTTGATGCGCAGCTCGAGGCCGGCGCTGACCTCCGGGCGCACCCAGCCCAGTGCGGAGGCGGTCTCGGCCAGGGCCGCCAGCGCGTCCAGGTCGCCCAGCGCTTCGGCCGTGCTCAGCAGTGGCTCGGCCGAGGCTGCCACCTGGTCGCAGAGATCGCGGAGCACCTCCTGCTCGCGGGCCAGAGCGTCGTGCTGGGCATTGAGCACGACAGCTTCCTGCTCCTTCATCTCGGGCGTGATGTAGCGCTCTGCGCCCGTCAGCGTCTGCTTGCGCACGTAGTCGGCCGGCACCGCTCCTGCCTGGGCGTGGCTGACCTCGATGTAGTAGCCGAAGACGCGGTTGTAGCCGACCCGCAG
Organism: Chloroflexota bacterium; assembly: GCA_005881825.1. GTDB lineage: Bacteria > Chloroflexota > Dormibacteria > Dormibacterales > Dormibacteraceae > CF-28. The sequence goes on along the minus strand of VBEO01000053.1, from coordinate 30,732 downwards.
ACCCCGGATGCCGGTGCGCTCCCGCTCGCTGGACTCCAGGGCGGCGATGTACTCGCGGGCGGTGCGGGAAGCGTCGCGGATGCCGTCCAGCGCCGCGTCGTAGCCAGCCCGCACAGCGCCGGGTTCCCGGGCGGTGGCGGGTGGGTCGTCGACCAGGGCCCGCGCGAGCAGCCCGGCCAGATCAGGGGCGGCTTGCACCCTCACCGCCAGTGTCCGCAGAGCCAGCGCACCTGCCTCGAGCAAGACCTCGCTGACGGCCGGCAGCGCCTCCAGCGATTGGCGGAGGGCGACCAGTTCGCGAGGCGAGGAGATGCCCTGGCCGGCGCGGCCGACCAGCCGCTCGAGGTCTCCCACCTCTCGTAACGCATTGAGAAGCTGGTAGAGGGCGGGCAGCTCGAGGTTGTGGACCGTCGCCGGGTCGAGCGCCATCGTCGCGTCGGGCGAGTAGGTCCTGACACGGAAGAGGCCCGGCTGGACCTTCACCTGGTTCGACCGCAGGTAGTCGAGCACGACGCCTGCCGCGCCGACCGCCAGGGGCGCGTCCTCGGCCCCGATGGCGGCCTCGAAGGGGATGCCGAGCATCTCCTTCAGGCGCTCGCGACCGCGCGCCGGGTCGAACCTGTAGGCCTCGACCGCCGGCGGCGCCAGCAGCTCGGCGGGATGCAGGCGGTCGAGCTCGGCCGCCAGCCGCTCGGCGGGCAGCTGGCAGAGCTGCAGCTCGCAGGTCGAGATGTCGCAGGCTGCGATCCCCGCCTCCGCACCGCGGGTCCAGGCGGCGACCAGGAAGTTCGGGGCCGATGGCTCCAGGTAGGCGTCCTCGACCACCGTGCCGGGGGTGAGGACGCGGGTGACCTCGCGCTTGATCACGCCCTTGCCGGAGGGCGCCTCCATCTGCTCGCAGATCACCACCGAGCGGCCGCCGCGCAGGAGCTTGCCCACGTATCCCTGCCAGGAGTGGTGGGGCACACCGCACATGGGCGCGCGACCGGTCTTGCCCATCGGCCGTGAGGTCAGGGTGACGCCCATGATCGGTGCCGCCGCCTGGGCGTCCTCGAAGAAGATCTCGTAGAAGTCGCCCATTCGGAAAAGAAGGATCGAATCGGGGTGCGCCGCCTTCGCTTCGCGGTACTGGCGCAGCGCGGGCGTGTCGGTCAAGCCGCCACTCCGGTCAGCTGACCGGCGGAAGCCTCCTTCACGACGACGTCCACCAACGCGCCTGGCTCCAGGCGTTGACGCAGCACGATGACGCGCTTGCCCTGCCGGTTGCGGCCATAGGGCCGGCCGAGCTCGTCGGCGCCTTCGACCAGCACCTGCACGGCCCTGCCGACCCACCGGGTGGCGCGGCGGGCGGCGATGCCGCGCTGCAGCTGCAGAAGCTCGTTGATGCGCCGGCGCTTCTCGTCGGCGGGAACGTCATCGATCATCTTCTCGGCCGCATAGGTCGCCGGCCGCGGGGAGTACATGGCCAGGTGCACGACGTCGAACTCCAGCTCCTCCATGACGCGCCGCGTGCTCTCGAACCGCTCGCGTGTCTCGCCCGGGAAGCCCACGATCACATCGGTGTAGAGGCCCACGTCCGGCATCAGCTCGCGGGCGCGCTGGACGAGAGCGCGGTAGTGACGCACCTGGTACCCGCGCGCCATGCGTTTCAAAATCTGGTCGTCGCCCGACTGGATGGGCAGCTGCAGCTCGTGGGCGATGACGCGGCTGCGCGCCATCACCTCCAGCAGCTCGGGCTCGAGATCCTGCGGGTGCGAGGTGAGGAAGCGCAGGCGCTTAAGGCCGGGTATCTGCTCGACCTGGGAAACCAACGCCGCCAGGCCGCCACCGCCCTCCGGGTCGCGGTAGTCGTCGACGTTCTGGCCCAGCAGCACGACCTCGCGCGCACCCTCGGCGACCGCGGTGCGGCACTCTTCGAGAACGGCCGTGAGCGGCTTGTGGCGTTCGCGACCGCGGACCTTGGGCACGATGCAGAAGGTGCAGTTGTGATCGCAGCCTTCGATCACATTGATGAAGTGGCTGACGCCGGTGCGGCCGGCGACCGGCATGGGCTCCCCCAACGAAAGGTCGTAGCGGGCGCCGAGGTCGGCGACGAACTCGTCGTACTCCCCGATCGGCACCACCCGGTCCAGCTGCGGGAAGCGCCGCCGCAGAGTCTCGCCCTCCTTGCGCACCAGGCAGCCGGTCAGGGCCAGCGTCCGGTCGGGCGTCTTCCAGGCCCGCAGCTCATGGAGCTTGGAGTAGACCTTGTCCTCTGAGGCTTGGCGGACAACGCAGGTGTTGAGGATGGCCACGTCGGCCCGCTCCAACTCGGGCTCCTCGACATAACCCGCGGCGAGAAGGCGGCGAGACAGGGACTCGGAGTCGGCGACGTTCATCTGGCACCCGATGGTCCAGACGTGGAAAGACCTGGTCAGCGCACCTCCACCAGGAGTCTTATACCCGTGCGCTCCTCGCCGTCGATCGAGATGTCGATGAAGGAGGGAATGCAGATCAGCTCCAACCCGCCTGGCGCCACATAGCCGCGGGAGATGGCGATCGCCTTGACGGCCTGGTTGATGGCGCCGGCGCCGATGGCCTGGACCTCAACTCGCTGCTGGGAGCGGATCACGCCCGCGATGGCGCCCGCCACCGCGACCGGCTTCGAGGTCGCCGACACCTTGAGCACCTCTACCGGTTGGCGCCCCTCCCCCGTCATTACTGGAACCCCCGTCATCAACTGTGTACTCGATCGTTGCGTGAAATCGAATTGGCCCGGCCGGTGAGTCTATCAATGCTAATCGCGACTGAGTTGAATGTCACCGGTCCTTGCGCGACTTCGAAGCGGTGCGGGATTCCGGTCAGAAAGCGCTTCAGAACCGCCTCCTTGTCGACGCCGATCACGCCGTCGCGGGGCCCGACCATGCCGACATCGGTGACATAGGCGGTGCCGCCGGGCAGCACTCGAGCGTCGGCGGTGGGGACGTGGGTGTGGGTGCCCACCACCGCGCTCACGCGGCCGTCCAGGTACCAGCCCATGGCCACCTTCTCGCTGGTCGCCTCCGCGTGCATGTCGCAGAGGCTGATTCGCACCTCGGGGTGGGCCGCCAGCACGGCGTCCGCAGCGCGGAAGGGGTCGTCGATGTCCTGCAGGTAGAGGCGGCCCATGAGGTTCACGACCAGCACCTGCTCCCCGTCGGCCTCGACCACCGTCACCCCGGTGCCTGGCGCCCCGGGCGGAAAGTTGTGAGGGCGCAGCACGTGGCGCAGCTCGGGGAGCTCCTGGACGAACTGCTTCTGGTCCCAGACGTGGTTGCCGGTGGTCACCAGGTCGGCACCGGCCCGCAGCAGCTCCTCGCAGATCTTGGCCGTGATCCCGAAGCCGCCGGCCGCGTTCTCGCCGTTGACCACGGTGAGATGCGGTTTGAGCTCAGCCTTCAGGTCCGGCAGCAGGGCCCGGAAGGCCTCTCGGCCGGGCCGGCCGACGACGTCGGCGACGAACAAGATCCGGAAGTCACCCTCTGGCACTTCGCGGAAGCCTACAGAACAAAAAAGGGAGACCCCTCAGTGGGGTCTCCCTTCGGGAGGGGCAAGCCCCTCCTCTACGTCGCGGTTATTTGGCGTACTCGACGGCGCGGGTTTCGCGGACGACCGTGACCCGGATCTGACCCGGGTAGCTCATCTCGCTCTCGATCCGCTTGGCGATGTCCCGGGCCATGAGCTGGGCCGACGAATCGTCGATCTGCTCGGGCCGGACCAGGATCCGGACCTCGCGTCCGGCCTGGATGGCGTAGGACTGCTGGACTCCCTGGAAGGAGTTGGCGATCTCCTCCAGCTTCTCCAGCCGCTTGATGTAGGCCTCCAGCGTCTCCCGGCGGGCACCCGGACGGGCGGCCGAGATGGCGTCGGCGGCGATCAGGAGGAAGGCCTCGATGGTATGAGGCTCCTCGTCGTAGTGGTGGGCGCGCACCGCGTGCACAACCGGCGCCGGAACCCCGTGCCGCTGCAGGAGCTCGGCCCCGATCACCGCGTGCGAACCCTCGACTTCGTGGTCGATGGCCTTGCCGATGTCGTGCAGAAGCCCGCTCATCTTGGACATGCGGACGTCGGCGCCGATCTCGGAGGCCATCATGCCGGCCAGGTAGGCGACCTCTTTCGAGTGGTTGAGGACTTGCTGGCCGTAGCTGGTGCGGAAGCGGAGAATGCCAAGGTGGCGGACCACCTCGGGATGCAGCCCCTGGAAGCCGACTTCCAGGACCGCCGCCTCCCCCTCCTCTTTGACCCGCTGCAGGACCTCCTGGCGGGCCTTGCCCACAACCTCCTCGATGCGGGCCGGATGGATCCGGCCGTCGACGATGAGCTTGTTGAGGGCGGTTCGGGCCACCTCTCGGCGGACCGGATCGAAGCCGCTGATGATCACGGCCTCGGGCGTGTCGTCGATGATGAGATCGATTCCGGTGGCCTGCTGGAGCGCGCGGATGTTGCGTCCTTCGCGGCCGATGATCCGGCCCTTGATCTCCTCGTTCGGCAGCGGCAAAACCGAGACCGAGGTCTCGGCTGTCTGGTCGGCGGCGATCCTCTGGATCACCTCGGTCACGATGGCGCGGGCCCGGCGCTCGCTTTCGTCGCGAGCCGCCAGCTCTGATTCCCGAACCTTGCGCGCGACCTCGTTGCGGAGGTCTTGCTCGACCTGGGTCATGAGAACGCCCTGCGCTTCCTGGCGCGTCATCTGAGCCACGCGCTCCAGCTCGCGGAGCTGGGCGCCCAGCGCGTCTTCGAGCTGGGCCCGGATCTCTTCCAGGCTGCGCTCGCGCGCTGAGAAGCCTTCCTCCCGGCGGGTAAGGTCCTCGGCTCGCTTCTCGAGGTTCTCTTCCTTTTGAAGCAGGCGCGTTTTCTCCTGCTGGGCCTGAGCCCTGGTTTCACGCGCCTCCTGCTCGGCCGTGGTGCGGATGCGGACCGCCTCTTCCTTGGCCTCCAGCAGCTTTTCCTTGGCAGCGGCCTCGACGTCGAGCAACCGCTGCTGGTGTTTGGCCTCGAGCTCGCCCAGCTCCAGGCGCTGCTGCTTGCCGACCGTCGAGGTCGCGAGCAGGTAACCGATGCCACCGGCGAGGACCGCTGTCACCACCGCTACCAAAATCACGATCAGGTAGGTAGGCATGTGCTTGGTTCACCTCGCGTATTCGGTTTTCAAGGTGCTGCCGCGGACGCTAATGGTCCCCGGCGTTCAATCCTTGGGATCTCGAAGCACCCGGGCCGACCCGGGCGCGTAACGCCCAAGTCTAAAGCCGGAGACCTCGCAGCGCCGCACGCGCGACCTCGACCGAGAAGCCGCGCCTCAGCAGCCGGGCTCCGATGCGTTCGGTGTCGAGCGGGCCGGCCCGGCAGAGGCGTTCCGCCAGCGCCTGGGCCGCCTGCAGCTCGTCTTCGGTGCTCAGCTCGGCCAGTGCGGTGCGCGCCACCTCCCGGTCGACGCCTTTGGCCGCCAGCTCGGACGCGATGGCGCGCGCCCCGCGGCCGCCTGACCTTCGACCGATCAGGGCGCGAGCATAGGCCGCGTCGTCCAGGTAGCCGCCCTCGCGCAGGCGCTCGAGGGCGGCGTTTATCTCGTCAGAGGGATGCCCGCGCCGCAGCAGCTTGAGGCGCAGCTCGCGCGCCGAGTGGGCGCGGGATGCCAGGAGCCTCACCGCGGCCTCGTAGCACCCAGCGACCCCCTCCCCGGCGCTCCGCGCCGGACCTCCCCACGCTTCGCGCGGGGAGGAGTCTCGGAGCCTAGACCTCCTCTTCTTCATCGGCGCCTACCGGCGCCGCGGTGCGCACCGAGGTGGAGGTCTTGAGCGGCGCCGCCTGGCCGGCGGCCTTCTCGCGCACGCGAGCTTCGATGTCGCCGGCCAGGGTCGGGTTCTCGCGAAGGAAGTTGCGCACGTTCTCGCGACCCTGCCCGAGCCGCATCTCGCCGAACGACATCCAGGTGCCGCTCTTCTCGATGATCCCGAACTCGACGGCCGCGTCGATGAGCGCGCCCTCGCGGGAGATGCCCTCGTTGAAGAGGATGTCGAACTCGGCGGTGCGGAACGGCGGCGCCACCTTGTTCTTGACCACCTTGACCTTGGCTCGAGCACCGATCGAGTCGAGCCCGCTCTTGATGGTCTCGACCTTCCGAATGTCGAGACGGACCGAGGCATAGAACTTGAGCGCGCGGCCGCCCGGCTGGACCTCGGGGTTGCCGAACATGATCCCGACCTTCTCGCGCAGCTGGTTGAGGAAGATGACCGCGCAGTTGGACTTGGAGATGGCGGCCGTGAGCTTGCGCAGGGCCTGCGACATCAGGCGGGCCTGGAGGCCGACGTGGGAGTCACCCATCTCGCCCTCGATCTCGGCCTTGGGGACCAGCGCCGCCACCGAGTCGATGACGATCACGTCGACGGCGTTGGAGCGCACCAGCACCTCGACGATCTCGAGCGCCTGCTCGCCGGTGTCGGGCTGCGAGATCAGCAGCTCGTCGATGTTGACGCCGATCCGGGACGCGTAGATAGGGTCGAGCGCGTGCTCGGCGTCGACGAACGCCGCCACCCCGCCCAGCTTCTGGGCCTCGGCCACCACGTGGAGTGCGACGGTGGTCTTGCCGGCCGACTCGGGGCCGTAGATCTCGATCACGCGGCCTTTGGGGATGCCGCCAACGCCCAGCGCCAGGTCGAGCGGCAAGGCGCCGGTGGGGATCGAGCTGACCTCGCGCTGGGCGGCCGCCTCGCCGAGCTTCATGATCGCCCCCTCCCCATAGCTGCGGCGGATCTGCGAGACGGCGGTGCTGAGCGCTTTTTCTTTTTCCATTCAGATGCCCTCCATGTGCTTCGGCGTGAGTGTGGCGTGATGGTTGGTCGAGGTCAAAGTCGTCTTAACAAGGCTCCTGGACGGCGTCGTCGAGGGCTTCGGAAGTGTATCGAACACCTGTTCGAACGTCAAGGAGCAGCCGCAGCGCGGCCTCGACCGCCTGCTCCCGGTTGGCCTGCCGGTCGCTACTGAAGTCGAAGCGCCGGCAGTGGTCCTCACCGGCTGAGGCTACCGACACGAAGGTGAGGCCGACCGGCTTGTCCGAGCCGTCGGCGTCGGGACCGGCGATGCCGGTGATGGCCACGCCGAGGTCGGAGCCCAGACGCCGGCGCACGCCGCGGGCCATGGCCGCAGCCACCTCGGCGGAAACCGCGCCGTGTCTTTCCAGCAGCCGGTTGTCGACGCCCAGCAGGTCCTGCTTGGCGGAGTTGGAGTACGCGATCACGCCGCCCAGGAACCAGCGCGAGGACCCGGGCCGCTCGGTGAGGCGCGCGGCCAGCCCGCCGCCGGTGCAGGACTCGGCCACGGCCAGCGTGAGGCCCTGACGCTGGAGGTCGACGGCCAGCAGTTCCACCGCGTCGGCGGGCGCACCCCCGAAGACATGACGGAAGCGGTAGAGGTAATCGAGGCCGCTCCATACCGTGAACACGACCGCCACGCCGATCCCAATCAGCGCCAGGAGTCCCAGCTCTGGATAGGGGCGGGCCAGGATCAGGAGCAGCACGGCGCCGACCTGGGTCGCGGTCTTGGTCTTGCCGAACGGGGTCGCCGCGATCACGTGGCCCTGGGCCGCGCTGACCGAACGCAGGATCGTGATCAGCATCTCGCGGCCGAAGATCACCACCACCACCCAGGCCGGCAGCTCCTGCTGGGCGACCAGGAAGATCAGGACCGACAGGATGAAGAGCTTGTCGGCCAGGGGGTCGAGGAACTTGCCGAGCTCCGTGACCTGGCCCCGGCGGCGAGCCAGGGTGCCGTCGAGGGTATCGGTGAGGGAGGCGACCAGGAAGACCGCGGCCGCCAGCTGATCGTGGGCTGCGAAACGCCCGAACAGGAGCGCCGCCAGCACCGGGATGGCGAGCAGGCGGCTGAGTGTCAGCAGATTGGGGACGTTCACGTGGGGTCCGGTTCTAAGCGTGCCACTCCTTGCTGGTCGCGCTCATGGCGGCGAAGTCCCGGCCGTCGGTCGAAACCAGGGTCGCCGCCGGGCGCCCAGACCGGATCTTGATGCTGGTGCCGACGAAACCGGCCTCCTCCCCCGGACCCAGGAAAGTCCCGTCGGCTCCGTAGTAGGGGTTGCCGTCGACCTCGACGTAGATCCAGACCTGGTCGGTGGCGCGCACGAGCACAGCCATCGGCCGCGTCGACGCGGCCGGGGTGGCGGCGGCGCTGGGCAGGATCGAGGGCAGCGGCATGGGCGAGGCGATGGGCGGCGCAGCCAGCGCAGTCCGGGGCGCGGCCGCGGGCAGAAAGTCCTGGCGGGCGGAGTCGATCTCGCGCCAGGCGTAGAGCAGGAACAGGCCGGAGAGCAGTGCCAGGACGAGGCCGCCAAGCAGCGGACCTGTCATCACCAGCCTCGGAATCCGGCGCGGGACGACCCGGTCGATCGACAGGGAGGTGATGCTCGCCGGCTCTTCGGCAGGGACCTCGACACCCAGATAGGCCGCATAGGTGCGGGCGTAACCGCGCGCGTAGACGGGCCCCGGCAGCGCTCCCAGGTCGCCCTCCTCGAGAGCGGCCAGGTGGGCGACCCGGATGCGGGTGGCGGCTGAGATCTGCTCCAGGCTGAGGCCGCGACGACGGCGCTCCTCAGCCAGCGGAGTCATTCGAGGCCGAGGCGCTCGAGCAGGTCGTCCACGTCGGGCAGGTTCATCAGGACCTCGCGCGACTTGGAGCCCTGGTAGCCGCCGATCACCCGGTGCTCGGCCAGCATGTCGATGATCCGGCCGGCCCGCGAGTAGCCGACGTTGAACTTGCGCTGGACCAGCGACACCGATGCCGCTCCCTCAGCCGCCACCGCCCGCGCGGCCCGGGCGAAAAGCGGGTCCAGGCGCCGCTCGGAGCCGCCGTCCTCTTCCGCCAGAGGTCCGGCGTGCTGGTCGAGCACTTCCTCCATGAAGCGGGGCTCGCCCTGCGCGCGCCAGAACTTGACCAGCGCTTCGACCTCGGCGTCGCCGACGAAGGCGCCCTGGATGCGCGTCGGCTTGCCGGCGTCGACCGGCTGGTACAGCATGTCGCCGCGGCCCAGGAGCTTCTCGGCGCCGCCCTGGTCGAGGATGACCCGGCTGTCCACCTGGGAGCCCACGGCGAAGGCGACCCGGGAGGGGATGTTGGCCTTGATGAGTCCGGTGATGATGTCGGTCGACGGCCGCTGGGTGGCGATCACCAGGTGGATGCCCACGGCCCGCGCCAGCTGGGCGATCCGGCAGATCAGCTCCTCGATCTCGCCGGCAGCCACCATCATGAGGTCGGCCAGCTCGTCGACCACGATCACCACGTAGGGCATGGGCCGGGCGTTCTGGGCGGCCGCCTTGTCGTTGTAGCCGGCGATGTTGCGGACGCCCTCGTGTGAGAGCAGCTTGTAGCGGCGCTCCATCTCGGCCACCGCCCAGCGCAGGGCGGCCGCCGCCGCATGCGACTCCACGATCACCGGCACCGCCAGGTGCGGGAGGCTGTTGTATCCGGACAGCTCGACCCGCTTGGGGTCGATCATCACCAGCCGCAGCTGCTCAGGCGTGAGCTGGAAGAGGAGCGAGCTGATCAGCGCGTTGATGCACACGCTCTTGCCCTGGCCGGTGGCGCCCGCGATCAGGAGATGGGGCATGCGTGTGAGGTCGCCGACCACCGCCTGGCCGCTGACGTCGTTGCCCATGGCCAGGGCGATCTTGTGGCCGCCCAGCTTGAAGGGATTGGACTCGATGACCTCGCGCAGCGAGACCAGTGAGGCCGACTTGTTGGGCACCTCGACCCCGACCGCCGACTTGCCGGGGATGGGCGCCTCGATGCGCAGGGGCGCTGCCGCCAGCGCCAGCTCGAGGTCGTGCTGGAGGGCGGTGATGCGCTTGACCGGGACGCCGGCGCCGGGCTGGATCTCGTACTGGGTCACGGCGGGCCCCGGATTGACGCCGATCACGCGGGCCTGCACGCCGAAGGTGGCCAACGTCTGCTCGAGCACCCGCACGTTGCGCTTGATCTCGTCCTGCATGCGCTCCTTGCGGGCGGTGACGCTGTCGAGCAGGGAGACCGGCGGCAGCTTCCAGTCGACCGCAGGGGGTTCGTCCTCCACGTCGGCGACCACCCGCATCACGTCGGGCTCCGGCTCCGGGACCTCTTGTTTCTCGGTGACCCAGGCCGGGAGGTCGATGGGGGCGGGCGCGGGCATGGCCTCGATGGCCTCCGGCGGCTCGGCAGTCGCCGGCGCTGCCGACGGCCCGGCCGCCACCGGCACGGCGTTGGCAGCCTTGGCCGCGGGCTTGGCGACCTTGACCAGCGCCTCGATCCGCCGCCGCTCCGCGTAGCCTGCTCGCGCCGCGCCCAGGGCGCCGACCACGAGCATGCCGGGGCTGAAGTGAAAGGCGACGATCAGGCCCAAGACCAGCGCCGCCACCAGCAGGATCGCGCTGCCCCACTCCCCGACCAGTCCGGAAATGAGGCGGTGCACCGAGGCGCCGGCGGTGCCGCCGGCGCCGTTGAAGGCCAGCAGCCCGAGCAGCGCCAGCGCCGCCCCGAGCACCGCCGCCACGTCCGATTTGCGGAGCCGGGGAGCATGCGGGTAGATCCAGAGCCCGCCCCAGACCAGCGCCCCCGCCACCGGCAGCGGCCAGCCGTAGCCGAAAGCCTGGCTGAGCGAGGCCGCCAGCCCGTGCAGCAGTGTGCCGCCTCCGATCAGCTCGGCGACGACGGCCAACAGCGCGCTGCCGATCAGGACCACGCCCGCGGCTTCGCGGGCCTGGAGAGCGGTCAGCACCGGGCCCCGCGGGTGCGCGCGCTTCGACGGTCGAGCGCGACTGGGGGCGCGGGTGCGCGAGTAGGTCTTCTTCTTGTAGTTGGTGCGACGCATGGGAGGACCGGTTGTGGGACTGCCTGCAGCGGACTTTATAGGATCAGCCGGTGGCAGTCGACCCGTTCGGTATGGCCGAGCACCGCTTTCGCACCCTCCAGGAGGAGCGCCGGCAGGGCGTGCTCGACGCACGGGCCTTCCGGGCAGCGGTGCGCGGGCTGGCCGTTGTCGACGGCGAGGGGCGGTCCTGGGTGCTCGGGCCTGAGGACGGCAGCTGGTACCGCCACGACCGCGAGCGCTGGGTGCCCGCCGAGCCGCCCCGGCGGCTGGTCTGCCAGCGCTGTGGGCAGCACAACCTCACGCGCCACACGTTCTGCGTGGAGTGCGGGGCCCAACTGAACCGGGCCGGCCTGTAGGGACGGGGCCTGCCCCGCCCTAGGAAAGTTTGACCGAGCGCAGGACCTGGTCGACGCGCTGGCTGTCCCCCGCGCTGTCCCAGTCGTTGCTGGGAACCAGGGCGCTGAACGCGAACAGCGGCGGCCGGCCCGTCGTGGGCGAGGCGATGTAGGCCCGCTCTAAGTAGTAGGTACCGCTGTCGCGGGTCAGGCGAAGAACCACCGCCGCCGCCGGGCGGCCATTGACGGTCACAGCGTGCACCGGCGTTACCACCTCGAATTTCACACCGGCGGGCGGAGCTGCGATCAGCGGCGTGACCTCGGCGGCCAGCACGGCCTGCGGGTCGGACGGATCGACAGCCGGCGGCGGGGCGCCGGCTGGCCGGCCCAGCAGCAGGATCGCGGCCTGGCCTCTCACCTGCAGCAGATCGCCCTTGGCGTCGGAAACCTTGACGGCGTCCGGGGGGAAGTGCACGACCACGACCTCGGGCAGGACCCTGGATGGGTCAGGCGCGCGGCTGTAGTCCGTCTCGATCCAGTCCTTGGGCGCCACGTAGGAGAAGGCGAGGCTGTCGCTGCGCAGCTGCTGGCTGGTCGCGGGGTTGGGCGTGGGTTCGGTATTGCCGACGATGCCCGCCACCGTGTGGGCGGCCGGCCGGGCCCAGGGCGAGAAGCCGAAGGCGATCCCGGCAGCCAGGGGGATCAGGGCGGCGAGCAGCCAGAGGCGCCAGAGCGGCGCCCGGCGTGCGCCCTGGACCAGTTCGTAGCCGCAGAAGCCGCAGTAGCGGTCGAACGGGCCCGCGATGCCCTGGCAGGATCCGCACTGGCGCAGCGGCAGTGCGCACTGGATGCAGTGGTCGGTCATGATCGCCGGCGCATCGCAGCGCGGGCAAAGAGATGGCGCCGTCAGCGCCATCGGCGGCAGCTTCATCGGCTCATATCTCGGTGACGACCGGGATCACCATCGGGCGCCGGCGGGTGCGCTTGTGCAGCAAGCGCGAGGCCGCGTCACGAACCGCCTCGCGCAGGATCTCGGACTCCGGCCTCCCGCCCTGGAACTTGCGCACCGTGGCCAGAACCTCCTCCCGTGCCTCCCGCATCAGATCCTCGGAGGTGTCCTTCTCGATGAAGCCGCGCGAGATCAGCTCCGGGCCCGAAAGCACGGCCCCATTTTCCCGGTCCACGGCGACCGTGATCACCAGGATGCCGTCGCCGGCCAGGTGCCGCCGGTCCCGCAGCACCACGCGCTCCACGTCGCCGATTCCGACTCCGTCGACGAACACGAAGCCCGCGCTGATCTCCTCGCCCGCGCGCATGGAATCGTCCGTGAGATCGACCGCGCGGCCATCCTCGACCACCAGCCGGCGGTCGTCGGCGATCCCCGCCTCCCGCGCCAGCTCGGCGTGCATCACAAGCTGCCGGTACTCGCCGTGGACGGGGATGAAGTAGCGCGGGCGGACGGCCTCGAGCAGCTGGCGCAGCTCGTCCCGATGGGCGTGCCCGGAGACGTGGACGTGGTCGGTGTCGGCCGAGAAGACGCGCGCGCCGTGCCGGTACAGGTTGTTGATGGTCCGGTTGACGAGCCGCTCGTTGCCGGGGATGGGCCGCGCCGAGAGCAGCACCCAGTCGCCGGCCTGAACGTTGACCAGGTTGTGGCGCTGGGCCGCGAACCGTGAGAGGGCGGAGAGCGGCTCGCCCTGGCTGCCCGCGCTGAGCAGGACGGCGCGGGGATCGCCGGCCAGGTCCTCGATGCGGGCCACGAGCCCGGGCGGCACCTCCAGGTGGCCGAGCTCGCGAGCGGTTTCGAAGGCATTCTGGATGCTCCGACCCACCACCGCCAGCCGGCGGCCATGGCGGGCGGCCAGCGAGACCACCTGCTGGATGCGGTGGATGTTGGAGGCGAAGGTGCAGACCACGATGCGGCCCGGTGCGTCCCGAAAGATCTCCTCGAAGACCGGCACCAGGTCGCGCTCCTTGCCGCTGACGCCCGGCCGCTCCGCGTTCGTCGAATCGCTGAGCAGAAGCAGCACGCCCTCGTCGCCGAGCTTGCGGAAGCGTTCGAGATCGGTTGGCGGGCCATACAGAGGATCGGGATCCAGCTTGAAGTCGCTGGTGTAGACGACCCGGCCGACGGGCGTCTGGATGGCCAGGGCCACCCCGTCGGGAATGCTGTGGCAGACGGCCACGGTCTCGACCCGGAACGGCCCCAGCTGCACCCGGTCGCCGGCGCGCACCTCACGCAGGTCCGATTCGCGCAGGATCCGGTGCTCCTTGAGCCGGTGGCGCGCCAGTCCCAGCGTCATCCGGGTGCCGTAGACGGGCACGTTGAGACGCTTGAGCACGAAGGCCAGCGCGCCGATGTGGTCCTCGTGGCCGTGGGTGAGGAAGATGCCGAGCACCCGCCGGCCCTCCTCGAGCAACCAGGACACGTCGGGGATCACGAGGTCGACTCCCAGCATCTCCTCGGTCGGGAACATGAGCCCGGCGTCCACCACCAGGACCTGGCCCTCCCACTCCAGGGCCCACATGTTCAGGCCGACCTCGCCCAGCCCGCCAAGCGGCACATACCGGAGCTTCGGTTCCGTCACTAATTCAGGAGGGAGAGCTGCTCCGCTGAGGGTTCCGGATCGGGTTCGGCCAGCGGCTCCGGCTCAGGCGGCTTCAGGACCTCGTCCAGGTAGCCGCGAACGCGGTCGAAATCCTGCTCCAGGTCGCGCACGAGCGATCCGTTGTGGAGGGCCGCGGCAGGATGGTAGACGGGCATGAAGGCCACGCCGCCGCGCATGAAGATCTGGCCGTGCACGCGGCTGATCGAGCCCACGCCGGGCAGCATCCGCATGGGGTCGCGGTTCTGGGGTGGGCGGCACTTGAGGACGTTGGTGATGTAGACGGTGTCCCGGCCGCGGCCGATGCGCTCCAGCAGCTTGTCCAGCAGCTTGCCGGCAGCACCGACGAAGGGCTTGCCCTGGACGTCCTCGTTGAAGCCTGGGGCTTCGCCGACCACCATCACGTCGGCGGGACAGGGACCCGTGCCCGGCACAGCCTGCGTGCGCGTGGCATGCAGGCCGCACCGGCTGCAGGCGAGCACCTGCGTGTGCAGGAGCTCGAGCTCCGGATTGGTGCTAGGCGACCTTGACTCCTGGCTTGAAAGTGATGACGTCCCCAGCGGCGCGCACGGTTTTCATGACCTTCGCCAGCTCTTCGTCCGTGAGGGGCGTCAGCGGCAGGCGGAAGGGCCCGGCCTTGAATCCCAGCTCGTTGACGACCATCTTCACCGGGACCGGGTTGGCGGCCGTGGTCATGAGGGCGTTGATGACCGGGGCCAGCCGGAGATGGATCGAGCGAGCGCTATCGACGTCGCCGGCCATGTAGGCTTCGATGAGCCGCTTCATCGATCCGCCGGCAATGTGGCTGACCACGCAGATCACGCCATAGCCGCCCACCGCCAGCAGGGGCAGGGCGATGCCGTCGTCGCCGGCCCAGACCCGGAACCGCTCCGGCTTGGCGGCGCAGATCAAGCTCATCTGGTCGAGGGAGCCGCTGGCCTCCTTGACGCCCAGCACGCCCGGCAGCTCCGCGCAGCGAAGCGTGGTCTGCACGGTCATGTTGATGGCCGTGCGCCCCTGGATGTTGTACATGATCGTGGGCCCCACCTCGGAGATCGCCTTGAAGTGCTGGAACATGCCCTCCTGGGGCGGCTTGTTGTAGTAGGGCACGACCGCGAGCAGCGCGTCCGCCCCGGCCTGCATGGCCTTCTCGCCCATCTCGACGGAGTGGTGCGTGCTGTTGGTGCCCACGCCGGCCACCACGTTCTTGCCCGGGATGGCGGCGCGCACCACGCGCACCAGCTCGATCTTCTCCTCGTCGCTCAGCGTCGGCGCCTCGCCGGTGGTGCCGAAAACGACCACACCGTCGGAACCGTCCTCGCAGAGCAGCGCCGCCAGCTCGCCCGCCTTGCCATAGTCGATGGCGCGGTCGGGGGTGAACGGGGTCAGCATGGCGGTGAGCAGCCGGCCGATGTTGGTCGCCATCTCTTCTAGATCACTCCCATCTCAACGGCCTTTTCGGCCACCTGCCAGGCATTGAGGGCGGCGCCCTTGCGGAGGTTGTCGGCGACCACCCAGAGCACGACGCCGTGGCTGGCCGAGAGATCGTTGCGGATGCGTCCGACGTAGACCTCGTCGCGGCCCGCGACCTCGTGCGGTGTCGGGTACAACTTGGCGTGCGGATCGTCCTGCACGATCACGCCCGGCGCCGAGCCCAACAGCTCGCGCACCTCGCCGGCCGACAGCATCTCGCGCGTCTCCACGAAGACGGATTCGCCGTGGCCGATGGGCACCGGCACCCGCACGCAGTTGGCGGTTATCCGCAGCTCGGGCTGGTGCAGGATCTTGCGCGACTCGTTGACGATCTTGACCTCTTCTTCGTTGTAGCCCTCCGCCTCGGGCTTCCAGCCCCCGGGGACCACGTTGTAGGCGAGTTGGTGGCTGTAGACGGTGACCTCGGGCGTGCTGCCGGCGGCCAGGGCCCGGGTTTGCTCCTCCAGCTCCTCGACCAGAGCCTTGCCGGCGCCGCTGGCCGATTGGTAGGTGGAGACCAGGACCCGCTCCAGGCCCGCGCGTTCCTGGATCGGCTTCAAGACCACGGTGAGGGGGATGGTGCAGCAGTTGGGGTTGGCGATGATGCCCTCGTTGTCGCGGATGTCCTCGGGATTGACCTCGGGAACCACCAGGGGCACGTTCTCCTTCATGCGCCAGGCGCTGGAGTTGTCGACCACCAGCGCGCCGGCCTCGGCGGCCACCGGCGCGTAGCGGAGCGCGACATCGCTGCCGGCCATGAAGAGTGCGAGGTCGACGCCCTCGAACGCATTCTCGTCGAGTACCTCGATCCGGATCCGGGCCCCGTCGTAGGGCATCTCCAGTCCCGAGGAGCGCTCTGAGGCCAGGGCCTTCACGCGCTTGGCGCCGACCCCCCGCTGCGCCAGGATGCGCAGCATCTCCTGGCCGACCATGCCGGTCGCGCCGACGACGGCAATGTTCAATTCACCGGCGGGGGGAGGCATAAGGCAAGTTTAGAGGCGCGGCCGCGGCCCACATTCGGTGCGTTTTCGTGAAATTGCGGCCCCGCCGGAGCGGCAACCGGGGCGTTTTCATGAAAATCGGCCGCCTCAGGCTAGGCCAAGCAGTGGCTCCAACCCCCGGAAAAAGCCGGGCCCGGAGGCCACCCGCCGGATCGCCAGCAGCACTCCGGGCGCATAGCACTCGCGCGAGATGGTGCGATGGGCGATGGTCAAAGTCTGCCCGGGCAGGCCGAGGATCACCTCCTGCTCGGCCAGCACGCCCGGCAGCCGCACCGAGTGGACGGCCACGCCCTCGCTCTCGGCCCCGCGCGCCCCCTCCAGCACCACCTTCTCGGTGCGCGAGTACGCAAACGGACGCTCGCGCGCGACCCCCATGCGCCGGGCCGTGGCCACGGCGGTGCCCGAGGGTGCATCGGCCTTGGCCGCATGGTGCATCTCGATCACGTCGGCGGCGTCGAAGAAGGGCGCGGCCCTTTCGGCCAGCCACATCATGAGCACCGCGCCGACAGCGAAGTTGGGCGCCACGATCCCGCCCACTCCCCGCTCCGCGCAGGCCCGCTCCAGGCGCTCGATGTCCTCGGCCGGAATCCCGGAGGTACCGACCACCGGCGCGGCGCCCGCCGCCACCGCGGCCAAAGCGTTGTCGAGGCCGGCCGACGGATGCGTGAAATCGACCAGCACCTGGGGCCGGTGGTTTTGCAGCGCGGTTTCGAGGTCGTCACCCCGGCCGACGCCGCCGGCGTAGTCGCGTTTGACGAAACCCATTTGCGAGACTAACCTCGCTTTGCTCGCAGTCGACTCATACGGGGGTGGTGTCCATGCAAACGGCGCCGAAGACATCCGCGGGTGTGACGCACCCGTTGGATCCGCTGACACCGGAAGAGATTTCCGCGGCGTCACAGATCCTGAAGCGTGAGCGAGGCTTAAAAGACAGCGCTCGCTTCGTTTACGTCTCTCTCAAAGAACCGGCCAAGCAGGCCGTGCTCTCTTTCAATGGCAACGGCATCGATCGCCAGGCCTTTATCGCCATCCGCGAACGTGCCGAAAAGACGACCTACGAGGCGGTGGTCTCGATCACCAACGAGAAGGTCCTTTCCTTCAAGCGGCTCGACGACGTACAGGCCTCGATCATGCTCGAGGAGTTCATGGCCGCCGATGAGGCGGTCAGGGCCGACCCCCGATGGCAGGAGGCGATGCGCAAGCGCGGGGTCACCGACTTCAGCCTGGCCATCCTGGACCCCTGGTCGGTGGGCTGGAACAGCGCGGCCGACGACCCGCAGAAGGGCCGCTTCGTGCGCCCCCTGACCTGGCTGCGCACCGGCGAGGGCGAGTTCGCCTACGCCCGCCCCGTCGAGGGCCTGATCGTGAAGTTCGACCTCGACACCAACCAGGTCGTCGACATCGAGGACCACGGCATCGTTCCCATCCCGGAGCGCAAGGCCAACTACGAGGCCGACCGCATCAGTGATCCCGAGAATTTCCCGCACTTCCCGGACGGGCCGCGCCAGGATCTGAAGGCGATCGAGATCACGCAGCCCGACGGCCCCAGCTTCCAGGTCGAAGGCCGCTTGGTGCGCTGGCAGAAGTGGAGCTTCCGGATCGGCTTCACGCCGCGCGAGGGACTGGTGCTCTACACCGTTTCCTACAAAGACAAAGGACGCGAGCGGCCGATCCTTTACCGGGCTTCGCTCTCCGAGATGTTCATCCCCTACGGCGATCCAGCGCCGACTCATCACCGCAAGAACGTCTTCGACATGGGGGAGTACGGCATCGGCATGCTCGCCAACAGCCTGGAGCTGGGCTGCGACTGCCTGGGCGAGATCCGCTACTTCGACGGCGTCATCAACGACAACGACGGCAACCCGCTGATTTTGAAGAACGCGATCTGCATGCACGAGGAGGACTACGGGATCCTCTGGAAGCACCAGGACTTCCGGACCACGGCCACCGAGGTCCGCCGCTCGCGACGCCTGGTCGTCTCCATGATCGCCACCGTCGGCAACTACGAGTACGGCTACTTCTGGTACCTCTACCAGGACGGCGGCATCGGCTACGAGGTCAAGATGACCGGCGTCATGTCCAATGGCGCCGTGGCGCCGGGCGAGAAGCCGAAGTACGGCGAGGTGGTGGCCCCCGGCATCTACGGGCCCAACCACCAACACTTCTTCAGCGTCCGCCTCGACATGATGGTCGACGGCCTTCAGAACTCCGTCTACGAGTGCGACAGCGCAGCCGTGCCGCCCGGCCCCGAGAACCCGCACGGCAACGCCTGGACGGTGAACAAGCGCCTGCTCAAGAAGGAGTCCGAGGCGCAGCGCAAGCTCGAACCCATGGCCGCGCGCTACTGGAAGATCTCCAACCCGAACCAGCTGAACGGGCTCGGTGAACCGGTCGCCTACAAGCTGATGCCGGGCGAGAACATCCTGCCCTTCTACCAGCCGGAGGCGCCGGCGCTGGCGCGGGCCCGGTTTACGACCAATCACCTGTGGGTGACGGCTTACGACCCGGACCAGCGATGGGCGCCCATCACCCGGTCCGGCCTGAGGAGTGGCCCGTGATGCCGGTCAAGTACATCGGCTTCCACCTGCAGCCGCAGGGCTTCTTCGACGGCAACCCGTCACTGGACGTGCCGGTGCCGGAAGCCTGCCACCATCCGGCCGGCGATCACGCGCAGCACAACGGTCACTGACGGACTACTGAGAGGGGGATAGAAAAATGTCCGAAACGCAGGTACCACCCGGAAGGGCGGTTGGGGACGCGCCGTCCCCATCGCCGCTCAGGGAAACCGTGGTCGTGGCCGAGCCGTCGCAGGCAGCCGGAGCCACCACCCTGCGCCGCAACGTGCTCACCATGCCGGAGGTGCTGGCGCAATCCGTCGCCAACGCCGCGCCCTCGGCCGCCATGGCGCTGCTCCCGCTGCTGGTCTTCCTGAACGCTGGCAACGGGACCTGGCTGTCTTTCGTGGCGGCCGTCATCACCATGGTCTGCGTCGGTTACTGCGCGGCCCAGTTCGCCCGCAAGATGAATTCGGCAGGCGGCTTCTACGTGTGGGTCACCAGGGGCTTCGGGCCGGCCGCCGGGCACGCGTCCGGCTGGGGCCTGCTGCTCGGCTACATTGCGACCGGAATCGCGACCACCCTGGGTTTCGCGATCTTCGGCGGTGACTTCCTGAGCCGAGTAATGGGGATATCCGCCGACAACCGCACCCTCATCCTTGTCCTGCTCGCTATCGATACCGCCCTGCCGATCGCGGTGGCGATCGCAGACATGGGCCTGTCGGCCCGCACCTCGCTCACTTTGGAGTCGATCTCGATCCTGATCATCCTCTTCCTGTGCGTCACGATCTGGATCGCCCACGGGCCGGTAGACGGCAACCAGTTCACCTTCAACGGCGTCAAACCCGGCGGCATGCTGGTCGGCGTGACGCTGGCCATCTTCGCCTTCGTGGGCTTCGAGAGCGCCGGGGCGCTGGGCATGGAGGCCAAAAACCCGCAGAGGAACATCGGGCGCGCGATCGTCATGAGCGCGCTGATCGTCGGCGTCTTCTACGTGATCGTGTCCTACTCGCAGGTGCTGGGCTTCCAGGGCACCGACCAGTTCGCCAAGAGCTCGGCCCCGATGCCGGACCTGGCCCAGAAGGTGGGCATCGGCTTCCTGGCGCCGATCATCGACATCGGGATCATCTGCAGCATGTTCGCCTGCACCCTGGCTTGCATCAACGCCGCGGCCAGGATGATGCTGACCATCTCGCACGACGAGATGGGCTTCGCCTTCCTGACTCGCGTGCACAAGTCGCGAAAGACGCCGCACCTTGGCATTTATGTCGCCGGCCTGCCGATGTTCTTGATTCCGGCCGGTTTCATCCTCTTCGGGAAAACCGCCGTCGAGGTGACGGGCTGGTTCGGAACTCTGGCCACTTTCGGTTTCATGCTCGGCTACGGACTAGTGTCCGCGGCCGCGCCCTATTTCCTGTCCAAGAGTGGCGAGAGCAAGCCGCTGGTCTGGCTGACCGGCATCGTCGGCGCGGCGTCGATGGTGATCGTGTTCTATGCCAGCTGGCTGCCCACCACCATCCCACTGATCGGGCAGTACTTTTCTCCGCTCACGCCGCCCTACGACGCGCTTCCCTACTGGTTCTTCGCCTGGGCGGCGGCGGGCATCCTCTGGTTCGCCATCGTCCGGGCCCGTACGCCCGAGGTTGCCAAGGCGGTGGGCACTCGCTACGAGACCCACGAGCCGACCTCGGTCTAACTGCCTGAACTGAGTTCTTGGGGGCGGGGCCTCGCGGCCCCGCCCCCTTCGTTTAGCGGCGGGGGCCTCGGTCGCGGCCGCCGCGATCGCGGCCGTTGCGGCCGCCCCGGCGCTCCTCGCGCTCCTGGGGCGGTGAAGCCAGGGCCACCGCCATGGCTTCCTTGTCGATCCTCTCGTCGATCGGCTCACCGCGCGCGGTGAGCTCCTCGATGGCGGCCTGCCGGGAGAGGTTGAGGCGGCCCTGGCTGTCGATCTCGGTCGCCTTGACCATGATCTCGTCGCCCACGTTGGCCACCTCTTCGACCCGCTCGACCCGGTGGTCGGTGAGCTTGGAGATGTGGACCAGGCCGTCCTGGTTGGGTAGCACCTCGACGAAGGCGCCGAAGGGCAGGATGCGCACCACCTTGCCGCGGTAGATGCGGCCCACCTCGACCTCGTCGGTCAGGCCCTTGATCCAGTCGATCGCCCGCTTGGCGCCGTCTTGATCCGTAGAGGCGATGAAGACTCGGCCGTCGTCCTCGATGTCGATCTGGGCGCCGGTCTCCTCCACGATCTTGCGGATCACCTTGCCGCCGGGACCGATCACGTCGCGGATCTTGTCGGGGTTGATCTGGATGGTGGTGATGCGGGGCGCGTAGGCGCTCATCTCGCGCCGCGGCTCGGGGATCACGTCGAGCATGCGCTCCAGCACGTGGAGCCGCGCCTCGCGGGCCTGCTCCAGAGCCTCGGCCATCAGCTCACGGGTGAGCCCCTTGATCTTGATGTCCATCTGCAGTGCCGTGATGCCTTCGCGGGTGCCCGCCACCTTGAAGTCCATGTCTCCCAGCGCGTCCTCGACGCCCTGGATGTCGGTGAGCACGCGATACCCGCCCTCGCGGGTGACCAGGCCCATGGCGATGCCCGCCACCGGCGCCTTGAGGGGCACCCCGGCGTCCATCATGGCCAGCGTCGAGCCGCATACCGAGGCCATCGAGGTGGAGCCGTTGGAGGAGAGGATCTCGGAGACGAGCCGCATCGTGTACGGCCACTCCTCCACGCTGGGGACGACCGGCAGCAGGGCGCGCTCCGCGAGCGCGCCGTGCCCGATCTCGCGGCGGCCGGGGCTGCGCAGCGGGCGCGCCTCGCCCACCGAGTACGGCGGCATGTTGTAGTGGTGCATGTAGCGCTTGGTCTCTTCGAGGCCGAGCCCGTCCAACTTCTGCTGGTCGCCCATGGTGCCCAGGGTCAGGATCGTCAGGGCCTGGGTCTGCCCGCGTGTGAAAAGGCCCGACCCGTGTGTGCGCGGGAGAACCCCGACCTCGACGCTGATCGGCCGGATGTCGCGGGGACCGCGGCCGTCGGGCCGCACGCCCTCTTCGATGATGCGCTGGCGGACGCGGTCCTTGAGCTTCTTGTCGAAGAGCGAACCGATGGCCAGAGACTGCTCTGGAAAGCGCTCGCCGACCGCCTTCAGCGTCTCGGCGCGGAGCTCGTCGAGCGCGGTGTTGCGGGTCGACTTCTCCTTCTTGAAGGCCGCCTCGTCCAGGCGCGGGGCCACGAACTCGTCGACGGCGTCGATCAGCTCCTGCGGGTAGCTGGGGGGCGTGAAGGTGAACTTCTCGATGCCGGCCTCATTGCGCAGCTGAGCCAGGCCTTCGCAGATCCCGCGGATGTCGTCGTGCGCCATCTCCAGGGCATCGACGACCACCTGCTCGGTGACGCCCTTGGCGCCGGCCTCGACCATCAGGATGGCATCGGCGGTGCCGGCGACCACCAGGTCGAGCTGCGAGTCCTCCATCCGGGATTGGGGTGGGTCGACCACCACCTGGCCGTCGATGTAGCCCATGCGCACGGCGCCGATGGGGCCCTCGAAGGGGACGTCGCTGATGGTCAGCGCCGCCGAGGCGCCGTTGATCGAGAGGATGGCGGGGTCGTTCTCCTGGTCCACGCTGAGCACGGTGGAGACCACCTGCACGTCGTTGCGGAAGCCAGAGCTTCTCCTCGTAGTCGCAGGTGAGCGGGAAGAAGTCGACGCCCTCGCGCGGCGTCCTGGCCATGGTGGCCGTGCTCAGGACGACGGTGTCCCCGGCGCGGATGACCACCGCGCCATTGGCCTGCTCGGCCACCCGGCCGGTTTCGATGGTGACCTGCCGTCCGGCCACATTCAGTTGCTTCGTGACTATCGCCACGTACTACCTCCATTGGCGCGGAGGTCTGTCGGTGAGCCAGGTGCTTGAAGGCTGGTCGGGAACTGCTTGCAGCTCGACCGCCGGCCTTCAAGGGCCTGACCCGGGGACCGACCTCCGGCCTGTTGTATTACCTCCTGATCCCGAGCTTCGAGATCAGAGCGCGGTAGCGCTCGACGTCGTTGCGGCTCAGGTAGTTGAGCAGTCGACGCCGCTTCCCGACCAGGAGAAGTAGGCCACGGCGGGAGTGATGGTCCTTCTTGTTCACCTTGAGATGCTCGGTGAGCTGCTGGATCCGCTCCGTGAAGAGGGCGATCTGGACCTCGGGCGACCCGGTGTCCGTTTCGTGGAGCCGGTGCTCCCCGATCAGATTCGCTTTCTTGCTATCGACTGCCAAACCGACCGGTAAGTATACCGGCCGGCCGGCTTCGGCCCTGATCGATCGGCGTTGCGCCGGCGCAACGCCCTTGACTGGACCCGCATCAGGCTGCTGCGCCGGCGCAACGCCCTTGCCACCAGCCGATTCTTGCGAGATGTGCCGGCACTCGCGCCCTCTCTCACTCATCGCCGATGGCGAGTGCCGGCACTTGGACGCGTTCGCGAGTGTCAGGGTCAGGGTGCGCCGCCGCATCATCGCCGCCGCCAGAGGGATCGGGATTCAGGCGAATTCGACGGAGCCGTCTGATCGGGGGTCGGCGCCGGCGCGCCACTGCCCGGACCCGTCCACCACCAACGCCGCCGCGTGGCCCATGGACGTGCTGCGCGGCGGCAGCAGCTTCACGGGCAGGTCGCTGCGCTGCAGCTCGTCTGCACCTGGGTAGTCGGCCTCGACCCATAGCTCGCCGCCCCCGGGCGCCACCCGCACCCGGGGCGCCGCCACCGCTGCGGCGGGGTCGAGACCGCCGTCGGCCAGGTTGACGAAGACCTGAGCTTGAACCTGGGGCTGCCCGTCCGCGCCCATCGACCCAAAAGCCGCCCAGGGCCGGTCTTCGCCGGTCCGGGCCGCCAGCGCCGGGATCAGCGTGTGCATGGTCCGCTTGCGCGGCTCCAGGCGGTTGACGTGCTCCGGCTCGAGGCTGAAGTAGACGCCGCGGTTCTGGAGCAGGATCCCGGTGCCCTCGGCGATCACGCCCGAACCGAAGGAGTTGGCGACGCTCTGGATCAGCGAGACGAGGTTGCCCTCCTCGTCGGCCGCGCAGAGGTAGATGGTGTCGCCCTCGGGAATCGCCTCCCCCCTCCCCACCCCGGCCACTTCGGGGTCCAGGAAAGGCTCGGCCGGCACCGACACGAAGTCGGGGTCGCTGATGTACCGGTCACGCAGCGGGTAGGCGACGTCGCGTAGCCGGTACAGCTCGCGCGCCAGGGGCGGCCCCGGTCGCAGGATATCGGGTGTCAGCCGCTCCAGGCGCCGGATCAGCGCCAGTGCCAGCAAGCCCTGGGTGGGCGGCGGCATCTCGTAGACGGTCAGGCCGCGATAGCTGGCCGCCAGCGGAGTGCTCCAGCGCCCGCGGTGGGTGGCCAGGTCGGAGGCCGTGACCAGGCCATCTCGCCGCGCGATCGCAGAGCTGATGGCGGCGCCCAGCTCACCCCGGTAGAAGACGTTGACGCCGAACCGGCCGATCAGCTCCAGGGAGCGTGCCAGGTCCGGGTTGCGCATCAGCATGCCTGGCATCAGCGGCGGCAGCAAGCGCTGAGCCTCGGGATCGGTCATCAGCCACTGGAAGTGGTCGTGCAGGTGGCGCGAAAGGCCCTCGGTGACCAGGAAGCCATCCCGCGCCAGCGCCACCGCCGGCGCCACCACCCGTCCCATACCCACGGTGCCGTAGGTCTCCAGCAACCTGCCCCAAGCCTCGACGGTGCCCGGCACCGTCACCGTCGACCCTGCCGGCCAGACCTGGGCGAAGAGGTCGCCGCCGATCGAGGTCATGTGCGGGTAGACGACGCAGAGCACCGCGTCGGCGACCAGCGCCGCGTCGACCGCATTGCCGCCCTCCCGCAGCACCTCAGCGCCGGCCTGGCTGGCCAGGAAGTGCGGGGTGGCGATGACGCCGCGGGTCACATTGGGACCATCAAGGTAAGCGCCTGTGGGATCACCTCGAAAATCGCGGGCACGGTGCCGGGGTCCTCGCCGTCCACGTCCAGCGGCACCGGAAACTCCGACTCCACCTCGACCCGCTTGGCCCGGTAGGCCTTGACCTTGGGGTTGCGCTCCTCGAGGTGAGTGCCCTTGCGAATCCGGCGCAGGCCGCGCGCGTTCTCGACCGGGTTCAGATCGCCGACCACGATCACGTCCAGCAGCCCGTCGTCAGGGAGCGCCGTGGGCGCCATCCGCATGCCGCCGCCGAAGTACTGGCAGTTTGCGACCACCACCTGCTGGGCGACCAGCTCCCGGCGCAGGCCGTCGATGGTCACCGCCAGCGGACGGTTTTTCCAGGACAGCAGCGTCCGCACCGACGCCAGGTAGAACGTGACCGGGCCGGGCAGGGACTTGGGGCCGGTGTTGACGCGGTGGACGACCTCGCCCCCGATTCCCGCATCGGCGATGTTGACGAAGATCCGCTGCTCGGGACGCCCATCGCGGTCGACGTAGCGCACCAGCCCGGCGTCGATGCGGCGCCGCCCGCCGCCGGCCAGCACCAGGGCGGCGCTGCGGGGATCGATCGGGATGTTGAAGGTGCGCCGGAAATCGCCGCCGGTGCCGGTGGGCAGGACGCCGAAGCGGGTCTCGCACGGCACCGGCTTGCCATCGGCGAAGAAGCCGGCCGCGGTCTCGCTGATGGTGCCATCGCCGCCCGCGGCCACGATCAGCGCGCGGCCCTCGCGCACGCCCTGGCGCGCGATCCGGGTCGCGTCTCCTGGACCAGCGGTGAACACCGCCTGGCAGTCGAGGCCGGTGCCCGCCAGCACGGAGGCAACCTCCGGCCAGCGTTTCGCCGTGCGACCTCCGCCGGATGCAGGGTTCACGACCACCAGCACCGGCTTCATCGCCCGCCCACAGCCTTGGGGTTCATGACACCGCCGGGGTCGAGGGCGGCACGCACCTTCTCCCAGACCGGCCACCAGCCGTCCAGCTCCTGGCGCGCCCACGCCGCCCGGGCCTGGCCGACGCCGTGGTGGTGGCTGATGGTGGCGCCTCGGGCCAGGCAGATGCGCATGGTCTCCGCCCAGCAGCGGTCGTAGGCGGCCAACGCCTGCTCCTCGTCGGTGGAGGAACCGGCAAACGTGAAGTAGGCGCAGCAGCCCTGCGGATAGGCGTGGCTGAAGTGGCAGAGCGCGAGGCTGGAGCCGGCCGTCAATGCGGATTTGACCTCGCGATAGACCTCCGGCAGGATGCGCCAGCCGGCGGCGATCTCGATGGTGTCGAGGTAGGCGCCCGGTGGCTCCAGCATGTCCAGCATGCGTTCCGCCGAGAGGTCGTAGCGGTGCCTTCGCCAGCGTTCCCAGGGTTCAGGGCCGAGGTCCCGGGCGGCGGCCGCCGCGCGCGCCACCACCGCCGCCTCCGCCCGAGCCACCTCCGGCTCACCCGCTGTGGCCGCCACTAAGAGGCAGCCCGGTTCAGCGATGCCCTGGAACTGCGTGTCCTCCGGATCATAGAGGCGCAGAACGAGCGGGCGCACCCCCGACTGGACGATCTCGCGCACCGCCGCCAAGCCGGCCTCGACGTCGGCGAAAAGCCAGCCGCGGCCCTCGACCGCCTCCGGCTGCCGGTGCACGCGCAGTACCGCGTCCAACACCACGCCCAGCCCGCCCTCGGCGCCCACCAGCAGCTGGTGCAGGGCCGGGCCCACCGCCGAACGCGGTCCCGGGCGTGGCCGGGCCAACGTGCCGTCGGGGAGTGCCACGGTCAGACCCAGGACCATGTCCTCGATGGAGCCGTGCCGCGTCGATTCCTGGCCCGAGGAACGGGTCGAGATCAAGCCACCCACGGTGGCCACCGGCAGTGAGCTGGGATGGTGGCCGAGCGTGAGCCCGCGCGCGTTCAAGGCCTGCTCGAGGTCGAGGCCCCGCACGCCCGCCTGGACGTGCACGGTGAGCTCCACCTCGTCTATGGCGAGGATGCGGTCGAAGCCGCCCAGGTCGAGCGCGACCTGGCCGGCGTCTGGGGCCACGGCCCCCACCACCCCGCTGAGGCCGCCGAAGGGGATCATGCGCGTACCAGAACGGAGCAGGCTGGCGACCTCCTCGTAGGTCGCCGGCCGGCGCACTTCGACTTCGGCCGCCGGCGCGCCCGCGCGCCGGCTGATGACGCCGCGCGGCCACAGGTCATGGACCGCCTTCACATCGCCGACCAGCGCCCCGCCAGCCAGCCCGTGAGCAGCGGGACGCCGAAGCCCATCTCTCCGCCCTCGTCCCAGCCGCCCAGGACGGCGCCCGCCGCCCGCAGGTTCTCGAAGGCGACGCGACCGTCGGCAGCCAGGGGTCGCAGGCGGTCGTCGGTCATCAGCCCCGCCTGGAAGGCCGGGCCGGGCTCGAGATACTCGAGGCGCGGCAACCGCCGGCTGACTGCCGCCGGCTCGCCCTCCCAGAAGACGCCCAGGCCCAGCAGCGGCTCATGGGTGCGGCGGCGCTTCACCAGGCCGCCGCCGATGAAGCGGCCGGTCGCCAGCACGAAGCTGTCGGCGACCAGCTCCTGGTCGCCGGCCAGGGCCGCCCGCAGCCGGCCTGCCTCGCCTTCCAGCCCGTGCACGGCCGTCTGCAGCGAACGCACGCCGGCAGCGGCAACCATCGCCTCCAGCGCCTGCTGGAGGCGGTGGCCGTGTGGGCCGGGCGCCACGGCCAGCAGCTCGAAGCCGCGATCCGGCAGGCCGGCCAGCCCGGGCGGAAAGGCCACCGCCTCCGCGCGCAGACCCCGCAGGGCGGGGGCGGCTCGCCCGTAGAGATCGGTCAGCGAAGCGCCCGGCGGGAGGTCGGCCACCTCGGCCGCATGTGCGAAGGCATCGACGCCGCCGAGCTCGCGCATGGCCTCGGCCGTGCTTTCGGCGTCGTATTCGGAGACCCCCTCGATCCCCACCACCGCCACCCGGCGGCCGCGCAGGTTCGACAGCTCGCCGGGCGCCACACTGGCGGGAACCAGGTTGGCCGGCCGCGGGCGGCCCAGCAGGTCGGCATAGAGCCCGGCGCGGCGTGCGTTGCCCACGAGCTCCAGCCCCGCGCGCTGCAGCCAGGAGACCAGAGCCGAGAGGGCATCGTCCAGCTCGGATCCGATGCCCATGGCGTCCATGCCCAGCCGGCAGAGCGGGTGGCCCTCGGGCAGGCGCGCGAGCTCGCCGGCGATCTCCATGCCGCCCGAGTACAGGGCGGTGGCGCCCGGCGCTCGCCAGGCCAGCGTCACCTCGGCGCCGTCGCGGGCGGCGGCCGCGGCCGCCACGCACCCCGCCAGCCCGCCGCCGATGACCAGGACGCGGGTCAAGCGGGGTCCCCGCAAAATCGCAGATTTTGTGGGGTGATCATCCGGCGGTGAGCAGGCGGCGCGTCTCGTCCACGTCCTCGCCGATCTGCTCGACCAGGGCCGCCACCGACGGGAAGCGGATGTCGGGATGCAGGCGCTGGACGAAGCGCACCTCCACATCCTGCCCATACAGGTCGGCGTCGAAATCGAGCAGATGGGCTTCGACGGCCAGGTCGCCGCCACCGAACGTGGGCTGGTGGCCCACCGAGATGGCCGCCATCCGCTCGCCCCCGCGGGTGCGGGCCCAGCCCGCGTAAGCTGCCGGCCCGGGCACCGCCTTGGCAGTGCCCACGGCCACGTTGGCGGTCGGAAACCCCAGCTGACGGCCGCGCTTGTGGCCCTCCACCACCTCGCCATGCACCGAGTAGTGGCGGCCGAGCAGGTCGGCCGCCGCGCCGACCTCGCCCGATCCGACCAGCCCGCGGACCGCCGAGCTGTGGACCTGGCGGCCGTCGATCTCCACCATGTCGACCTCGACCACCGGATAGCCGCGCTCGCGCAGCCAGGCTGAGGTACCGGCCCGCTGGCGGCCGAAGACGAAGTCGTAGCCGGCCACCACCTCGCGCACTTCCATGCCGTCGCCCAGCCAGGCCATGAACTCGGCGGGCGACTTCTGGGAGAAGTTGCGGTCGAACGGGATCACGACCAGCTCGGCGATGCCGCCGGCGTCGATCAAGGCCGCCTTTTCATCCAGGAGGGTCAGCAGCCGCGGGCAGTGGTCCGGTTGCAGCACGCAGCGAGGATGCGGCTCGAAAGTGACCGCTACCGGCACAGCGCCGAGGCCGGCCGCGTCGTCGACGACCTGCCGGAACAGGCGTTGGTGGGCCAGGTGCACGCCATCGAAGCTGCCGATCGTGATGACCGCGGGTCCCAGCGGCCGCGCGGGCAAGCCGCGGTGAATCTGCAACCCGGTTAGTTGAGCACTTTCTCGGGCACGAACGTCCGCCGTAAGGGGTCGGTGTGGCCGAGCGCAACCAGGCGCCCCTCGGACCCGTGCGCGCGCAGCGGGCCGGGCGAGGGCTCCGGCAGAACCCGCACCGGGCGTCCCTGGCGGACCTGCGCCTCCTGCTCGAGGGTCAGCCGCACGGCGCTCATCTCGGGCAGCACGACCTCAGACGGGAGCAGCCGCGCCTCGACGTCGTCTGCGCTCTCCAGGGCCGCCAGCTCCACCCCCTCCTCGATGCGGAGCGGACCATAGGCGGTGCGCACCAGCTTCCCCAGGTAGCCCCCCACCCGCAGTGCCGCTCCCAGGTCACGGGCCAGCGACCGCAGGTAGGTGCCGCTGCCGCACACCACCCGCACGCTCGCCATCGGCTCGGATCCGGGCGTGAAGCCGAGCAGTTCGGCGCTGTGGACTTCGACCATTCGGGCGGCGGGGCGCTCCAGGTCGCCCTTGCGGGCGCGCCGGTAGGAGCGTTCGCCGTCCACTTTGACCGCCGAGAAGGCGGGCGGCTCCTGCGAGATCCTGCCCACGAACAGCCGGAGGGCGCCGGCCACCGCCGCCGCGCTCAGCCCACCCGCGTCGGCGACCGGGTGCCGCTCGCCCTCGGCGTCATCGGTCTCCGTCGTGAAACCGAAATGGATGTCCGCCTCATAAGTCTTGGGCAGCCGGTGCGCGTAGTCGGAGAGGCGGGTGGCCGACTCGAAGAGCACCGGCAGCACCCCGGTGGCCAGCGGATCGAGGGTGCCGGCGTGGCCGACCCTGCTCGCGCCGCTGAGGTCGCGCAGGCGTTTGACGACCGCGAACGAGGTGGCGCCGGCCGGCTTGATCACGTTCAGGACGCCCGGCCTCATCCCGGGGTTCCCCGCAAAATCGCAGATTTTGTGGGGTGGGTCATCTCGTTTCGGCGGCGATCGCCTCCTTGGCCGCGTCCAGCACCTTAGGGATCGCCTGCTGGAGAGGCAGACGGATCTCCGCACCGGCCGCCCGCAGGTGGCCCCCACCCCCGAAACGCCCACAGAGCGCGGCGGCGTCGATCGGTCCGCGGCTACGCACGCTGATCTTGGTCAGGCTGCCGCTCACCTCCTTGAAGAGGATGGCCAGGTCGAGGCCGGCGATCGAGTTGAGGGTGTCGATGATGCCCTCCGACTCCGCCATCACCGCGCCCGCTTCGTGCAGCATGCGCCGGTTCACCTTGGCCCAGGCCAGGCGGCCCTCCACCTCGACCTGCATCGAGGCCAGCGAGAGCGCCTGCAGCTTCAGCGTGGTCAGCGGACGCGACTTGTAGACCATGGTCGCGATGTGGCTTGGCTCGGCCCCCAGCCGGGCCAGCTGCGCTGCGTCTTCCAGCGCCTTCGGCGTGGTGTTCTCGTGCCGGAAGCCGCCCGTGTCAGTCATCAGGGCGGTGTAGAGGTTGGTGGCGATGCTCGGGGTGATCGGCCAGCCGAACTCCACCAGCATGTCCAGCACCATCTGGCCGACCGCCGAGGCATCCCCCTCGGGCGGCGATGCCTGGATCACGTTGAGGTGCCCGAACATGGCGTTGGTGGTGTGGTGGTCGATGTTGACGATGGTGGCGTGGCTGGCGATGTGCTGGACGGCCGCTCCCGACCGCTCCATGTTGCCGGCGTCGAAGAACATCACC
>VBEO01000052.1 GCA_005881825.1 Chloroflexota bacterium | reverse complement strand
CGGGCGATCCGCTGGGACTCTTCGCCAGCCGGCGCGCGCTGCCGGACCGCGAGCTGGCGCTGGTCTTTCCGCGCTACGCCTCGCTGGGGGCGCTGAGGCGCCAGCGCGAGGTGGAGGCGGCGCTGGCGGCCCCGCGCGCCGGCTCCGGCAACGAGATCTTCGGGGTGCGCGAGTACCAGCGCGGAGATCCACTGCGCCGCATCCACTGGCGGACCAGCGCCCGCCGCGGCGAGCTGGTGGTGCGCGAGTTCGAGCCGCCCGGCCGGCGCACGTTGACCGTCCTCCTGGATGCTGCGCCGAAGACCGCGGCCGAGGCTGATCAGGCGGCCCGGCTGGCCGCCTCGGAAGCCTGGGACTGCCTGCGCGAGGGCGGCCGCGTGACCATGTGGGCGCCGGGCCTGGAGCCCAGCGCGCATTCATGGTGGGAGCTGCTGGAGTGGCTGGCGCGCTACCCCGAGCTGCCGGCGGGTGAGTCGGCGCCGCCACCCGCGGGGGAGGCGGTGGCGGTCACCGGCGGCGCCGACCGGGGGGTCTTCGAAGCCCTGGCCGAGCTGCGGCGTCGTGGCGCTCAGGAGCGCATCTGGCGGCTGGACGAAGTGGGTCTGGAATGGCCGCTGGACTGAAGCTGAGGCTTCCGGCCAGCCCGGTCGAGGACTCGGGCGCCGCCCGCGTCTGCGCCTGGGCGGCGTTCGGCGTCGCCGCGGCGGCGATCGCCTACTACGGCCAGGACTACCTGCTGCCGCCGCTGGCGGTGGGCGCAGCGGGTTTCGGGCACCTGGTCTCTTACAGGCGCCGGCAGCAGCCGCGCGGATTCTGGCGCCAAGCCGCGATCGCGGGCCTGGTCTTCGTCTGCCTGGCCTACTTCGTGCTCGACTCGGTGGGCGGCATCTTCGGCGGCCAGCTACCCCAAGCCCACTTCGCGCTGCTGCTGGTCGCGGTGACCAGCTTCGACCTCAAGACACGGCGCAACCTCTACTCCTCGATCTGGATCAGCCTGGCCGTCCTCTATCTGGCCGCGGTGTATGCCTGGGACTACCCGTTCGGCCTCTTTCTGGCCGCCTGGATCCTCTGCCTGGCCGGCTTCTGGACGGCCTCGCACCTGAAGCGGATCGACGCCAGAACCACCGTCCCGGTGCGGCCGGTCGCGCTGGGCGGTCTGGCCGTGCTGCTGGGCGGCGCCGCCGCGTTCTGGATGCTGCCCCAGCCCAGCGCCCACCCCGAAAGCCCGCTGGTGGTCTCGCTGCCGAACGCCGTGCACTTTCAGGGCGAGCTCGAGAACCCGGCCCTGCCGCTGGTCCAGTTCGGCGATTCCAGCGGGGCCAACAGCAGCGTCGACCTCCGCTACCGCGGCCGCCTCAGCGACGCGGTGGTCATGTACGTGCGCACCGGCGCGCCCGCTTATTGGCGCGGCCAGGTCTTCGATACCTGGAACCCCAGCGCCGGCCAGTGGACCGCCGGCCGTGCCGACTTCCGCACCTTCCCGCCCTACGCCGACCAGCACCGCCTCCCGCCGCCGCTGGGGCCGCAGCTGGGCACCTTCGTGCAGGTCTTCCGCGTCCTGCGCACGCTGCCCGACGTCATCTACGCCGCCCAGCCGGTGCAGGCGATCTACTTCCCGGCCGAGGAGCTGCGCCGCGACGCCTACGACACGTGGCGGGCGCCGGGTCCGATCCACGCCGGCCAAACCTACTCGATCGTCAGCTCCCTACCCGACTACAGCCCGGCCTCCTTGAAGGCCGCCGAGGGCGTCGACATGTCGCTCAACCGCGATCCGGCCGGTCTCTCGGCGGCCGCCCGCCAGCTGGCGCGCGAGGCCGTGGCGGGGTCGGGCCCGACCCGGTACGACCAGGTGATGGCGCTCACGACCTACCTGCAGGCGCACTACCAGTACTCGCTGCAGCTGGGGCACGTGCCGGCCGGCCGCGATCCCGTCGACTGGTTCCTGTTCGATGCGCGCGTCGGCTACTGCGAGCAGTTCGCGACCGCCGAGACCCTGATGCTGCGCAGCCTCGGCATCCCGGCTCGCCTGGCCACCGGCTACGCGACCGGCGACTACGATCCGGTCCTCAACCAGACCGTGGTCCGGGAACGGGACGCGCACGCCTGGGTCGAGGTCTACTTCCCGAGCCGGGGCTGGGTGCCGGTCGACCCCTCGCCGGGATATTTGGCGCTGGCGGCCACCCGCTTTCCCGACCGCTTCGCCGCCAGCGGACTCGCCCACCTGATCCCGCACCTGACGCTGGGCGCGCCGGCCTCGGTGGTGGGATCGCTGGGTCTGGCGGGCGTGCTGCCGGGCGCCGCGGCGCTGGCGGTGCTGGCGGTGGCCGCCGCCGCCTGGCTGCTGTCCCGGCGGCGCCGGCGCTCGCGCGGATCGGCGCCTCCCGGCCAGGTCGAGCTTCTCCGCCTCTACGACCGCCTGCAGGCGCGTCTCGGCCGCCGGCGCGGTCCGCCCGAGACACCGCTCGAGTACCTGGCCGAGCGGGGCCGGCCGCCATTGCTCGAAGAGGTGACCCGGTACATCAATCTCGGGGCCTACCGGGGCGAGTGGCCGGCCCCGGAAGTGGTCGCTGCGCTCGCGACTAAGCTTGGTCCCCGATGACTGAAACGCTGGCGGCCGCCACCGGCGCCGAGAACGTCCGCTGGGACCTGGCCGAGATGTATTCGGGGCCCGACGATCCCCGGATCGAGGCCGTGCTGGCTGAGGGTCTCGACTTCGCCCGCGAGTTCGAGCAGAGCTACCGGGGCCGTGTGGCCCAGCTCAGCCCGGCCGAATTCGTCGAGATGATGAAGAGCCTCGAGGACCACTACGACGCGATCGCGCGGCCGAGCCTGTACGCGAGCCTCCTGCATACCTTGAAGACCCAGGACCACGAGGCCGGGAAGCTGGTCGGGCGCATCCGGGAGGCGGGCGCGGAGCGCGGCAAGCACATGGTTTTCTTCTCCCTCGAGCTGGCGGCCCTCAGCGACGAGGAGGCCAAGCGCCTCTACGCCGATCCCCAGGCGGCGGTGTACGAGCACACGGTGGAGCAGGAGCGCAAGGAGCGGCCCCACCAACTGTCGCAGGTCGAGGAGACGCTGCTCACCGAGATCAGCCCGGTCGGCGTGGGCAGCTGGACGCGGCTCTTCGAAGAGCTCTGCGCCGCCATCACGGCGCCCATCGACGGCCAGGAGGTGCCGCTGGCCATCGCCCTTTCCCTGATCCGGGACGCCGACCGCGAGAAGCGGAGGCAGGCCTCGCTGGCCATCACCGAAGGCCTGCGCCGCGACCTGCGCACGCGCACATATGCCTTCAACGTGGTGCTGCAGAGCAAGGCCATCGCCGATCGCCTGCGCAAGTACCCGTCCTGGATTTCCGCCCGCAACCTGGCCAACGAGACCTCCGACGAGGCCGTGGAGGCCCTGGTCCAGGCGGTCACCAACCGCTACGACGTGGTGCGCCGCTACTACACCGTGAAGCGCCGCCTGATGAGGCTGGACAAGCTCTACGAGTGGGACCGCTACGCGCCCATCGAGGAGGTCGAGCGGCGCGTGACCTGGGACGAGGCGCGCGAGCTGGTGCTCGGCTCCTACCACCGCTTCTCAGCGCGGGCCGGCAAGCTGGTGCAGGACTTCTTCGAGCAGCCTTGGATCGACGCGCCGGTCCTGGAGGGGAAGGAGAGCGGGGCCTACTGCGCGGGCGCCACGCCGCGCTTCCATCCCTTCGTGATGATGAACTTCACCGGCAAGCTCAACGACGCCCTGACGCTGGCGCACGAGCTGGGCCACGGGCTGCACGACCGGCTGGCCGCGGGGCAGCACATCTTCGACTACCACCCGCCGCTCACCCTGGCCGAGACCGCCTCCGTTTTCGGCGAGCAGCTCACCTTCGACCGCCTGATGGCCGAGGAGAAGGACCCGCGCGTGCGCCTGGCCATGCTCTGCCACCAGGTCGAGGACGCCTTCGCGACGATCTTCCGGCAGGTCGCCATGAACCGCTTCGAGCACGCCGCCCACACCGCGCGGCGGGCTGAGGGCGAGCTCTCCCCCGATCAGCTGGGGGAGATCTGGCAGGAGAAAGTGCAGGCCATGTTCGGCGACTCGCTGGAGCTGACCGCGGACCACCTGCCGTGGTGGAGCTACGTCGGGCACTTCATCCGGGTTCCCGGCTACGTGTACGCCTACGCCTTCGGGAACCTGCTCGCGCTCTCGATCTACCAGCGATACAAGGAGGTGGGGCCCGACTTCGTCGACACCTACCTCGCCTTCCTGGCCGCGGGGGGCTCGCAGGCCCCGGACCAGCTGGTGCGCAGCGTGGGCATGGACATCACCGACCCGGGCTTTTGGGACGCCGGCCTCAAGATCCTGGACGGGATGGTCGCCCAGGTCGAGGAGCTAGGCGCGTCCTAGCCGACGAAGGACGTTGCGCCGGCGCAACGCCCCAAGTGCCGGCACTCGGAGTCGCTTTACGCCGGCGTAACGCCTATGTGCCGGCACTTGCCCCTAAGTCCCCCCTCGCGAGAGCCGGGTAGCGGTCACGGCGATCCCCGGGCGCGGCCAGTCCTGAATGCCCTGGTGGTTGGGATCGAGCACCCGCCAGCCGCCGCCGGCGGTGGCCTCCAGCACGACCACGCTGTGACCGCCGGTGGACCAGGTCGCCGGCCTGAGCAGGGAGAAGCCCCAGGTCCCATAGGCGCCGGGCCGCTCCTGGCCCCAGGCCAGGTGCGCGATCAGCACCTCACCCGGGCGCGGGCGCAAGGGCCGGCCGGGCAGCACCAGGCCGGTTCGAGAGCGCACGGCCACGCCGCGCGTCGCGGCCAGTGCCTCGACGCGGCGGTCCAGGCGGCCCGAGACGTAGTCCAGCAGTCCTGGTGCGCCATACTCGTGAGCCGCCCCCAGAGCCACGGTCGCCGGCCCCAAGGCCGGCAGCGAAGGCACCTTGAGAAGCCCCAGCGCGATCAGCAGGGAGGCTGAGGTGCAAGCCGCGCCCTGGTTCTGGACCCAGGCCGAAAAATGGCTAAAAGGGCTATCGTGGCTCACGAAAAACGTTATAGTCTTGATGCCGCAAACATGGAGCAGCGCCTGCCTGACGTACGCCCCTCACCGCGGCTGATAGACCGCCTCCGCACGTTCCAGCGGGACGCGCTGGCGGAGGTCTTCGACACAGCCTTCGACGATCTCTATGTGCTGGTGCACGCGCTCGTGGCCGATCATGCCACCGCCGAGCGGCTGGCCGAGGAGACCTTCGGCCGCGTCCTCGACCGCCTGCCGCCGGAGGCCGGCGACCTGAACCTGGTCCGGCTGTGGCTGCTGAACCAGGCCGCGGACGCAGTGCGCAGGGTGCCGCGCTCGGCGCTGGCCGGCCGCGGGCTGCGCGAGGCCGTGGCCCGGCTCGGCCACCTGGAGCACGAGGCGGTGACGCTGCGCCTGGTGGCGCGTTTGGAAGCCGCCGAGGTGGCCGTGGCCACCGGGCGACGCACCAGCTCGGTCCTGGGCTCCCTGGTTTCCGGACTGCGCACCCTGCGCACGGGCTCCCACCCGTTCCATCCGCTTTCGCTGCCCACTCAGCAGCGCCAGCTGGACGCAGCCATGGACCGCCTGCTGGCGGGCGACTCTCCGGTGGCCGCCGCCGCCTGGGCGCCGCTGGTGAACGATGCGGCCGGGCTGCTGGCGGCCGCCGCCGGGGTCGTCGACCTGCCCCGCGAAGCCGCGCCCGCCGCGGTCCGCGCCCGCCTGCGCGGACGCTTCCTGGCCCGGGCCGCCGAGCGCCGGGCCGGCTGGTTCCACCGCTCCTATACGCCCGCCGTCGTCCCCGGACGCAAGCCGCGCAGGGAGCCGAGCCCGCTCAGCAGCGCCACCGCCATGGGTCTGGCCATGCTGCTGGCGGTCCTCGCCGGCGGGGTGCTCGCCGTGGCCGCGGCTTTCGCGGATCCGGATTCTCAGGTCTACGGGTTGAAGCGGGCCGGTGAGGCCACGCTCCTCGGCCTGAGCACCGACCGCATATCCAAAGCAGACCTCGAGATCAAATTGGCGGCGGAACGCACCAAAGAGGCCGACAGCATGGCTTCCGGGCGCCGGCCCAACCTGGCCCTGGACGCGGTCGACTCCCGATTCGACGACCTG
This sequence comes from Chloroflexota bacterium, assembly GCA_005881825.1. Taxonomy (GTDB): domain Bacteria; phylum Chloroflexota; class Dormibacteria; order Dormibacterales; family Dormibacteraceae; genus CF-28. Next base: position 4,609 of record VBEO01000052.1, on the reverse strand, counting down.
CGCGCGGCCGCCGCCGACCTGGCCGGCATTCCGCCGGCGCATCGGGACGCGCGCTGGAAGGCGGTCCGGGACCGCCTCGAGACAGAGGCGGCAAAACCCGTCAGCGATCTCGAGCGGACACTGACCTCCGGCGGCTACAAAGCCCAGGCCGCCCAGCTGAAGGCGGCCAATGAGCGCTTCCAGGCCGACCACCAGGAGTTCGACAAGAAGCTGTCGGTGAAGACGCCGACGCCACAACCTTCGGGGGCGCCCACACCGGTTCCGAGCTCGCCCACACAATAGCCGCGTGAGCTCGCGCGCCACCGCGGTCGTGGTGGCGCTGGACGTGGGCACATCATCCGTGCGCGCCCTGCTCTACGACCCGCGTGCGCGGCCGCTGGCCGGGGCCGAAGTCCATCTCCCTTACCGGCCACGGCTCGCCGCCGACGGCACGGCCGAGGTCGACGCCGAGCGGCTCCTGGGCCTGGTCGAAACCGCCCTCGACCGCCTCGTAGGGGCGGGGCTTGCCCCGCCCGGCGGTGTCTTGGCGGTCGGCATCTCGACCTTCTGGCACGGCCTCATGGGCCTGGACGCGCGCGACCGGCCGGCGACGCCGCTGTGGCTGTGGTCGGACAGCCGGTCCTGGCGGCAGGCCGAGGCGCTGCAGCGCCGGCGGGGCGCCGGCGCGGTCCACCAGCGCACGGGCTGCCCGCTGCATCCCAGCTACTGGCCCGCCAAGCTGGCCTGGGCGGGGGCGCGCGCGGCGGTCCGCTGGACGAGCTTCGCCGACTTTCTCTGCCTGCGGCTGTTCGGCGAGTGGGGGACCTCGGTCTCCATGGCCTCGGCCACCGGACTCTTCTCGCTGCGCGGTCTGCATTGGGACGCCGCTCTTTGCGAGCGCCTGCGCGTGCGCGCGACCCAGCTGCCGCCGCTCAGGCAACAGCCGTTCCAGGGCCTGCGGGCGTCCTACGCCAGGCGCTGGCCCTCGCTCGCGGCGGCGCCCTGGGTGCCGGCGGCGGGCGACGGGGCCCTGGCCAACCTGGGCAGCGGCTGCACGACGCCGCGGCTGCGGGCGCTCACGATCGGGACCTCAGGGGCGCTGCGCGTGATCACCGAAAAGCTGCCCCGGCGCCTCCCGCGCGAGCTCTGGTGCTACCGCCTGGACGCCGAGCGGCTGGTGCTGGGCGGGTCCTTCAGCAACGGCGGCAACCTCCACGCCTGGCTGCTCCAGAACCTGCGCCTGGAAGAGCCAGGCCTGGACCGGCGGCTGGCCCGGATGCGACCCGCGAGCACGGGCCTCGACTTCCTGCCGCTGCTGGCGGGCGAGCGCAGCCCTCACTTCGCGGCCCATGCCAGCGGGGCGATCGCCGGGCTGACCTTGAGCACCACTCCTCTCGAGATCGCGCGGGCGGGGCTGGAAGCGATCGCCTTCGACTTCGCCCGCGTCGATGGCCGGCTGGACTGGGTGGCGCCCGGCGGCGAGCTGCTGGTGGGCAGCGGCGCGGGGCTGCTGGCATCGCCGGCCTGGATGCAGATCCTGGCCGACGCCGTCGGCAAGCCGCTGGTCGCGGGAGCCGCCCGCGAGGCCTCCAGCCGGGGGGCCGCGGTGCTCGCCCTGGAAGCCCTGGGCAGGGCGCCCCGGGCACACGAACGCCACGCTCCGCGCGGCCGTACCTTTAAGCCTCGGGAGGAGGCCCACCGCGCTTACCGCGCGGCCGCCGTCCGCCAGGACCGCCTCTACCGAGTGCTGGTGCAGGGCCGAGGCGCAAAGGGGTGAAATGGAGTCTGAGATGGCAGTAGCAGAAACCCCCACCAAGAAAGACCTCGACTTCCTGCGCGACCTCGGCCAGCAGCTGCGCGTCGACTCGATCCGCTGCAGCACGGCCGCCGGTTCGGGCCATCCGACCTCGTCGATGTCGGCGGCCGACCTGATTGCCGTCCTGATCAGCCGCCACCTGCAGTACGACTGGTCGCGGCCGGACGAGCCCAACAATGACCACCTGATCTACAGCAAGGGCCATGCCTCTCCGCTCTGCTACGCCATGTTCAAGGCCGTCGGCGCCGTCAGCGACGACGAGCTGATGAGCTTCCGCAAGTTCGGCTCCCGCCTCCAGGGCCACCCGACGCCGGCGCTGCCCTGGGTCGACGTGGCCACCGGCTCGCTGGGACAGGGCCTGCCGATCGGGGTCGGGGTGGCGCTGGCGGGCAAGTACCTGGACAAGCTGCCGTACCACGTGTGGGTGCTCTGCGGCGACTCGGAGCTCGCCGAGGGCTCGATTTGGGAAGCCTTCGACAAGGCGGGCAAGTACGGGCTCTCCAACCTGACGCCGATCGTGGACGTGAACCGCCTGGGTCAGCGGGGCGAAACCGAGTACGGCTGGCATGTGGACGTCTACGCGGCGCGCGTCGAGGCGTTCGGCTGCCACCCGGTGCTGATCGACGGCCATGACCTGGCCGAGATCGATCGCGCCCTGGGCGACGCCCGCCAGGCCCGCGGCAAGCCGACCGTGATCCTGGCCCGCACCGTCAAAGGCAAGGGCTTCAGCGAGATCGAGAACAAGGACGGCTGGCACGGGAAGGCGCTGCCGCCGGACATGGCCGAGCGGGCCATCAAGGAACTGGGCGGCGAACGCAACCTGCGTGTGGACAGTCAACCGCCGGAGCCGGGGGAGCCCGCGCAGCTGCGCAACCAGAGCCACCCAGTGCACCTCCCCAAGTACGAGAAGGGCGGCAAAGTGGCGACTCGCAAGGCCTACGGCGACGCCCTGCTCGCCCTGGGCGCCGTGGCGTCGGTGGTGGCCACCGACGGCGAGGTTTCGAACTCCACCCACGCCGACGAGTTCGCCAAGGCTTATCCCGCGACTTCATCCGCATGGCCGGCGTCAGCGAGGTTTCGATCAAGCTGGCGGGCAGCCACGCGGGCGTGGAGATCGGCCAGGACGGGCCTTCGCAGATGGCCCTGGAAGACCTGGCGGCGATGCGCGCCGTGCACGGCTCAACAGTGCTCTATCCGTCTGACGCAGTCTCGGCTGCCGCCCTCACCGAGACCATGGTCTCGCTGCCCGGCATCGCCTACATGCGCACCACGCGCGGGGCTTATCCCGTGCTCTATGACGCCGCCGAGAAGTTCCCGGTGGGCGGCAGCAAGGTCCTCAAGAAGTCGGCCCAGGATCAGGTCGCCTTGATCGGCGCCGGGGTGACCCTGCACAACTGCCTTGAGGCCGCCGCCCTATTGGCCAAAGACGGCGTGAAGGCCCGCGTCATCGACCTCTACTCGGTCAAGCCGATAGATGTCGAAACCCTGCGCCAGGCCAGCGCCGACACGGGTGGCCGGCTGGTGGTGGCTGAAGACCACTACCCGCAGGGCGGCCTCGCCGCGGCGGTCATGGAAGCCCTGGCGACCGAGCCCAAGCCGGCGCGCGTCGCCCACTGCGCGGTGCGCAACCTGCCCACCTCGGGCACGCCGGCAGAGCTGATGGAGGCGGCGGGCATCAGCGCCGACCACATCGCCGAAGCGGCGCGCTCCCTGCTGGGGGGCAAATGATGGCGCGCAACGGCGGCTCCCCGATCCAGCAGCTGAAGCGGGAAGGCCAGAGCCTGTGGCTCGACAACATCCGGCGCCAACTGATCACCTCAGGCGAGCTGGCGCGCCTGCGCGATGAGGGCCTGACCGGCGTCACCTCCAACCCGACCATCTTCGAGAAGGCCGTCTCCGGTTCTACCGACTACAACGAAGCCTTGGTCCGGCTGGTGCGCCAGGGCAAGCGGCCGGACCAGATGCTCTGGCAGCTGATGGTCGAGGACATTCAGGCCGCCGCCGACGTCTTCCGGCCGGTCTACGACAGGACCAAGGGCGCCGACGGCTTCGTCTCGATCGAGGTCTCGCCCGCGGTGGCCCGTTCGACCAAGAAGACCATCGCCATGGCCCAGGACCTGCACGACCGCTGCGACCGGCCCAATGTGATGGTGAAGATCCCGGCCACCAAACCCGGGCTGCCCGCGATCCGGGAGATGCTCGGCCGGGGCGTCAACATCAACATCACGCTGATCTTTTCGGTCGACCGCTACGCCGAGGTCGTGGAGGCGTTCATGAGCGGCCTCGAAGATCTCAAGCGGGCGGGCGGGGACCTGTCGAAAGTGGCCAGCGTGGCCAGCTTCTTCGTCAGCCGGGTGGACAGCAAGGTCGACTCGCAGCTGGAAGGCAAGCAGGGCGGCGACAAGCTGATGGGCCGCATCGGCATCGACAACTCGAAGCTGGCCTACGAGCTCTGGAAGCAGCTCCACTCGGGCTCGCGCTGGGAGGCGCTGAAGAAGGCGGGTGCGCGCCCGCAGCGCTGCTTGTGGGCGTCGACCTCGACCAAGAACCCCAAGTACCCCGACACCTACTACGTGGAGGAGCTGATCGGCCCCGAGACCGTCGACACCGTGCCGCCGGCCACGCTGGCGGCATTCCGGGAGCACGGCGAGGTGCGGCGCTCGCTGGACGAGCACGTCGACGCCTCCAAGCGCCGGCTGCGCCAGCTGGAGGAGCTGGGGATCTCGCTGGCCCAGGTCACCGAAGAGCTTGAGGTAGAGGGTGTGGACCTCTTCCACAAGTCGTACCAGTCGCTCACGAAGGCCCTTCGCGAGG
>VBEO01000068.1 GCA_005881825.1 Chloroflexota bacterium | reverse complement strand
CCGCCTGCTGGAGCCGCGGCCGGTGGCACTGCACGCGGGCTCGCCCTCGATCTTTCCGGCCGTGCGCTGGTATGACGCAGGGCCGTTGACGGCGTTCAAGGAAGGCATTCCGGTGCGCTTCCAGGCGGGCGCCGTGGGGACCTACCTGGTGCGCAAGGGTGGCAGCGTGGTCGGGCTCTCCTCCGTGTGCACTCACCTGCCCTGCGAGCTCAACTGGCAGTCCTCGGCGCAGCAGCTGAACTGCCCCTGTCACAACGTGGCGTTCGACACCGATGGTTTCCAGATCACGTCACCGGAGTCGTACCCGCTGCCGCCGCTGCCCCGGATCCAGGTCCGGCTGACGACCGCCGGCCGCGTGGAGGTCGGCTCGACATGAGCGTCAACGGCGCCCACAAGAGCCGTCTGGCCGCCCTGGACCTCTGCCTGCAGCTGCTGGAGGACGCCCTGGCCAGCGGCCAGGTCCGCGTCGACGCGCAGCTGGGCAGCCGGCTGCGGCTGCAGCTGGGACAGGCCGGCCTGATCCCCGACCACCGCGTGGAGGGCCGGCGCACCGACCGCGTGCTGGACGACATCTTCGAGCTGCAGGCCCAGCTGTTGGGCATCTACGAGGAGGCCGAGGCCACCTCGGTCTGAGGGAAGGCGCGCCGGTCTCCGGTATCCTTACCGGCGTCCATGACCACCTCTTTCAGTTCGTCGCGCTCATATCAGCTCACTTCCGAATCGGTAACCGAAGGCCACCCCGACAAGATTTGCGACCAGGTGTCCGACGCCGTCCTGGACGGCATGCTGGGGCAGGACCGTGACGCGCGGGTAGCCTGCGAGACGGCGATCACCAAAGAGCTGTGCGTCGTCATCGGCGAGGTCACCACCACAGCCGACCTCGACATCTCGCGCACGATCCGGGACACCATCCGCGGCATCGGGTACGACAGCCCCGAGCTGGGGTTCGACCCCGACCATGCGCTGATCCAGGTTTATCTGAAAGAGCAGTCGCCGGACATCGCGGCCGGCGTCAACCACTCCCTCGAGGAGCGCTCGGGGCAGCTCGAGGACGACGCCTTCGAGCTCCAGGGCGCCGGCGACCAGGGCATGATGATCGGCTTCGCCTGCCGGGAGACGCCCGAGCTGATGCCGCTCACGATCTCGCTGGCTCACCGCCTGGCCCGGCAGCTGGCCGAGGTGCGCAAAGATCGCACCCTGGCCTGGCTGCGGCCGGACGGCAAGTCGCAGGTCACGGTCGAGTACGAGCTCGGCCGGCCCAAGCGGGTGGAGGCGGTCGTGATCTCCACGCACCACCATCCCTCGGCCAGCAACCGGGAGATCGAAGACGGCGTGCGGGCGCTGGTCATCGACCGGGTGCTGTCGCGGGAGTATGTCGACGCGCAGACAAAGGTTTACGTGAACCCTTCCGGTCGCTTTGAGCTCGGCGGTCCCGCCGCCGATGCCGGCCTGACCGGGCGCAAGATCATCGTCGACACCTACGGCGGCGTCGCCCGCCACGGCGGCGGCGCCTTCTCCGGCAAGGATCCCTCCAAGGTCGACCGCTCAGCGGCGTATGCCGCGCGTTGGGTGGCCAAGAACCTGGTCGCGGCCGGCTTCGCCGAGCGCTGTGAGGTGCAGGTCTCGTATGCGATCGGGCGCGCCCGCCCGACTTCGGTGGCCGTGGAAACCTTCGGCACCGGGACGTTGCCAGAGGAGAAGCTGCTGGACCTGGTACGGCGCCACTTCGACCTGCGGCCGGCGGCGATCATCCACCAGCTCGACCTCCGGCGCCCGATCTACCGTCCGACCGCGGCCTACGGCCACTTCGGGCGCGACGACCTGGACGTACCCTGGGAGCGCACCGACCGAGCCGACGCGCTGCGCGCCGACGTGCCGGCGGTGGCTTCGCGGAGCTGAGGTAGCCGGCTCCGGATCGGCCGCCCGGCGGCTGTTCTGCGCGTTCGACGTGTTGGTGCGCTGGCTGGAGGCCTCGGGCGTGCGCGTCACCTACGTGCAGAACGTGACCGACGTCGACGACCCGCTGTTCGAGCGCGCGCGCCGCGACCGTGTGCGCTGGGACGAGCTGGCGGCGCGCGAGGTGCGCGGGTTCGTGGCCGACATGGAGGCGTTGGGGTGGCGGCGGCCGGACCTGATGCCGCACGTCTCGACCGAGATTCCCGGGATCCTGGACGCGGTGCGAGCGCTGGACGCGCGCGGATTCGCCTATCAGACCGACGCGGTTTATTTCGACGCCGGCCGGTTTCCGTCGTATGGCGCTTTGTCGCATCGGAGCCGGCGCTCGATGGTGCGCAAGCTGCGCGACGAGGGGCTGCTGGGTGAGGTGGGGTCGGGCGCCAAGCGGGACGCCCTCGACTTTCCCTTGTGGCGGCGTTCGGCGGTCGACGAGCCTGCGTGGGACTCTGCGGAGTTTGGGCCGGGCCGCCCGGGCTGGCACATCGAGTGCTCGGCCATGGCCATGCGCTACCTGGGGCCGGTGATCGACGTGCACGGCGGGGGGCGGGATCTGGCGTTTTCGCACCACGAGTCCGAGCGCGCGCAGTCGCAGTCCTTAACAGGCAGGGATGTTTTCGCGCGGGCCTGGATGCACACTGGCATGGTCAGGTACGAGGGACGAAAGATGAGCAAGTCGCTCGGGAACCTGGTGGTCGTCCGCCAGTGCCTCGAGCGCGCTCCCGCGGCCGCGGTGCGGCTCTACCTGGCCTCCCATCACTACCGGCGCGACTGGAGCTTCCGCTGGGAAGGACTCGACCGCGCGGTCGCGCTGGCCGCGCGCATCCGCGACTTGGTTGGGGTCAGGCGGGGGGCGGGGGCGGGCCCCGCGGCCGGGGGGAAGGAGCTGGTGCGAGAGTTCACGGCCGCTCTCAATGACGACCTCGACACGCCGGCCGCTGTGCGCGTGCTCAGGCGCGCGGTGCGCGAGCGGGACGCGGCCGCGGCCGCCTGGATGCTCGGCATCCTGGCCGGCACCGCCGCGCTCTAGGAAACCGCCCGAGCGCCGGCGCCGAGACGCATTTCATGCGCAAAGAAGAGGTCCGGCGCCGGCGCTCGGGCAGTCCGGCATTCCCGAGGAGTAGGCTGGCTGGGTTCCGACCAACGCGTTGGGGACGTCGCATCCAGAGCGACGGAGGAGGTCGAATCATGTACATACGCGCCACGCGCGTGCAGTTCCCGCCCGAGGCGGTGGACAAGGGCATCGCCTTCTTCAAGGAGAAGATCGTGCCCATGGCCAGCTCGGCACCGGGCAACCTGGGCCAGGTGCTGCTGGTCGACCGCGCGGCCGGGAAAGGCATCGGCATCACCCAGTGGGAGACCGCTCAGGCCATGGGCGCCGCCGAGCAGGTGGGCATCAACGCGCGCACCCAATCGGCGACTGAGACCGGCGGGTCGATCGTCAACGTCGAGCGCATGGAGCAGGTATTCAACGAGCGCGTGGGTCAACCTAGGGCCGGCGGTTGGGTGCGGCTCAACACAGTGGTCGGGGATCCGACCAGGACCGAGAAACTGATCGACTTCGTCAAGAAGCAGGTGGTGCCGGTCCTCAAGAGCCAGAAGGGGTTCCAGGCCGCGTTGATGAATGTTGACCGCATCACTGGACGCAGCACGGTATCCACGATTTGGGCCAGCAGGGAGGATCTGGAAGCCAGCGAGGCCAGCGTGAGCAGCCTCCGTCGTGACGCCGCCGACGCGGCAGGCGCCAAGGATGTGACGGTCGAGATCTACGAGTCGGTGGTCGTCAACATCAAGACGCCCGCTACGGCCTGAGACGACAAAACTAGCTGCCGGGCGCCACCTCGAGTGGCGCCCCGCAGTTCGGGCACTCCTCGCCGGGCAGGATGCTCACCGGCGTCTCGCACACCGGGCAGAGCACGTCCACCGCATCCGCCACCTCATCCTCGGCCAGCTCGGCCTCCCGCTCGGCGGGCACCTCACGCAGGTCGAAGGCGGGGGCCCCGCAGTTCAGGCAGAGGTACCCGGGCTGCACGATGCGGTGCGACTGGTACGTCCCCTCCGAGTCGATCTCCACCTCGGTGAAGAGCGCCCGGAAGAGCTGAGAGCCGCAGCGGTTCGAGCAGGCCAGCCACACAGCCCGAGCTTACCCGCCGTGCCAGACTCCTCCCGTGCGCGGCCTCGTGCTCGGCCTCTTCCTGCTGCCGGCGCTGGTCATCGGCATCCTCTCGATCCGGCCCGGGGGCCTGCGCCGGCAGCTGCGCTACCTCCGCCGACGCTTCAAATTGGCCATGGTGCTGGCCGGCATCTACCTGGCCGGCTCGACCTTCACCCGGCTGTTCTTTCCGGGCAATCCCTGGGCCGAGTGGGGGCTGGTCGGGCTGGCGGCGTTGCTGGGCCTGGTCTTCCTGGTCCTGGCCCAAGACCCCGAATCTCCGGCAACGCCTACGCCACCCGCCTCCGCAGCGTCGCCCCGGCCGCCGCCACCAGCAGCACCGTGAACCCCAGCACGACGCCCAGGTCGAGCTGCACCGAGGCCCAGGCCAGGTCGGCGCCCTTGATCATCACGTCCCGCAGCCCGCTCACCGCGTAGGTCAGCGGCAGGACGTTGGAGATGACCTGCAGCCAGCGCGGCTCGGTCTCGATGGGGAACACGATCCCGCTCAGCAGCACCTGGGGCACGATGACCAGCGGAATGAACTGCACCGCCTGAAACTCGGTGCGCGCGAACATGCTGAGGAAGATCCCCAGGTTGACCGCGCTCATCGCCATCAGCAGCGCAATCAGAAAGATCAAGGCCACGCTGCCCGAGTTGTGGATCTTGAGGACGTAGAGGCCGAACAGGATCACCTCCACGCTCTGCAGGAAGGCCACAGTGGCGAATCCGAGCATGTAGCCGACGACGATCTCACCCCGCCTGAGCGGGCTGGCCATCAACCTTTCCAGCGTTCCCTGCGAGCGTTCGCGCAGGAAGGAAACCGAGGTCACCACGAAGACCAGGAAGAACACGACCAGCCCGATGAACGCAGCTCCGAAATAGTCGAGGGTGTCGAAGCTGGGACCTCCGTGCAGGTAGGAGACCTTTACGTTTACGGAGACGGCCGACCCCTGTGGCGCGGCGCTCAGCGCGGATTGCATCGCCTGCGCCAGCGCGCCGAGCACCGTGCTCGAGGCGCCGGGCTGGCTGCCTTCCAGGCGGACCTCGGGCTGGATCACGTGCCCCGAGAGCGCGCGCGTCGAGAAATCGGTGGGGAAGTGGACGTAGGCGTCGACGCGGCCCCGGTTCACGTCGTCTTCGGCGCTGCTCACGCTGGTGGTGTGAAGGTTCAGCTTGTCGCCGCGCTGGAGAGCTTGCGCGATCACCGAGCCCACCGGCCCCTGGTCCTCGTTGACGACGTCGACATTGGGCTTGCCGCCGGTGCCGCGGAGCAGGAAGTAGAGAAGGCTCAGGATCACCAGTGGGATCACGAACAGCAGCGCCAGCGTGCGCCGGTCGCGCCGAAACTGGGCCAGGATCCGGAACCAGATTGCGACCACACGGCGCATGTTCATGACCGCACCTCCGAGAGCTTGAGGAAGGCGTCCTCCAGCCGCTGAACTCCCGCGCGCTGGATCAGCTCCTGCGCACTCCCTTCGGCCAACAGGCGTCCGAAGAGGATCAGTCCCAGGCGCTCGCAGCGCTCGGCCTCGTCCATGACGTGGCTGGAGACCAGGATCGTGGTGCCCTGGTCGGCCATGGCCCGGAATCGATCCCACAGCTGCCGGCGGAGCTGCGGATCGACCCCCACCGTCGGCTCATCGAGCAACAGCAAGCGCGGTCGGTTGACCAGCGCGCAGGCCAGGGACGCGCGCGTACGCATACCGCCGCTCAGCTCGGAGACCACCGACCGCCGGCGGGAGCCCAGCTCCACGAAATCGAGCGCCTCGCCGACGTTGTCCTCAGTGCCGCTGATGGCCGCGAAGAAGCGCACGTTCTGCTCCACCGAGAGGTCCGGATAGAGAGCCGCAGCCTGCGTCATGTAGCCGATGCGGCTGAGGATCCCAACGTCGGGCATGCGCCTGCCGAGCACCGTTACCGTGCCGGATTCCGGCTTCACCAGCCCGACCAGGGCCCTGATCAGCGTCGTCTTTCCGGAACCGTTCGGCCCCAGGAGCCCGTAGACCTCACCGGTCCGGATGCGCAGGCTGACGCCGTCCAGCGCTCGGAGACGGCCGAAACTCTTGACCACGCCCTCGACTTCGACCGCGTATTCGACCGCCATCCTCACGCCTCCGTCTTCATCGCCCGCAGCCAGCCCTCGGCCAGCTGCGTCACCGCCACGTCCAGCGGCGGCAGCTCGCCCAGAAATCGCTCTGCCACGGGCCGGGTCATCAGGTGCACCATCACCGGCCCCACGAACATCTGAATGGCCAGTGCCGGGTCCATCGGCCGCAGCCGGCCGGCCTGCATCTGGGCCACGATGTAGGCCGCCGCGGCGCCGAAACCCCGGCCGAGGGCCAGCTCGCGGCCACTCTCGGCCTCCGGCTCGGAGCCCGTGATCTCGAGGAAGAGGGTGCGCACCAGTCCGATCCGGCCGTCGAGATGGCGCGCCGCTCGCCGCGCCAGTTCGGGCATCACGGCCTCCGGCGGCTCTTCGCCGCGCTCTTCGAGCACCTCCAGCACCGGCTGCAGCGGAGAGTAAGCGGCGACCAGTTCGCGAAAGAGCGCGGCCTTGCCCGGAAACAAGCGGTACAGGTTGGCGCGCGAGGTGCCGGCCTGGGCCGCCAGCTCGTCCATCGACAGGCCTGACAGTCCGTTGTGACCGACCAGCTCCAAAGCGGCCTGCAGCACGCGGTCGCGGGTGGCGGGGTCAGGGTCGGCGTCGATCGCAGTCAGGAGATCGGCGCGGGAGCCCACCACCCGATGCACCGTGGCTCGCGAAACCCCGGCGGCTTGGGCGACTTCGGCCAGCGTGGGCCGCTCGCCGGTCCGGGAAAGCCGGCGCGCCGCGGTCAGGATGCGAGCCCGGGTGGCCATCTCGCTGCAAGACTAGACGAGACATCTCGTCTAGTCAAGTCACATTTCTTAACCGGTGGAGTTGGCTGGGCTCGATTTCCGCGTCTAGCCTGCGCCCGCGATGGCCGTGCAGCCGCTTGGAAAGTTCAAGTTCAACTTTGCCGATCTGGCTCCCCAAGTCGAGCCGCGCCGGCTCCAGGTTCTCGACTCGGCCCCCACCGAGGCGCCGCCGCAGGCGGCCCCGCTGCCTGCGCCGGCGCGGCCGCGCTGGCTGCCTCGGCTGCTCCCCATCTTCAGTGCGGCCGCACCGATGCGCGTGCAGGTCGCCGGCGAGGCCTCCCCGCCCTTCGCCGCCCGTCTGCGGAGAGGCTTGGCCGCGATCTACGCGGCGGCAGGGGCGGAGGCGGGCGTGCGGGTGCTGGTCTGGGCCGACGGCTTCGCGGTCGGCGGCCACGCCCTGGATCGTCTGCCGAGCGTCCCGCATGCGCTGGTAGTCGCCGCCGAGCTCGAGCCCGGCAGCCTGGCGGCCGCCGCGCTGCGCCTGCGCGCGCTGCCCGCCGAGCGGCGCTGGCTGGTCCTTCATGGCAACCTGCCGCGGCTGGACGCAGCCTTGGGCCTGCCCGAGATCGTCAGCGGGCTGGAGCCGCACCGGCTGATCCGGCTGCCGCTGTTGGGACGCTCTGAGCTGGCGGCGCAGGGGCGCGGCGTAGAGCCGGCCATGGCCCGGCGCCGACCCGGTCGCCGCCTGCTCGGGCTGGCGGTGGTCCTGGCGCGGTCCTACCTGGAGCTCACCGGATGAAGTTCTGGCTTGCGCTCCTGGCGCTCGGTTTCCTGGGCGCCTGCCGGCCTCCGCTGGCAGCCGCGGCCGCTCAGCTCAGCCCCTCAGCGGCGGCCGCCGGCGCGATCGTGCTGCAGGCAGACGACGCGCGCCGGGCCGCGTTCGCCGGCGCCGATCCCAAGCCGCTCGAGACCTACTTCGGCGGGCGTTCGCTGATGAACCTGCGGCTGCAGATCGGATCTCTGGCCCTCAGAGGCCTGCGCCGGGTGGAGATCCTGGAAGCACGCCGGCTGGTCCACCAGGGCGGGCTGCCCGGCCAGCCCGAGCTGGTGCTCGAAATCCGCGCCCGCGAGCAGACTGGCGAGGGCTGGTCGACGGTGCTGCGCCAGTGGCGAGCGCGGCTCGGTCGACAGGGCGACAGGTGGCTCGTGCTGGACGACTGCGACCTACCGCCGGTGGCGTGGTGGTCTAAAAGCTGAGCGTCCGGTCGGCTTCCAGCGTCAGGCGGACCAGGTCGGGCGGTGCGATCCAGGCCATTCCCTCGGCGAGCTGCGAGACCCCACGGGCCTCGGCGCAGCCCTTTCAAACATGAATCGTGACCTTCGCCGCTTGGCACTTGGCGAGGAGGTCGGCGAGCGGCGGGATCCCGACCCCGCGGACCTCGGCCGCCGCTCCGGGAGCGATCAGAGCCGTGGCGTCACCTGCCAGAGCGATCGCAGACTCGACCCCGGAGGCCGCGGCGCCGTTGGCGGCGATGTGGAAGGCGATGCTGGCCCGCGTGGGGTCCGAGGGACCGGCGCTGGAGGTGATCAGCAGCTTTGCCATGCGCAAACCGTGGCCACCTCCAGCTGGGATGTCAAGGGCTGGCTTAGCGCAGAGCGGCGAAGTTGACCACCGGGCAGCGGACCAGGATCGGGGTGACCTCGATGGTCCCCAGGCCGGCGGCCGCGGCGGCGGTGATGTCGTCGTCCTTGCTGAGCTCGACCGGGGTGACCCCCGCCTTCCAGTGGAACACCTGCAGGTTCCAGGCCCCGCCCTGGTAGCCCTGCTCGGTGGGGATGAAGTTGAGCACGTTGCAGGACGTGGCGTCCTTTGGCAGCGCGGCCAGGAGGCGTGCGCACTGAACGGTCGGCGTGTTCCCGCTGGCGTCGACGACGTGGTAGACGATATTGCCCTTGGCGATCAGCTGAGCCGCTTGCGGCGAGCTGGTCAGCTCAGCCGTGCCTACGTATTCGATGATCTGATGGTCGTAAAAGCCGGAGTTGCGCGTTGCGCTGGCGGCCGAAACCGGGGCTGAGCCGACCAGCGCCACTGCGGCGGAGAGGAGAGACGCGACGAGCAGACGCTTCACGAGCGGTGCCTCCGTGCTTGGCGCCCATGGGTAAGGGCGCGAGGCGGCACAGGATGGGGCTCGCCCATGACAGTTTCGTGACACGGGCCCGGCGCCTTAACAACCGGCGTTGTGCCGGTCGGCCGCGGCCGTGCACCATCCCCGCGCGATGCGCATGCAATGGCTGCTCTGGCCGGCGCTGCTGGTGGTGCTCGGCCGGGCGCTGGTCCCGATCCAGGCCGAGGCATCTCAATGGGGCTCCGCCTATGGCGACCCGCCGAGCTTCTGCCCGGCGCAATCCTTGCTGCCCGGCAGCTATACCTCGCTGGTCACCAACGATCCCAGCGTGGCCGCCAACCCCGAGCGCGACACCTTCTGGGGCATCCATCCCAATCCCGGATATGACGACTGGTACGGCTACTGGTACGGCGACTTCGAGGGCCGGCCGGGCGACAACTCCGGCTGGCGTTTCATCACGCGCGCTGATCTCGGTCAGGTCGGCCACTGGGATTTCGCCGATTGGGGCTGGCGGGTACACGGTCACGTAAAGCAGTACGTCGCCTACTACAACTGGACCTTCGCCGGCCAGTGCGGCCTGCGCAGCCCGTACATGGCCGATGTTTTCGGCAATCCCGTCGTCGACATCTACGTCGATTCGGTGCCGCCCAATCCGCCCGCCCCGCGCGTGCTGGCACTCACCCCCGGCTCGGTCACTTTCGGATGGGACCCGGTCACCGACCGGGGTGACGGCGCGGGCGCCGACTACTACGAGGCCGGCATGGACCACTACCGATCCTGGCTGACCGTCGGCGGTGGCCCGCCGAGTCAGGTGGCGGACAGCGCCGGCCCGCGCCGGCTCATGGCGACCAGTCTGGGCGCAGCCCAGGACGCCTGCGTGCATGTCATCGCCTACGACCGGCTGCAGAACGCCACGCCAGAGCAGCGGGCATGCGCGCGGGTTCTCACGCCGCCGCCCGCACCCGCAGCGCCACCGCCGCCGGCAATCGGCGTCAGCCCGGCCGCACCCGGACTGGCCGGCCTCGAAACCTGGTACTGGCTCACGCCGCGCCCGGCCGCGATCAGCGCCGACCTGAACCGCGGCGGCTACCTCTACCGGGTCATCCAGACGCCGGTCCGCGTGTCGTGGACCTTCGGCGACGGCCGCTCGGCCGACCTTGACGTCCCGGCCGGCTTCGGCCTGTCCTACCCGGCCCGTTCAACGGTGACCCACACATATCAGCGCCACAACGCCGCCGGGTATCCGATCGCGGCGACCATCATGTGGGCGGTCACCTGGTCGGTCCTGTCCGGCGGAATCTGGTACGGGCCCTACGCTTTGGGCACGCAGGCATCGGCGCCGGCCGCGCTTGCCTACCCGGTCCGCCAAGCCCAGAGCGAGCTGCTGAGCTCCTGACGCCCTGCCGGTCAGTCCTCGGCGCGGATCACGCGCAGGCGACTCCGGACCTCGCGTTATTGCGGTGAAACTGTCGGCCGATCGGATAGCTTTCCCGCGCCGATGCAGCTTGAGGTTGAGGTCGATCCTCCCGGCGCCGTAGCGATCGACCGCGAAACAGAACGACGACTGACCGCCGTGGCTGCGGCCGGGCCGATCCTGGTCTTCGGCGTCTCGATCTTCACCAGCGCCTATCTGCTCTTTCTTGTCGAGCCGATGATCGCGAAGATGATCCTGCCGCTCGCCGGCGGCAGCCCCGCCGTGTGGACAACATCGGTCCTGTTCTTCCAGTCGGTCCTGCTGGTCGGATACGGGTACTCGCATTGGCTCTCCATGAAGCTCCAGTGGAAATGGCAGGCGGCGCTGCATGGAGCGCTGCTGCTGGCGCCACTGCCGCTGCTTCCCATACACCTGATCCCAGGGTGGAATCCACCCAGTTCCAATCCCGCGGCATGGCTGGTGCTGGTCCTTTCGGTTGCGGTCGGACTGCCGTTTTTGGTCCTCTCGACGACCTCGCCGCTGATCCAGTACTGGTTCTCCCGCACGACCCATCCCCAGGCGAGCGACCCGTACTTCCTCTACCGCGCAAGCAACCTTGGGAGCGCGCTGGGATTGCTGTCGTACCCGTTCCTCATCGAGCCGTGGATCGGCTTGCGGGCGCAAGCACAGATGTGGCGCGTCGCGTACATCGGCTTCCTGCTGGTGGTAGCGGCGGCTTTGGTGGCGCTCCGGCGCGCGCGAACCGTCAACCCGACCCCCGACGCGGCTGAGTTGGGCGACGCCATCCCGATCACCTGGAAGCGTCGAGGGCGCTGGGTGCTGCTGGCGACCGTCCCTTCGACATGGATGCTCGCCGCGACGTCCTACTTCACCACCGTCGTGCGGCCCATGCCGCTGTTGTGGGTGATTCCGCTGACCCTGTACCTGCTCTCCTTTGTGGTCGTTTTCGCGCGACGGACGCTGGTACCGAGGCAGTGGCTGAGCCGCATCTTTCCCTTCTACGCGCTGCCTCTGCTCGGCATCGTGCTGCTGGACGGGGGCGGGCCGTTCTGGTTCCTCGCCGCGCTTCATTTCGGAGCCTTTTTCCTGGCCGCATTGCTGTGCCATGGCGAGCTGGCCGCCGACCGGCCGCACAGACGGCAGCTAACGGAGTTCTATTGGTGGCTCGGCGTGGGAGGAGCGGCGGGCGGTTTGATGGTCGCAGTGATCGCTCCTCGCTTCTTCAAAGACTTCTACGAATATCCGCTCGCGATCGCCGCCGCTGCGCTGCTGAGACCGGCGCGCGCTCCAGGCGGCGACCGGCGGGCTCGCGTGCTCGACTTCGCACTGCCGGCGGGTCTGGCAGCGGCCATGCTCGCCGTGGTCGGAGCGCTGACACTGTCAGGCGCACTCGACCGCCTGAACAGGGTGGAGGTCACCGCGGTGGCCACCGGCGCGGACCTGGTTCGAGTGCTTATCGTCCTGGCGATTCCCGCCGCGGTCTCAGCCGCGTTCATCCGACGCCCGACCCGATTCGGACTCGCCATCACAGCGATGTTCCTGCTTGGGTTGCTGCCCATCGGTTCGCTGGCCGCCGTCTACCAGCAGCGGGACTTCTTTGGGGTGCACAAGGTCGTCAGCGATCCGAGCAGCGGTGAGCATGCGCTCATCGACGGCGGGACCATCCATGGGTTGGAGTTCATGAAGGGCCGCCTGCGCGACACTCCTGTTGCGTACTACTCGCCGGCCGGGCCGCTCGGCGATTTCTTCAAGTCCAAAAGCGCAGTAGACGCGGGTTGGAACGTCGGGGTCATCGGGCTGGGCACGGGCGAGATCGCCTGCTACGCGAAGCCTCAACAGACCTGGACGTTCTATGAGATCGATCCGGCCGTCGTGCAGATCGCCCGCAACCCATCTCTTTTCACGTTCCTGCGCGACTGCACCACGCGAGCAAACGTGGTCCTCGGTGACGGGCGGCTCACCATTGCGCAAGCGCCCGACCACAGCTACGACCTGATCGTGCTCGACGCGTTTGGATCGGACGCCATTCCCGTGCACCTGCTGACGCGCGAAGCGTTGAGCCTTTATGCGAAGAAACTGAAGCCAGGCGGAGCGATCTTGTTCAACGTGTCGAACCGCTACGTGGGGCTGGCGCCGATCCTCGCTCGCGAAGCCGGCTCGCTATCGATGGTCTCGCTCGAGCGGATCGATGGGCAGGGCGATCCCGCGGCGGGAAAGTTCCCCTCGGACTGGGTCGCGACGGCGCTCACGAATGACGACCTGGGCGATCTCGGTTCCCGACCCGGGTGGCGCCCGCTGCATCCAGATCCCCACACGCCGCTCTGGACCGATGACTTCAACGACGTGTTGAGCGTGACAAGGCTTGGATAGGCCCGAGTGCGCTAACCATCGCGCCACTTTCAAGGAATGGAGCTCCAGCTCCCCTGTGGCGACTCAGGTCGGGTCTAGGTGTACGGACGGACCAGTTCGGCCAGCGCGTCCATACGTGGCAGCACCTCCGCGGCGGGCCGCGGCGGTAGCGAAATGATCAGGCGATCAATCCCCAGCTTGATCGCGTCCTCGATAGCCTCCGCGTTCGGGCTGCGCGCGTAGTAGAAGCTGACCGGGAGCCCGACCGGATCCCGCCCCGCGGACTCGGCGAGGCGCCGCAGCTCCTCGATCCTGGGCGCGTATTCAGCGATGGCCTTGGCCCGGCCGACGATCGGCATCCAGCCGTCGCCGTAGCGGACCACCCGATGCAGGGTGCGCGGCCCGTCGCCGCCCACGATCACAGGCGGGTGCGGCTTCTGGACGGGTTTGGGCCAGGACCAGACAGGGTCGAAGTCGACCAGCCGGCCGTGGTACTCGGCGGCGTCGGAGGTCCAGATCGCCTTCATCGCCTCAACGCGCTCCCGCAGCAGCGTCCAGCGCGTGGCGTAGTCGGTGCCGTGGTTGCGCATCTCCTCGACATTCCAGCCGCCGCCCACGCCCAGCAGCACGCGACCCCCTGATAGGAAGTCGAGCGAGGCCACCTCCTTGGCCAGCACGATGGGATCGCGCTCGATGACCAGGCAAACGCCGAAGCCGAGCCCGAGGCGGGAGGTCACCGCGGCGACCGCGCCCAGGGCGACGAACGGGTCGAGCGTGTGGCGGTACTCCTCCGGCAGCTCGGCGCCACCCGGCCAGGGAGTCTGGCGCGAGGTCGGAATGTGCGTGTGCTCGGGGAACCAGAGCGACTCGAAGCCATGCTCCTCGGCGGCCCGTCCCAGGGTCACCGGATCGATCGCATAGTCGGTTGGGAACATCACCAGCCCGAACTTCATGCCGTCCTCCTGTGCGCCGCCAGGACGTACGCGGGAGCGTGTACACGATCTCTTCTGCACCGATGAATTTCGGTTGGATCCATCGTCATCTCTGGATGTACCGAGGGAGATCATGGACCTTCCCAGGGGTGGCAGGGCAGGTGATCTCGCCGACCGCAGAGGAGTAAGCCAGGCATGACGAGACCGTTTCGATTCGGGGTTGTTGCCCCGTTCAGAACTGACCTGCCGACGTGACTGGCCCGCGTGCGCCGCATCGCCGAGAGCGGCTACTCGACGCTGCTGATGCCGGATTTCCCGCGTCTGCAACCGGCTCCCGGGCCCACGCTGGCGACCGTCGCGGCCCTCACCGACCTGCGCGTGGGCACCTGGGTATATGCCTCCCCGCTACGCCCGGCCTGGCTGACGGCGTGGGAGGCGCACTCGCTGACGGAGCTCACCGGGGGTCGCTTCGAGCTGGGCATCGGCACAGGCAGGCCGGGAATCGAGGACGAGCTCCGCGAAAAGGGCGCGCCCGTCATCCCGCCGAACGAGCGGCTGGCCCAGGTACAGGAGACCGTCAGGGCGTTGCGAGATCTCGACGGCCCCGACCATCACACGCCGGTGGCGATGGCCGTACGCGGTGCGAAGGCCCGGGCGCTGGCGGCCGAGGTGGCGGACACGGTCACCTTCGCGCAGTTGCCGGATGAGTCTCGGGTCGAAGTGGCGCGATTGGCGCGCGACTTCCGCAATCTCCGGGACGTCGAGCTCGCGAACCACGTGTCGGTAATGGGCGACAGGGTCGCGCCGTTCATGGCGCCTCCCGACACCGACCCTGCTGTGGTTCGCGCTGCGGACTCGCTTGCCACACTTCCGGATGACCCGGCGGCCGCCGCCGAGGAGATCCAGCGGCGACGGGAGGAGATCGGCTTCTCCTATTTCGTCCTCGGCGTCGATTTCGCCGACAAGTTCGCTCCGGTCGTCGCCGTGCTCGCCGGACGTTAGGTCTCTGGAAGGACGATCAACCGGAATCGCCAGCCCATGGGCAACTCAGAACCTTCCATACCCGTTCCCAGTGTTGCAGCGCTCACTTCAGCTCCATGATGCCCAAGCAGTTCCTTGCCGGGTCGATGAACCAGGCCATTCGCGCAAACCCGATGTCGGCGATTCCTTCGATAGTCTTGAGTCCCGGCAGATCATAGTCCTCGATCTTGACCCCTCGCGAGCGAAGCGTGGCGAGTTCCGCATCCAGATCCTTGACGCGCCACGCGGCCTGCGTTTGCTCATCGGCCGTTCCGACCGTGCTCTTGGTTATGGCCAGATGATTGCTGCCGCATTTGAACGTAACTGCGCTCGAGTTTTCGTTCAGAATCTCGAGGCCGATTTTGTCCCGATAGAAATCCCTTGTGCTTTCCAGGTCAGTTGCCAGCAGAACAATATCGATCGCATATTCACTTAACATCTGGCGTCATCTCCGTCCTGGCCGATTGGCTGGAGTGTGCAGGCATCCAACGCGAGGAAATGGTAGTGCGGGTCGCTCGAGATGTGGGAAGGGGGACGGTCCTGCCACGCCTAGACGGACAGGAAAAAACCAGCGGACGCGCCGCCCACTGCATGTATCACCGACGAGATGCCATTGATCTGTACATCCTCACCGTCGCCTGCTCGTCCAACCGGTCCGCGCGGAGCAGAAGGAGCTGCTAGCGACGTGAGGGCGGCAGGCTGGCCGCCAGCGCCGCTTGCGCCGAGTCGAGGCTCTCCAGATCGCCTGCGCTGGAGCGGCGCTCGTGGGCGCCGCGCAGCCGGGACAGCACCCGCGCCACCTGGCGGGCTTCAGCTGGCGCCCGATCGAGCGCGCGCAGAGCCTTCTCGGCCTGGATGGTGTGCTCGGCCAGGTGCCCCCCGAAACGGTGCAGCCGGAAGCGCACGTCGACCTCGTAATCGGCCCAGACCGTGGGCCGGGCCAGTCCGGGGCTGTCGAGGCCCGAGCAGAAGGCGTCTGAGGCGGCGCGCCCGGTCTCCAGCACGTCGATCCAGTCGCGGATCCCGCCCCCCGTCTCGGCCGAGGACACGTTCACGGGGGACTGGCCGTAGGTGGGCTGGGTGGCATCGCGATTGATCGCATAGCGCACCTGCCAGGCGTACCGGCGTTCGACCAGCAGCAGGTGGCTGAGCACCTCGCGCAGGCTCCACTCCTCACCCGGCTTGGCGTCCAGCGCGTCCTCGCTCTGCCCAGCCAGCAGCCCCCGCAGATCTCCAAAGGCGATCTGAGCCAGCTCCATGATGGCCGCCGACTCGCGCTCGGCAGGCCCCATCCGGGCCAAGTGAGCCTGCTCGGCCTCCACGATCCGCCAGTGGCAGTCGCGCACCTGCAGAGGACCGCCCCGATGGCCCGGCCATTCCCAGGGCTGCGCCATCTCGGCATCCGAGTAGGCGGCGAGGCGACCCAGCAGCTGCGCGAAGGCGCTCATGGCGCCCAGCCGCTCCAGCGCTGCACGGTGATCTCCAGAGCCGGGCCGGGCGGCGGCTCCAATCGGTACTGCGGGTACTTCTCGGCCAGCCGGCGCAGCACCTGGGCGCCGGCCGCGGTCACCCGCGCGCGGCCGTCGGCGCGCACCCACCACAGCCGCGACCAGTCTTCCGACCACTCGTCGACCAGGACCGACACCCGCGGCTCCCGCTCCACCGCCGAAAGTCGCGCCAGCCGCGGGCTGCGCTTGGGTTTGGCGTCCACGACGGAATGGATCACGTCGGCCTCCAGCACAAAGCAGATCGGAACCAGGCGCGGCGCGCCGTCGGCCCCGATGGTGGCCAGCCTTGCCAACCGCCCGCCTGCGAACCGGCGCCGCATCTCGTCCACCTCCACACGAGCAACCCGACGTACCCTAACTCCGCCGCGAACTCCAAAGCGCGGTCCCGCGTTTTCTCAGTAGGAGGAGGCTGCCAGGTCGATGGTGATCTTCTGGGTCGTGGTGGCCCTGGCTTTTGGCGTCGGGGAGATGGTCACGCTGGCCTTCTTCGCCGCCTTCCTGAGCCTGGCCGCGGTGGGGGCGGCCGTGGCGGCCGCCGCCGGCGGCGACCTGCTCGTCCAGGGCATCGTCTTCACGGCCCTGGCCGTGGGCGGCGTGGTGCTGGCGCGCCCGCCGCTGCTGCGCTGGATGCACTACCGCTACCGGGCCACGCCCGCCACGCTCTCGGGGGCCCAGGAGATGATCGGCCGCACGGGCCTGGTCACCGATCCCATCAAGGGCGCCCACCAGGCCGGGCACGTCAAGATCATGGGCGAGCGCTGGCCCGCCGTGACTGCCGACGGCGCCCCCATCCGAGAAGGCGCCGAGGTGCGCGTGGTCGAGATCCGCAACGCCACCCTGGTCGTGTCCAACCGCTGAGCTCAGCCAGCTAGAGAGGAGAGTCGATGCCTGCCACCCTGATCATCTTTTTCTTCCTGATCGTGTTCGCCCTGATCGTGGTCTTCCGCTCGGTGCGGGTGATCCAGCAGGGCCTGGTCGGCGTCGTCAAGCGCCTGGGCCAGTTCCACAGCGTGCGCAACCCGGGCATCACCTTCCTGGTGCCCTTCATCGACAACATGGAGGTCGTGGACATGCGCGAAACCCCGCGCACGGGCGACCGCCAGGACGTGATCACCAAGGACAATGTCTCGGTGGCGGTCAACGCCACCATCTTCAGCCAGGTCGTCGACCCCCGCCTGGCCCTGTTCCAGGTCAGCAACTACTTCATCGCCGTCGACCAGCTCAGCCGCACCACACTGCGCGCGGTCTTCGGATCGATGAGCCTGGACGAGGCGCTCAGCCAGCGCGAGCAGATCAACGCCCAGCTGCAGATGCAGATGGAGCAGGTCACCGACAAGTGGGGCATCCGCATCAACCGGATCGAGATCGTCGACATCGTGCCGCCCCAGCAGATCCTGATGGCGATGGCCCTGCAGAAGCAGGCCGACCAGGAGAAGCGGGCGGCCATCCTGCAGTCGGAGGGCCAGCAGCAGTCCGCCATCAACGTGGCCGAGGGCCAAAAGCAGGCCGCCATCAAGACCGCCGAGGGCGAGAAGGCGTCAAACATCCTGCGCGCGGAGGGCCGCCGCCAGGCCCAGATCCTGGAGGCGGAGGGCCGCGGCCAGGCCATCAACACCGTCTATGCGGCCATCCACGCGGGCAATCCGGGTCCGGAGCTGGTGGCCATCCTGCAGCTGGACACGCTCTCCAAGTTCGCCGAGAGCCCGAACAGCAAGCTGGTGGTGCCGGTCGAGACCTCGGGCTTGCTCGGCGCCGCCCAGGCGATCAGATCGGTGCTGGACGGGGTGCCGGCTGCAAGCTCGAAGTAGACGGGAGCGCGATCGCGGCCGCCGCCAGCAGGAAAAGGGCAAGCAGTAGGAAGGCCGGCGGCCGCCCGCCGTGGGCGAAGGCGAATCCAGCCACCGCGGGACCGAAGGCGAAGCCCATCTGCTGGCCCACCCTCAAACCTCCCAGGGCGGCACCCGAGCCCGCGCCGCGGCGGCCGGCCTGGGCCACGATCGCCGTCGAGGCCAGGGACAGCGCGGCGCCGGTCCCGCCGCCGATGAGAAGGTAGCTGGGAATCTCGATCGGAAGCCCGAACGGAAGCAGGCCGAAGGCCGCCAGTGCCAGCCCACCCACCAACAGACAGCCGGCTAGCAGGCGCGGCACCCCGGTCCGGTCGGCCCACCGGCCGACCAGCGGCGATCCCACGATCGAGCCCACTACGTAGGGGACCAGGAGCAGGCTGGTCGCGCTCCCGCCGTAACCGAACTGGCGGGCGACGAAGGGCAGCACGTAGCCGGCCGAAAACCCTGCGCCCAACGCCAGCGCCGCCACGATCGCGAGGCCGGCGGCCTGCGGCTCGATCAGGAAGCGCACGGCCCGCAGCATCGAGCGGCCGAGTGAAGCCGGCTGGGCGACCCGCGACGGCTCGGGCATCGTGAGCGCCGGCCCCAGCAGCAGGAAAGGCAGCAGGGCCACGCCCAGGGAGTACCCGCGCCAGCCCACGAACTGCCCGGCCACCCCGGCGGTCAGGAAGCCGGTGATCTGGCCCAGGCTGATGGCCGAGCTGACGATGCCCATGGCCTCGGCCCGGCCGGCCCGCGCGTAGGCGTCGGCGACCGCCGCGTAGCCGGCGGCCACTATCAGCGGCGAGCAGGCGCCGATAGCGAGCTGCCCGGCCCCGAAGATCAGAGGTGTCCGGGCCTGCCAGCGCAGAGCCTGGCCGGCCGCCATGAAGAGCAGACCCAGCACCAGCGCCGGCCGGCGGCCGAAGCGGTCGGCGAAGACGCCGACCGGGATCTGGAGCGCCGCGGTTACGAGGGCGGAGACCGTGAAGAAGAGAGCCAGGTTGTCGACGCCCATCCCCAGGTCGTGCGCGACCTCCGGGTAGAGCGGCGTCAAGCCGGCAAAGGCCAGGAAGTTGAGGAACACGCACCCCGCCGCGGTGGCGAGCACGCGCCGGCGGTCGCCGGGGGTCACGCCTCCGATGCTAGGGTGCAACACGTCAGCGATGTCCCGCGTCCAACCCCGTACCTACGAGGTCGACGAAGCCAACGCGGTGCTGCCGGACG
Source organism: Chloroflexota bacterium (assembly GCA_005881825.1). Taxonomy (GTDB): domain Bacteria; phylum Chloroflexota; class Dormibacteria; order Dormibacterales; family Dormibacteraceae; genus CF-28. The sequence goes on along the minus strand of VBEO01000068.1, from coordinate 9,009 downwards.
TGCGCCGGCTTGTGCAGACCGTCGTCGACACCGGCAACCAGCTCCCGGACCTCGAGGACCAGCTGCACATCGCCCAATACCGGCGCTCGCGCGGCGGCTCGGACCAGGAGGCGGAGGAGCGGGGCCAGGCGCTGCGCGAGGCCGAGGTCGAGCTGGCCGGTGCCCTGACCGCGCTGGAGGCGCTCGGCATCCAGCTGAAGGACATGCGCGTGGGCCTGGTCGACTTCCTGAGCTACCGGGAGGGCGAGCTGGTCGAGCTGTGCTGGAAGCTAGGTGAGGAGCGGGTCGCCTTCTGGCACCGGATCGGCGAGGGGTTTGCCGGCCGCAAGCCGCTCTAGCAGCGAGATCTCGTCGCCGGCCTCGACCAGGCCTTCGGTGAGCACGCGCACGTACCAGCCGCTGCGACCGTTGGCCAGCACTCGTTTGATCATGTCCGGCACGCCGGTTCGGTACTGGAGCTTGTAGCAGGGTCCGCGGGCCTTGGTCACCTGCAGCACCGACTCGCCGACCTGATAGATGTCACCGGCGCAGACCGTGGTCTCGTCGAGGCCGCTGACCGTCAGGTTTTCGCCGAAGCTGCCGGCTTCGAAGTCGAAGCCCTCGGTCCGCCAGCGCGCGTAGTTGTCCGCCGAATACAGCAGCGCGGCCTGGTCGGGACCGCCGTGCCCGCGCAGGTCGGCTTGAGCATCGCCATCGAGGCCGCCGCGGGTCAGCATCACGGCGCCGCGCGCGGGCGTCTTGTAGATCGCGCTCCGCCACCGATGACCAGGCTGGTCCGGCTTGGGCCGCATCTGCGGCCGGCCGACCTGAATGGATTCGACCTTCAGGCCGGCTGCACCCGGGAGCCGACCGCCTGCCGCACCGCGCTCGCCAGGCCTTCGGCGTCCAGCCCGTGCTCGGCCAGGATGGTGCTCGGCTTGCCGTGGGGCAGGAAGGCGTCAGGCAGAGCCACGGGCCGCACTTTGCCCGCCAGCCCGGCTGGGGCCAGCGCCTCCAGCACGGCGCTGCCGAAGCCGCCGGCCACGTTATCCTCGGCGGTCACCAGCACCCGGTAGCGGACCGCCCAGTCCGACAGGAGGCGGCCATCCATAGGCTTGACCCAGCGGGCGTTGATCACCCCGCAGGAGATGCCCTCGGCCTCGAGGCGATCGGCGGCCGCCGAGGCCACCTCGACCATCCGGCCGACCGCCAATAGGGCGGCGTCCTCACCACGGCGCACCTCTTCCCAGCGCCCGACGGGCAGCGGCTCGACCGGCAGGTCCGGCGTCTCCGGCACCGTGCCGCGAGGGAAGCGGATGGCGACCGGGCCGTCGAGTGAGAGCGCGGTCTCCAGGAGCGCGCAGAGCTCGGTGGCATCGGCCGGAGCGCAAATCTTGAGATTGGGAACCAGACGCAGGTAGGCGAGGTCGAAGACGCCGTGGTGCGAGGAGCCGTCGGGCCCCGTCACGCCGGCGCGGTCCAGCACGAACACCACGGGCAGCCGGTGCAGAGCCACATCCATGATCAGCTGGTCGAAGGCCCGCTGCAGGAAGGTCGAGTAGATGGCGACCACGGGCCGCAGGCCGGACATGGCCAGGCCGGCGGCGAAGGTCACGGCGTGCTGCTCGCAGATGCCGACGTCGAAGAACCGGTCGGGAAATTCGCGAGCGAAGTTGAGGAGCCCGGTGGAGGAGGCCATGGCCGCGGTGATCGCGACCAGGTCGGGATGGCGCTGCGCCGAGGCGAAGACGGCCTCGCCGAAGACGTCGCTCCAGGTGAGCTCGGTGCGCCGGGGGTGGCCGGTGAGGGGATCGAAGGCGCTCACGCCGTGCATGCGGTCGATCTCCTCTTCGACCGCGGGGCCGTAGCCGTGGCCCTTCTCGGTGGCGACGTGGACGACCACCGGGCCCCGGTGGCGGCGGGCGCGCCGAAGCAGGTCCTCGATCGCCTTGCGGTCGTGGCCGTCGACCGGTCCCGAGTACTTGATGCCCAGGGTGTCGAACATGGTGGCCGGCTGCAGGAGCTGCTTGAGCGACTCCTTGATGCGGCGCGCCGCCTCGTGGGCCGGCCGCAAGTCCTTCAGCCGCTGGTCGATCTCGTTCTTGACCCGCTCATAGCGGGGATCGAGGCGCAGCTGGGCCAGGTGTTCGGCCACCCCGCCCACTGTGGGGGCGTAGGAGCGGCCGTTGTCGTTGAGGATGATCACCAGGTTGGGCGGCTTCAGGTGGGAGATCTGGTTGAGCGCCTCGTAGGCCATGCCGCCGGTCAGGGCGCCGTCGCCGATCACCGCCACCACGTCGCCCGGCACCCCCTTGCGCAGCCGGGCCTCGGCGATCCCGAGCGCGTAGGAGAGCGAGGTCGAGGCGTGGCTGTTCTCGATCAGGTCGTGCGGGCTCTCGGACCGGTTGGGATAGCCGGACAGGCCGCCTTCCTGCCGCAGGCTGTCGAAACCGTGCTTGCGGCCGGTCACCAGCTTGTGCACATAGGCCTGGTGGCCGGTGTCCCAGACGACGGCGTCGCGCGGACTCTCGAAGACCCGGTGCAAGGCCAGCGTGAGCTCGACCACACCCAGATTGGGGGAGAGGTGGCCCCCGGTCTGGCTGATCTTCTCGACCAGGAAAGCCCGGATTTCGCGCGCCAGCTCGTCCAGCTCGGCAGCGGACAGGTGGCGTAAGTCTGCCGGGGACTGGATGGACTCCAACAAGGCTGTTACTAGCCTAACGACGCTCCGACGAAATCAGTTCCGTTAGCTCGACAAGCAGTCGAGTCCCACTTCCCAGGGGTCCTCTGGGCACCGTGGTGAGGTCGTCGTTGTCGTTCCAGGAGCTGGCCGCGATGTCCAGGTGGACCCAGGGCCGGTCCTCCACGAACTGCTGGATGAACATGCCGCCGGTGATGGTGCTGGCCTCGCCGTATTCGCTGTTCTTCAGGTCGGCGGTCCGGCTGGCGAGCAGGACCCGGTAGTCGGCGTACGCGGGCAGGCGCCAGACCCGGTCGCCGGAGCGCTCGCCCGCCTTCTCGACCTGGCTCCAAAAGGTGTCGTCATTGGCAAGGGCCGCGGTGCCGGCGTGGCCGATGGCGATTTTGGCGCCGCCCGTAAGGGTGGCCAGGTCGATGACGTGGGTGGCGGCGTGGCGCAGCGCGTAGGTGATGGCATCGGCGAGCACCAGCCGGCCTTCGGCGTCGGTGTTGACGATCTCCACCGTCTTGCCGTTGGCGCTGGTGACCACGTCGCCCGGGCGCTGGGCGTTGCCGCCGGGCATGTTCTCGGTGGCGGCAACCACGGCCATCACGTCGAATGGCGGCCGGCGTCCGGCGATCACGTCCATGGCCGCCAGCGTGGCGGCGGCCCCCGCCATGTCGCCCTTCATCTTGTACATGCCCTCGGCGCCCTTGATCGAGATGCCGCCGCTGTCGAACGTGATGCCCTTGCCGACCATGGCCAGCCGCATATCTCCCGTAGGGGCGGGGCTTGCCCCGCCCTTGTAAGAGAGCCGGATCAGGCGGGGCGGCTGGTTCGAGCCGGCGGCCACCCCCAGGAGCAGGTTGTAGCCGCCGGCCCGCAGCTCGGCCTGGCCCAGCACCTCCAGCTCCAGCCCGTGGCGGTCGGCGATGCGGCGCGCCTCCTGGGCCATGGCCTCGGGCGTGAGCTCGTTGGGCGGCATGTTCTGCCACTCCCGAGCCTGGTTGACGGCATCGCCGACCTCCAGGGCCTGGGCGACCTCGCGCTCACGGCCGGCTCCGAAGCCGACCAGCAGCAATTCCTCGATGCGCGCGGGCCGGGCGCCAGTTTGGCGCGAACGGCGCTCCCAGGAGCCCATCACGCACCCCTCGACGACCGCTGCCAGGTCTCGCTCGCCGGGCGCGCCGCGCTGGAGCACGGCCAGCCGGCGGTGCCCATACGCGCGCAATGCGCGCACCAGCTCGTGGTGGGCGAAGCGCAGGCGCTGGCCGTCGAGGTCGGCGCGCGGCCCCAGGCCGAAGAGGATCACGCGGCGGGCGCTGATCCGGCCGGCGGTGTTGAGAGGCAGGACTTCGTTGACGCGCCCGCGGTGCTCGCCGGCGTCGAGGGACTCGCGGATGAGCCCGCCCAGCGCCTGGTCGAGGTCGCCGGCGCTGGGGGCCAGGGCCTCGCCTGCGACCACCGGGACGGCGACCGCGTCGACCTCCAACTGGGCCGCCGGAAGCTGCGTCAGTGAGGCCCGCACGAGCCGACTAGGATAGCCGCATGAAGGGAGCCGAAAAGGAGTTCGGATTCGACACCCTGGCCGTGCACGCGGGGCAGCGGCCGGACCCGGTCACGGGCGCGCGCGCGGTGCCCATCTACCAGACCGGCGCCTACGTTTTCGAGGACACGGACCACGCCGCCAACCTGTTCGCCCTGCAGCGCTTCGGGAACATCTACTCGCGGATCATGAATCCGACCGTCGCGGTGTTTGAGGAGCGCATCGCCGCGCTGGAGAACGGCATCGGCGCGGTGGCGACGTCGTCTGGCCAGGCCGCCCAGCACATCACCATCTTCACGCTCATGCAGTCGGGCGACCACTTCGTGGCCTCGCGCTCGCTGTACGGCGGCTCCTACCAGCAGTTCGGCGTCTCCTTCCGCAAGATGGGCATCGACGTCACCTTCGTCGACCCCACCGACCTGGAGGCGTGGGAGCTGGCGGTGCAGCCCAACACCAAAGCCTTCTACGCGGAGACCATGGGCAATCCGGTCATCGACGTTCCCGACCTCGAAAAGCTGGCCGAGCTGGCGCATGCGCAGGGCGTGCCGCTGGTCATCGACAACACCTTCGCGTCACCGTGGTGCTGCCGGCCGCTGGACTGGGGCGCCGACATCGTTCTGCACTCGGCGACCAAGTACATCTGTGGGCACGGCACCGCGATCGGCGGCGTGATCGTCGACGGCGGCCGCTTCCCCTGGGACAACGGCAAGTTTCCCGGCATGACGGAGCCCTCCAAGGGCTACCACGACCTGCGCTTCTTCGAATATTTCGGCGACTTCGGGTGGCTGATGAAGCTGCGCGCGGAGATGCTGCGCGACTACGGGCCGACGATGGCGCCGATGACGGCGTGGCTGATGCTGCAGGGCCTGGAAACGCTGCACGTGCGCATGGAGCGGCACTGCGCCAACGCCTTGAAGGTGGCGGAGTTCCTGGAGCAGCACACGGCCGTCGAGTACGTGAACTACCCCGGCCTGAAGTCCAACCGCTTCCACCGCCTGGCCCAGAAGTACATGCCGCGCGGCTGCGGTTCGATCTTCACCTTCGGCGTCCGCGGCGGGCGCGAAGCCGGCAAGCGCGTCATCGAATCGATCCAGCTCTTCTCGCACGTCGCCAACGTCGGCGACTCCAAGTCGCTGATCATCCATCCGGGTTCCACGACGCACCAGCAGATGTCGGATGAGGACCTGCGCGCGGTCGGCATCGGGCCGGAGATGATCCGCCTCTCGATCGGCATCGAGGACGTCGACGACATCATCTGGGACCTGGACCAGGCGCTCGAGAAGTCTCAGTCGCCCGTGGCTGTCGGTGTCAACGGCCATGAGGCCGGGCACTCGATCCTGAGCAAGGCGTTCGGCGCGCCTTACCAATCATGAGCGCGGTCGGCGAGCGCAACGAGCTCGGCCTCACGGCCTGGGATCGCTACCGCATCCTCACCTCCTATCGCACGATCGCGATGGTCGGGCTGAGCTCCAACTACTACAACGCCTCCTCGTTCGCGGGTATCTACCTGGACGCCAACGGTTACGACATCGTGCCCGTCAACCCGGCGCAGGCCGGCAAGGAGATCCTGGGACGCACCGTCTACCCCGACCTGCGCGCCGCCGCGGCGGCGCATCCGCGCCCGATCGAGATCGTTGACGTGTTCCGTCCCTCCCGAGAGGTGCCGGAGATCGCCCACCAGGCGGTGGAGATCGGAGCTCGCGTGCTGTGGATGCAGCTGGGCGTCATCTCGGAGGAGGGCGCGGCGATCGCGCGCGCCGGCGGGTTGGAGGTGGTGATGGACCGCTGCTGCAAGATCGAGCATGCCCGCTTCTTCGGCGGCCTGCGCACGATCGGCCTGAACACCGGCGTCGTCACCTCCCGGCTGGCGATGCGCATCCCCGAGGGCTAGCGCGCCGCCGCTGATCTCCGGTGACGGCCGCTGGTGGTGGGACGGCCGCCGCTGGCGCTCGCGACTGGTCGAGGGACCGCTTGACGAGTTCTGGTTCACCACCAGCCCCGATTGGTTCAGCCGGATGGTGCTCATGGGGCTGATCGCGCTGATCCCGATCGTCGGGTCCATAGTCTTATACGGCTGGACGCTGGTGCTGGTCGAACGATTGCGGGGGCGCTGGCGGGAGCTGCCGCCGCCAGGGTTCGACTACATCGAGCGGGGAGTGGCTCCCTTCGTGGTGCTGCTCGCGTACGGGCTGGGGGCGCTTTTTGTGGTGGCCTCCCTCGTCGGCCTTGCGGTCGTGTCGGCGATCGCGATGCATCCGCTGATACCGCTGGCGGTGCTGCTGGGGTTCGTCGCCTTTGCCCTCCTGCTGGCCGGTTGGGGGGTGTCGTTTTACTGCTTCGGCGCGGTGCTGCTGCTCAGCGACCGCCAGGGCATCGAGCGTGCGCTCAACCCCCGGACCATCTGGCGAACCGCGCGCGCCAACCACCGGGTTTCCGTGCGCGTCGGGGTCACGTACCTGGTCTGCACGGTTGTGCTCGCCGTGATCACGATTCCGCTGGGATTGGTGATTCCCTTTGCTGGACTCCTGGTCGGGCTGGCGCTTCCGGCGGTCTTCGCCATCCTGGCACCGGCGCTGGCCGGCTTCGAGGTCAGCTAGGCGAGGCCAGGCGCTCGGCGACCAGCTCCAGGACGTGTGCCACGCGCAGGTCGAGCCCCCGCCGGCGGGCGGCGTCGCGGATGTGCATCAGGCAGCCGGGGTTGTCCGAAGCCACGACCGTGGCGCCGGTCTTGGCGACGGCGTCCAGCTTCCATTGGGCCAGCCGGTCGGCCACCTGCGGCCAGTCCACGCTGAACGTACCGCCGAAACCGCAGCAGTTGGCTATGTCGGGGAGGTCGACAACCTCATAGCCGGCGAGCTGCAGGACACGGCGAGGTTCGGCCTTGAGGCCCAGCTGGCGAAGCGACTGGCAGGAGTCGTGGTAGGCCACCCGGCTCCCACCCCCGCCCTCCCCCGAGGGGAGGGGGAGCCTTTCCTCCTCCAGCAGCTCGAGCACGAAGCGGGTCGAGTCGCGCATGCGGCCGGCGATGCCGACGAGTTCGGGGTCCTGTTGGCCCCACTCGGCGGCATCGATCGTAACTGCGCCGAAACATGACGCCGACGGCGTCACGATCGGCCCCTCAGAGTCCTTCAGCGCGCGCAGCAGGTCGGAGTTGAGCCGGACGCCGGCCTCGAACTTGCCGGCGTTCGCAGGCATGAGTCCGCAGCACCACTGAGCCCGCGGGAATTCCATCCGGTACCCCGCCGCCTCGACGATACGCGCGAGGGCTTTGCCCGCCTCCGGCAGCACGCGGTCGACCAAGCAGGACGCGAACAGAGTCACCGGTTCGCCGCCGGCGCCTGGTCGGGGCAAGGCCAAACGCCGGCGCCCGGCGACGTCCATGGCCGCCTGCACGAGGTGCTTTCGCGGCCAGAGCGCCAGCAGTCCGCGCTTGGCCAGCGACTTCTTGTGCGAGTGCCGGCGGTGCTCCAGGATCATCCGCGGCAGCTCGATGTCGACCGGGCAGATCTCCTGGCAGGCGTTGCACTGCGTGCACAGCGACTGCGGCAGGTCGACGGCTGCCTCGCCGTGGTGGAACGGCGTCAGCACCAGCCCGATCGGGCCGTTGTAGACGTAGCCGAACTGGTGCCCGGTGACCGCCATGAAAGGCGGGCAGGCGTTGGAGCAAGCGCCGCAGCGCACACACGTAAGGGCGCCTTTGAACAGCGGATCGGCGCGCATCTCCTCGCGGCCGTTGTCGAGCACTACGCAGTGCATCTCCTTGGGGCCGTGTGCGCCAATCGTCAACGAGAAGCCGATGTCGGCGCTGCGCGAGGGTCCGGTGATCCAGTTGACGTAAGTGCTGATGCGCTGGCCCGTGCCGCTGCGCGGCAGCATGCGCAGGATGGCGACCGCGTCGTCGAGCGTGGCCACCACTTTGTCGATGCCGAAGAGCGCGATGTGCACCGGCGGCAGGGTGACGGTGAGGTCGGCATTGCCCTCGTTGGTGACGATGCCGATGGTGCCGGTCTCCGCGATCGCGAAGTTGGCGCCGCTGATGCCGACGCTGGCGTTGATGAACTTCTGTCGCAGCTCCGCGCGCACTTTGGCCTGGATCTGCGCCGGGTCGGGCGGGGCGTCGAACGTCTTCGCCCACTGTTCGATGGTGACGTGGATGGCCGGCGCTATCAGGTGGCTCGGATGTTCGTGCAGCAACTGCACCGCACGCTCGCCGAGGTCGGTCTCGACCACCTCCATGCCCATGCTTTCGAGATAGGGGTTGAGGAAGATCTCCTCGGTCGCCATCGACTTCGACTTCGTGACGATGCCCGCGCCGGCGCGCCGGCAGATGTCGCCGATGATGGTGCGCGCCTCCTCGGCGTCACGCGCCAGGTGGAAAGTTCCGCCGACCTCTTCCAACCGTTCGCGAAACTGCGTGAGCAGCGCCGGCAGCTGATGCAGGTTGTCGAGCCGGCGAGCCTTCAGGTCCTGGCGCCCGCGCTCGAAATCAAGCGATTCAAAGCCGACCGCGCGGCGCTCGCGCAGCGCCGTCATGACCCGGACCATGTTGGCCTGCAGCGGCTCGTCGGCGAGCGCCTTCTCGACGCGCTGCTTGAAGTGCCGGCGGGTTTCGCTCAGCGGCCGGCGCTACTGGGCTCGGGGGCGGGCGCTGCAGGACTAGGCCGCGTCGAGCTCGCCGGGCGATTGACCGGAACTGCCGCCGGCTCCTCGCCCGCGGCATCGTAACGGTATGAGTAGTGGTACTCCTCGCTGCCGGCCTTCAGCTTGTTAAGGACGACACCGGCGATGTTCGCACCCACCTGCT
>VBEO01000051.1 GCA_005881825.1 Chloroflexota bacterium | reverse complement strand
CTACGAGGGGAGGCTCACCCTGGTCGATTTCAAAACCAACGCCCGCCTCGACGCCGCCTTGCTGGCCGCCTACAGCACCCAGCTCCGACTCTACGGCCTGGCCGCCGCCGAAGGTCTGCTGCCCGGCGGCGCCGTCCCCGATCCCCGGCTGATCCTCTTCGACCTCCGGCACTGCGAGGCGATCGAGGTCTCCCCCGACCACAGCGCGGTCCGGGCCCTGGCCGAGGACATCGCCGCCCGGATCGCCGCCGGCGACTTCGGACTCGGCCCCGAGCACGCCGGCCGCCCCTGCCAGCTCTGCGCCTACAGGCCGGTCTGCCCCTCAGCCCGCGGCTGACCCGGATGACGCGACTGGAGGAGCGCTACTTCGAGCGCCGCCAGATCAAGGAGGCGATCGCTTTCGCCGAAGCCGGCGGGATCGCGGTACACCGCAATTTCGACCACTATCACGGCACCTGGCACCGTCGCGGCTTTCCCATGCACAGGCCGTTCCTGCACGTGATCGGGCGGCGCGACCTGCTCGCGGAATGGGGCCGGCGGCACGGCCTGCGGCCGGAATGGATCCAGCCCGAACGCCGGCGCAGCGTGGCCCACTACGACGTCTTCGGCGAGTTCGCCGAGCGCCTGATCGACCGCCTGACACGCCCTGACGCAATGCGTTAAAATTCTCGCTATGAGCATCGACATTCAGGAGATCCAGGAGGGGGCTGCCGAGGCCCAGGAGACGGTGGCCGACATCGCCACGGGCGCCGTCGTCGACATCGTCGAGAAGGCCACACATCCCGTCAGCACCGCTCGCAAGACCGCCCGCCGCCTCGAGCGCAAGGGCGAACCGGTCAACACCCAGCTCAAGCGCCAGGTCACCCGGACTCGCCACGAGGTCGAGGATGCCGTCGAGGACGTGGTCAGCGGCAACCTGGCCGAGCGCCTCGCCCTCAAGAGCATCCGGGCGACCAAGAACCGCGCCCGCCGGCTGGACATCGTGGGCGACGTTCTCTACGTCGGCCTCAGCCTCTTCCACCGCGGCGTGAGCGGCACCCGAAGCCGGCTGACCAAGCTGGAGGACGCCAGCCAGCCGCCCGCCCGGAACGGCTCGCCGGCCCGCAATGGGTCCTCGGCCCGCACGGCCACGCCCGCCCGGCGCAGCACCCGCACCCGCACCCGCGCGCGGCGCACCTCGCGGCGGCGCACGACCACGGCTTAAGCCGAGTACACACCTCCGTGTACGGGGCGTCCCCGGCGGGGCGCCTCTTTTTTATCGCGGAGGGAACCCAGGCTCCCCCCGCGGACCCACCCTCCTAACGCTCGCGCGCTCTGATACGTCTCGAGCGACAAGGACACCGCCCGGTGCCGGCCGGTCAGGGCCCGGCCTGACACGCAACGTTTTCTTTAGAGTCGCCACGGAATGGCGGTGGTCGCGACCGGCTCGGTCGCCTTCGACTACATCCTTACGTTCAAGGGCCGCTTCGCCGACCACATCCTCCCCGACAAGAAGCACATCCTCAACCTCAGCTTCCTCGTCGACACCTTCGAGAAGCGCCGCGGCGGGGTGGCCGGCAACTACGCCTACAACCTCTGGCTGCTGGGCTACCCGAGCGCCGTCCTGGCCACGGCCGGCGAGGACGGCGACGAGTACCGGCAGTGGCTCTCGGCGCGCGGCATCGACGTGCGCGGCCTGCGCATCCTGCCCGAGGAGCACACGGCCACCGGCTTCACCACCACCGACCTGGACGACAACCAGCTCACCGGCTACTACGGCGGCGCCATGGGCAAGGCGGCCCAGCTCGGCCTGGACGACACCGTCCCGGACCCCGAAGCCGTGATCATCGGACCCAACGCGCCCGAGGCCATGGCGCGGCTGGTCAAGGAGTGCCGGCAGCGGCGCCTGCGCTGGGTTTACGACCCCGCCCACCAGCTCCCGCACTCCTCGGCCGAAACTCTGATCGACGGTGCCGATGGAGCCTGGATCCTGATCGGCAACGACTATGAGCTGCAGCTGATCCAGGACCGCACCGGGAAGGACCTGCCCGGCCTGCTGGACCTATCCCAGATGGTGGTCACGACCCTCGGCCGGGACGGCTCCCGGATCCAGACCCGGGAGTCTGTCTACGAGATCCCGCCGGCGCCACCGGTCCAGCTGGTCGACCCGACCGGCGCCGGCGACGCCTATCGCTCGGGCCTGGTGGCCGGGCTGCTGCGCGGGCTCTCGGTGGAGGAGGCCGGCCGGGTGGCGGCGCTGGTCGCCACCTGCTGCATCGAGCACACGGGCACCATCGAGCACTCCTTCAACCGCGAGGATTTCGGGGCGCGCTACCGGGAAGCCTTCGCCGCCGATCTCCCGCCCGCGCTCTTCGCCAGCGAGTAGCCGTGGACGTCTTCGAGGCCATCCACACCACCCGGGCCATGCGCCGGCTCGACCCCGACCGCCCGGTGGACGAGACCGACCTCCGGAAGATCCTCACCGCCGCCACCAAAGGGCCCACCGGCGGCAACCGGCAGCCGGTGCGCTGGTTGGTCGTCCGCGACCCCGAGCTCAAGCGGCGCGTGGGCGAGGTCTATCGCCAGGTGGCGCACGCCGCCCTCGACGCCAGTGGCGACAGTGACAGCCCGCACGCACGCTCCTCCTATCACCTTGCGGATCACCTCGGCGAGGCGCCGGTGCTCGTCATCCCCTGCGCCGAAGGGGACCCGGCGCGGCTGCCGGCCTCCGTCTATCCGGGCGTGCAGAACCTGATGCTGGCGGCCCGCGCCCTGGGCCTGGGCACAACGCTCACCACCATCCACCGCGTCAAAGAAGACGCGGTCAAGGAGGTCCTCGGCATCCCGCCCCAGGTCAACACCTTCGCCATCATTCCCATCGGCTATCCGCTCGGCCATTGGGGCGAGGCGCCTCGTAAGCCTCTTGAGGAGGTCGTCTATTGGGACCGGTGGCCTAGCTAAATTTCCGCAGGGCGTCGCGCCGGTAGGCACGGATCGCAGCCGCGAAGAGAATCACGGCCCAAACCGCCGACCACAGGAGCGCCCACCGGAGCGGCTCGTCGGCGTGGTGGACCGGCGTGTAGGCCAGCTGCGCGTAGTGGTAGGTCGGGAGGTACTTCGCCACCTTCTGGATGAAGTCCGGCAGGTCGCCGACCGGCACGAACATGCCGGAGGCGAAAGCCATGGGCAGGTAGATCAGATTGGCGACCGCCGGCGCGGCGTTGGGGCCGGACGTGTAGCCGATCGCCATCCCCATGCCGATCAGCGGCAGCGCTCCGATCAGCAGTAGTCCGACGATCTCCAGGCCGATCTCCACCGGGAAGTGCACGCCGCCCACCACGACCACGTAGAAGATCAGGACGACCAGCGCCACCAGCGCGAAGATGACCGCCATGATCACGTTGGCCAGGATGGCCACCGGCGCCGGCAGTGGGGTGGCCCGCTGCAGGAGATCGAGCTTCAGGCCGCGCGCGTTGGCGACGCCGATTCCAAAGCTGAAGACCATCACGCTCGACACCGCGTAAGCCCCGAAGGAGCACATCAGGTACAGCCCCACGCTGGTGCCGTCGGGGAAGTGCTTGCCGGCGTTGGGCAGGCCGAAGAAGGTGTAGAAGACCAGCGGCAGGGCCAGGCTGGTGAGGCTGAAGGCGGGGATCCTGACGTAGTTCAGGAGCTGTGCCCGCGTCTGCGCGAAGAGCATGGGCAGGACCGGCGCCACGGCCACGCTCATGAGCCGACCTCCTCGGCAACCGCGGACCGGCTGGTCAGGGTCACGAAGGCCTCCTCGAGGTCGGCGCCCACCACCTCCAGGTCCTGCAGGCCGACGCCGCGGCGGAAGAGCGCGACCAGCACCGCCTCCGGCTCGTTGCTGAGCAGCCTGACCCGCAGGCCCTCGATCTCCAGGCCGCTATGGGGCAGCCCGGCCAGGGCGTCCGGGGGCAGGGGCTGGTCGGTTGTGAAGCTGACCCGCTTGCCCGCCACCCTGGATTTGATCTCGCGCGGCGAGGCGTCGGCGACGACCAGACCGCGGTCGATCACCACCACGCGCTGGGCCAGCTCGTCGGCCTCCTCCAGGTAGTGCGTGGTGAGCACGATCGTCTTGCCCGCGGCCGCGAAGTCTTTGATGCTGGCCAGAAAGCCGCGCCTCGACTCGACATCCATGCCCACGGTGGGCTCGTCCAGGAAGAGCAGCTCGGGATCGCCGCAGACGGCCAGCGCGTAGTAGAGCCGCTGGCGCTGGCCGCCGGAGAGCTTGCCGGTCTGCGTCCGGGCCTGCTCCTGAAGCCCGGCCATCTCGATTGCCTTGGCGGTCGGGGCCGGGTGCGGGTAGTAGGAGCGGAAGAGGTCGATCACCTCGCGCACCGTCAGCGACGAGGGCACGCCCGACTCCTGCAGCATCACGCCGCAGCGGCTGCGCGCGCGCCGGTCGCCGGGATCGATGCCGAACAGCCGGGCCTGGCCCGAGGTCGGCTTGCGCAGGCCGAGCATGAGGTTGATGGACGTCGTCTTGCCGGCCCCATTGGGGCCCAGCATGGCCACCACCTCACCGGGCTGGATGGCGAGGTCGACACCGCGCAAGGCCTGCACGGCGCCGTAGCTCTTGTGTGCGCCGATCAGCTCCACGGCCGCTGTCATGGCTGTCCAGCCTAGCCCGGCCCGGGCCGCGGAGCGTCAGGCGGGGTTCTGCTGCGGCGGCGCCTTGGTGGGTGCCGGGTTGACCTGGTCGGCGAGGAAGACCAGCCGCTGAGTCGCGAACTGGCCCGCCCACAGCGGCCAGCAGGTGGTCAGCGTCAGGCGCGGGCCCAGGGTGTGGACCAGGATGCTGCGGTCGTCGGCCGCCACCACCCGGCGGGTGGTGATCCGGTACGTGTAGGTCCCCCAGCGGGTCTCCAGCCGGACCTCGTCACCGGGCTGCAGGCGGTCGAACGCGATCCAGTAGACGTTGTGCGCCGCAACGCCCACGTTGTCCGGCTGGCCCGGCCAGGCCGTGTCGGGGTAGTGGCCGGGACCGGCGTTGAGCGCCGCCGCGTCGGTGCCCTCACCGACCGCCGCGAAGTAGGCGAGCTTGGGCACCCGGAGGGCGAAGTCGACGCCGTCGAGCGGGTAGGGCTGGATGCGATCGGGACGCGGCACCACCGGCGCCGGCTGGGCCGCCATCTGCTGCTGGAAGACGGCGTTGCGGTGCTGCTGGTCGTAGTGGCCGAGCGCCAGGTCGCCGAAGAACAGGATGAGGAGGACGAAACCTCCCCCGATCGCCACCCGGCTCAACAAGTGATAACTCCGATGTCAGTATCGATGACACCGGACAGCTTGTAAAGGACTAGCCCAAGGCGGCCTCGAGCTGGCTCAGGTGCTGCTCGACATGGGCGACCAGCGGCAGCCGGAAGATCTCGCCGGCGCTCATGTCGCGCTCCCCGTTGAAACGGCAGCGACGCTCCCACTGCTCGGCCGAAGCGCTGCGCGCGAAGGCCAGGGTGCGGGCATGGTCGGCCTGGACCATGGCCACCAGCTCCGCCACCGGCAGCTGGGCCAGGGCGGCGCCGGCGGCGTCGCGCTGGTTGACCATGGCCATCAGGTCGAATGCGCTCAGCGCGCCCGTGCCGACGCGATAGGTGAGCATCCCGTAGAGCTTGGAAAGTGCGGCCAGGTGCGCGAGCACCTGCTTGGGGTTCCAGCCATCGCCGGGCGGCGGGCTTTCCGGGATGCGCTGGGCGAGCGAAGCCAGCCGGGACCCGGCCGCCTCCAGCCGCGCCACCAGCGCGTCGCGCTCGATCAGCCGCAGCTCGTCCAGGAACCGGTCGACGTCGGCGCTTGCGAAGGTCTCGCTCTCGGTCGCCATCCGAGCCACACCTTAATCTTGCGAAAGCATGTGCTACACGGACGAGGCGCGGCCGCCGCTGCCGCCGGTCGGTGGCGCCGCCAGCGACTCCGGGGACCTCCGGCTCAAGGCTCGTGACGGCAACCAGTTCGACGCCTTCTTCGCGCGCGCCGAGCGGCCCACCGGCGCCGGCATGGTCGTCATGCCCGACGTGCGCGGACTGCACAACTTCTACAAGGAGCTGGCCGCCAACTTCGCCGCGGCCGGCATCGATGCCGTAGCCATCGACTACTTCGGTCGCACCGCCCAGGACAGCGCCCGGTCGGAGGACTTCGACTGGAAGCCGCACGTGGAGCAGACCACGCCCGAAGGCATCGCCGCCGACGTGGCCGCGGGCGAGGCCTACCTGCGCTCCCAGGAGGGCGGCGGTGTGCGCAGCGTCTTTACGGTCGGCTTCTGCTTCGGCGGGGCGCAGTCCTGGCGGCAGTCGGCGGCCAATCCCGACCTTGCGGGCTGCGTCGGCTTCTACGGCGTGCCGGCGCGGGTGCGCGACCTGATCCCGGAGATGAAGGCACCGCTGCTGCTGCTGATCGCGGGCGACGACTTCACGCCGCAGGAGGAGTTCCAGCGCTTCGACCAGGAGCTGAGCGCGGCCAGGGTCCCGCACAAGATGCACGTCTACCCTGACGCGCCCCACTCCTTCTTCGATCGCACTTTCGCCGAGCACCGGCGGGCCTGCGAGGACGCCTGGAAGAGGATTCTCGACTTCGTGAAGGAGAACACCGCAGCCGGTTAGAGTGGACGCCATGGCCGAGTTGGCCACCGAGTCCAAACAACCAGGCCAGCCGCTGATGCCGGCGGCGATGCTCGACGAGCTCGAGCGGCGGCGCGCCGGCCTGGCCCGGCACATGGCCCGAGCTGTGGTCACCCTGGTTCGCTGGGACGACTCCACCGGCCGGCCGCCGCGCCGGGAGGCCATCGCGCGGGCCTGCGCCGCCGGCCTCGACCTCTTTCTGGCCACGGCCCGCGAGGCCCGTCCGGCGACCCAGCGCGAGCTGCGCGAGGTCGCCCAGCTGGGCATCCTGCAGGCGCGAGGCAGCCAGTCGGTCGAGCCGGTGCTGGCCGCCTATCGGATCGCGGCCCGAGTGGCCTGGGACGCCATCATGCGGGCCTGGCGGGACCACCCGCAGGCGACGCCCGAGGCGATGGTGATCACCGCCAACTACGTCTTCAGCGCCCTCGACCAGGTGGCGGCCGAGGTCACCCGGACCTACCTCCAGGCCCGCGAGCAGCACCTGGCCCGCGGCACTCGGGCCCGCACCCGCCTGTTCCACGGTCTGGTCAGCGACACCTTCGACTCCGAGCTGGCCCTGCAGAAGCAGGCCCTGGCGCTCAACCTGCCCATCGCCGGCGGCTACGTGGCGGTGGTCTGCAAAGTCGACCGCGGCGCGGACGCTCTGCCCGAGGTCGCCGGCCAACTGGACCTGCCGCCGCGGGCGCTGGCCCACACCACCGACCCGGTGACGCTGGTGGTGCTCTGGCCGGCCGACTCGGCGGCGGCCGCCGGCCCTGCCGCAGAGGTGGTGGGCCAGCTGCAGGAGGCGCTGGACGTGCGCCTGGGTGGGGCCGGGCGCTCCCGCGTGCGCGGCGGGGTGGGGAGCTTTCACGGCGGCCTGCGCGGGGTGTCGCGTTCCTACCTGGAGGCGCTTCAAGCCGTCGAGGCCGGGCGCAAGGTGCGCCCGGAGGAGCTGGCGCTCCACCACGACGAGGTGGCGCCCTACCTGGTCCTGGCCCAGAACCCGCTCACCATCGAGCGCTACGTGGACCACGTTCTGGGTCCCCTGCTGGCCGACGAGCGGGGGCACGACGTCCTGCTCCAGACCCTGGAGGCCTATCTGGCACGTGCATCGGTGAAGGAGGCCGCCGCCGATCTGCACCTGCACCGGCACACGGTGCTCTACCGCCTGGGCAAGATCAAGGAGCTGCTGGGCAGTGACCTCGACGCGCCCGCCACCCGCCACCGCCTGCAGCTGGCGCTCGACCTCCGCCGCCTTCTTTAGACACCGAGTCCAAAACCAGCGGCTCTTTTTGAGCCGCCCCGCAGAGGAATATTGGACATTCGGTCCGTACTGTTGTGAGCAATGATTGCAAGCAACGGCCGCCGCGTGGCCGTCACCGGCCTGGGTTTTATCACGCCCATCGGCAACGACCGCGAAACGGTCTGGTCGAACCTGGTCGAGGGCGCGTCGGGCGTCGGGCCGATCACGTACTTCGACACCACGGCCTACAGCACCAGGATCGCGGCCCAGGTCAAGGACTTCGACCCCGAGCTCTACATGGACCGCAAGACGGCCCGCCACATCGGCCGCTACTGCCAGTTCGCCCTGGCGGCCAGCAAGCAGGCCCTGGCCGAAAGCGGCCTGCAGCCGGGCGACATGGATCCCGACGACGTGGGCGTCATCGTCTCCAGCGGCATCGGCGGCATGGAGGAGATCGAAAAGAGCCACACGGCGCTGATGGAGCGCGGCGTGCGCCGGATCTCCCCCTTCACCGTGCCGATGATGATCGCGGACATGGCCGCCGGCATCGTGGCCATGCACACCCGCGCCGGCGGTCCCAACTACGCCATCGTCAGCGCCTGCGCGTCTTCCGGCCACGGCATCGGCGAGGCCGCCGAGATCATCAAGCGCGGGGACGCCAAGGCGATGCTGGCCGGTGGCGCCGAGGCCACCATCACGCCTCTGACCATGGGCGCCTTCTGCCAGATCAAGGCCGTGAGTGAGCGCAACGACGAGCCCGAGAAAGCCTGCCGGCCCTGGGACGTCGACCGCGACGGCTTCGTGATGGGCGAGGGCGGCGTGATGTTCGTGCTCGAGGACTGGGAGTTCGCCAAATCCCGCGGCGCCCGCATCCAGGGCGAGATCGTGGGCTACGGCGCCAGCGCCGACATGTACCACTTCACCGCGCCCCACCCCGAGGGCCTGGGCGCCAGCCGCGCCATGAAGCGCGCCCTCGACAAGTCGGGCGTGGCGCCGGCAGAGGTCGGCTACATCAACGCCCACGGCACCTCGACCAAGCTCGGCGACATCGCCGAGACCAAAGCCATCAAGGCCGTCTTCGGCGAGCACGCCTACGAGCTGGCTGTCAGCTCCACCAAGTCGGTGCACGCGCACCTGCTGGGGGCCGCCGGCGCCATGGAGGCGGCGGCCTGCGTGATGGCTCTGCAGGAGGGCGTGCTGCCCCCGACCATCAACCTCGACCACCAGGACCCCGAGTGCGACCTCGACTACGTGCCCAACAAGGCGCGGCGGGCGGACCTCTCGCTGGCGATGTCGAACTCTTTCGGATTCGGCGGCCACAACGCCACGCTGCTGATCCGCAAGCCGGAACTCAACTGAGGTGAGCAACGCAATGGCGCAACTGGACTTTCACGACCTGCAGGAGATGGCCGCCGAGATTCTCGGGATCGACGCCGAGGACGTGCAGATGGACAAGAGCTTCGCCCGCGATCTGGCGGCCGACTCCCTCGACCTGGTCGAGCTGATCGCGGCCGTCGAGGACAAGTACGAGGTCGAGC
>VBEO01000050.1:5274-14983 GCA_005881825.1 Chloroflexota bacterium | reverse complement strand
GGGGCGCCGCTCCCGGTTCGTGGTCGCGACAAAGTGCGTCAATCGCGTGGGCCCCGCCGCGAACGACGCCGGCGGCTCGCGCAAGCACGTGATCGAAGCCTGTGAAGCGTCACTGCGGCGGTTGGGCACCGACCGCATCGACCTCTACTACCTGCACCACTCCGACCTGGACGCCCCCTTCGACGAGACCTTCGAGGCGCTCGACCGGCTGGTCCAGGACGGCAAGGTGCACTACCTCGGGGTGTCCAACTTCGAGGCCTGGCAGCTGGGCTGGTTCCTGGCCCTGGGCTCGGAGCGCCGGCTTGCGCGGGTCACGATCGTGCAGCCGCGGTACAACCTGCTCAACCGGGTCTATGAGCGCGACCTGCTGCCGCTCTGCCGGGCGGCCGGGATCGGAGTGGTGCCCTACAACCCGCTGGGGGCGGGCATGCTGACCGGCAAATACCACCGCGGCCAGGAGCCGCCGGAGGGCTCCCGATTTGCCCTGGGCGACTACGGCCGCATGTATCAGAAGCGCTACTGGAACGAGACAATGTTCGACGTGGTGGAGGCGGTGGGCGAGATCGCCACGGAGCTTTCGGTGACGCCCGCGCAGATCGCCGTCGCCTGGCTGCTGGCGCAGCCGGACATCACCGCACCGCTGGTGGGCGCCTCCCGGCCAGAGCAGCTGCGCGACACCGTCGGCGCCCTGGAGGTGCGGCTGCCCGAAGCCGCCCTGCGCCGGCTGGACGAAGCCTCAAGTCCGTTTCGCTAGCGCACAATGACGGCTTCGGAAGCCGCGGGTGTGGCGAAACCGGCAGCCGCAGAGGTCTTAAAAACCTCGGCCTTCGGGCATGCAGGTTCGAATCCTGCCACCCGCACCAAGTCGTGGTGACGATGAGAAATGAGCTGCCCGGCTGGGTACGTCCGCTCAGCCGAGTGATCATCGCCTTGCAGGATCTGGGCCTCGCGTTCTTCTCGTTCCAGGTCCTCCGAGTGCCAGGCCGCCGCTCCGGCCGTCTGCGTGCGACGGTGGTCTCGCCCTTCACCGTGCAGGGCGACCGCTACATCCTCTCCCTCGGCCGGCTGGACTGGGTGCGCAACGCGCAGGCCGCCGGGTGGGGTTGGCTGAGTCGCGGCCGGAAGCCGGCCAGAGTGGCGCTGCTCGAAGTCAAGCCGCCCGAAAGCCGGGGCATCGTGGGCGAATTCCCTCGCTGCATCCCGGGCGGCGTGCAGTTCTTCGTCCGCGTGGGCTTGGTCGAGGCACCCGGGCGGCCAGATCAGTTCGAGGCCGCCGCCGACCGCCTCATCCTGTTCCGCATCGGCTGATATCCCGGGATATGTGCGCTGGGAAGATCGCTCGATGGTCGATATCCCAGGACATGGGTCGCCGCGAGGCTGTCAAGCGTCGGCGGCCATCGCCCCTTCAGGCTCCAGCGCCGCGAACCCCTCTCGCGCGCTGCGCCGCGTCGTGAGCTCGGCCACCGGCCGGTAGCGGGTCGGCCGCACCGCCCACTCCTCGTTCTCGATCAGCCGCCAGCCCCAGTCGGGCCGCCGGCCCACCCGCTCCCGCGCCGCCTCCAGGGCCTTGGTCATCAGGCGGATGCCCTCCAGGCCGGGCAGCTTGCCGATCTTCTCGTCGATCCGCTCCAGGTCGGCCTCGCCCTCGGGATCGTCGAAGAGGTACAGCGCAAGGGCGTCGACCTCCTCCTGGTTCTTGACTCCCTTGCCCACGGGCACCCAGACCCGGTTGAGCATGAAGCGGTCGATCCGCTGGGCGGCGCGGTTGCCGACCAGCCACTCCTTAGCCGAGTTGTAGTAGAAGGCGAAGTGCCGGCGCTCGTCCTTCGTGATGCGTGCCAGCAGGTCCTGCAGCACCGGGTGCTGCGACTTGCGCGAGAGGGCGCCGTAGCCGGTGGCAGTCGCGAGCTCGTTGATGGCGCCGATGGTCAGGTAGATGGCCGAGAAGTCCTTGAACATCCAGGAGCCGGCCATGGTCGAGAACAGCGAGATGGTGTTCTGCACGCCCAAGCCCGCACGGATCTGGGCGATGCGGTCCTGGGTGTCGAACTCGATCCCGTACTCGTTGAGCATGCGGCCCAGGTTCTCGCCGTGCCAGAGCTCCTCGTAGTTCCAGCAGGCCAGAAACGCGGTCAGGATGGGATCCATGCAGGCCCGCGTCACAAGCAAGTGGGACAGGTACAGAGAGACGTGGTTCTCGATATCCATCATGTAGTGCAGGCAGAACAGGTCGCCCTTGGACAGCGGGTACTTGCGGACGTCCTCCCAGCGGACGCCCGAGATGTCCAGCTTGCGCGACTCTTCCTTGTAACGATCGATCGAAAAGCTCATGTCTGTAGCTACGAACCTCCGGTGCGGGAGGCTAACTAAAATCGCTCCGATGCGGCGGCGAATGGAGGAAGAGCCGGAGCCGATCATCGTTCCCGCCGAACCCGACGAGGAGCCTGAGGAGCCCGCCGAGGAACCCGCGGCCAGCGCCGCCACGGCCACCATCGTGCCGCGCGTCGATGCCCCCATCGAGCGCGAGTACGAATACCGGGTCGACGTCCTCACGGTCGCCCAGGTGCTGGACGGCACCATCGCCGACAAGCTCAGCGAAGCCTCCCACGACGAGTGGCACCTGGTCGACATCATCGATGCCGGCGATAAGAAGGCGCTCCTGCTGCGGAAGCGCAAACAAAAGGAGGCCGCCCGCCGTCCGGTGGGCTTTGCGAGGTAGCGATTCAGCTCCCCGTCCCCATAATGGACTCACGTTTTGAGTTCACAGACAGCGCGTAAGCGCCGGAAAGTGCTGCTCATCGAAGACGACGCCTCAATCCGCACGATCGTGAGCGAGGTCTGCCGGCGGGACGGTTACGACGTCGTGGAGGCGGCCGCCGGGCGCCAGGGCGTCCAGGCCGCCGTGAGCAGCGAACCCGACCTCGTCCTGCTGGATTGGGTGCTGCCCGACATCAGCGGGATCGAGGTTTGCCGCGAGATGCGCCGCCAGGGCGTCTCCAGCCCGATCGTGATGCTGACCGGCCGCAGCTCCAAGGTCGACATCGTGGTCGGCCTGGAAGTGGGCGCCGACGACTACATCACCAAGCCCTTCGACGCCCGCGAGCTCAGCGCACGCTTGGGCGCCCACCTGCGCCGGGCCTCCATGGTTCCGGCCGGTCCCCAGCGGGATGGGCTGCTGGCGGTGGGCGCGGTCGAGATCGACACGGAGGGCAGGCGGGTCAGGGTCAACGACCGCGAGGTCAAGCTGACCATGACCGAGTTCAACCTGCTGGCGCTGCTGGCCGCCAATCCGGGCCGGGTCCTGACCCGCGCCCAGCTGCTGGAGAAGGTCTGGGGCTACCTGGCCGACGTCGACTACCACTCGGTCGACCCCCACATCCAGCGCCTGCGCAAGAAGCTGGACTCCAAGAGCGATTCCGGCGTTTCGCTCGAGGCGGTGCCCGGCCTGGGCTACCGGCTCAGCCCACGCTTATAAAGACCGCCCACACCGACCTCCACTTCGAGGTCGCGGGTAAGGGCCCGCCGGTGGCACTGCTGCATTCCGGCCTCAGCGACTCCGAATCCTGGGACGAGGTGGTCCCCACGCTTGCCGTCGCCCACCAGGTCATCCGTTACGACGCCCGCGGCTTCGGGCGGTCGCCCGATCCCGTCGCCGACTACGACGTGCTCGACGACCTGGCCGGCGTCCTGGCGGCGACCGGAGTGGAGAGCGCGCATCTGGTCGGCAACTCGATGGGCGCGGCGGTGGCGCGGGTGGCGGCGATCGAGCGACCGGAGCTGGTGCGCTCGCTGACCCTGGTGGGTCCTGGATATCGCGAGCCCGAGCCGCCGCCCGAAAGCGTGGCCCGCCTCGAGCGCTGGCGGGCGGCCACCTCGGCCGGCGAGGTCGAGGTGGCGCTCCAGGCGGCGGCCGAGCTCTGGATCGCGGGCGACGCCCAACTCGGCCGGGCGAGGCGCGTGCTGGAGAGACGGCGGCCGGACGGACCCTCGGCCCGGCCGCCGGCCGACACCGCCCACGCCGTGGAGAACATCAAGGTGCCGACCCTGGTCATCGCCGGCGCCCAGGATGACCCCTGGGTGCTGGGCGCCTCGCGAGTGCTGGCGGAGCGCATACCGGGCGCGCGCCTGGTCCTCATCGAGGGCGCCCGCCACCATCCGCAGGAGGACCGGCCGGAGGAGTTCGCGGCCGCGCTCCTGGAATTCCTGGGCGGAATAACGTAGGGCGATGACCGGCGACGACCGGCCGATCGGGGTCTTCGACAGCGGCGTCGGCGGTCTTACCGTGCTGCGCGCGATCCGGGAGCGCCTTCCCGACGAGCCCACGGTCTACGTCGGCGACCTGCTCCACTTCCCCTACGGACCGCGCTTCCAGAGCGAGGTCCGAACCTTTTCCTTCGACATCATCCGGTACCTGCAGTCGCGCGACGTGAAGATGGTGGTGATCGCCTGCAACACGGCCACCGCGGCCGCGCTCAACCAGGCGCGTGAGGTTTTCGACCTGCCCCTGATCGGCGTCATCGGCCCCGGCGCGCAGGCCGCGGTGGAGTCCACCCGCAAAGGCCTCGTCGGCGTGATCTCGACCGAGGGCACCGCGCTCAGCCAGGAGTATCTGCACGCGATCAAAGAGCTCGATCCCATGGTCGGCGTCTACCAGAAGGCGTGCCCCGAGCTGGTCGAGATCGTGGAATCCGGCGACGCCGACACGCCCCGGGCGGAGCGGGCGCTGGAGCGGGACCTGGCCGAGATCGCCCGCATGGGCGCCGACGTGCTGGTGCTCGGCTGCACGCATTACCCGCTGCTCAAGCCGGCCATCGAGCGCGTCTATCCAGGCGCCTTCCAGCTCGTCGACTCCGCGCAGACCACCGCTGGAATGGTGGAGCGCCGGCTTGACCACGCGCGCATGCGCGCCTCCGATGGGGCCCAGCCCCGGCATGAGCTGCTGGTGACCGCAGTGCCCGACCGCTTCAACGAGGTCGCGGACATCCTGTTCGGCGAGAAGGTCCCCGAGATCCGCGAGATCAACCTCTGGGACTAGATCCGACCTTTCCACCCCACGAAATCTGCGATTTCGCGGGGACCCCGGATGGGCTCCGCCGGCGGTCGCGATGAGTGCCGGAGCCGATGCGACCTTCGGGCCGGTCGCGGCCGACCTGGCGCGGCTGGAGGAGGTGATCCGCGGCTCGTTTGGCGACGACCACCCGGCCGCCGCGGCGCCCATGGCCGACCTCTTTGCGAGTGGAGGCAAGCGTTTGCGGCCGGCCCTGGTCCTGCTCTGCGCGCACCTGGGCGAATACCGCTTTGACCGGGTGGCCCCGGCCGCGATCGCGGTCGAGCTCACCCACGCCGCCACCCTCGTCCACGACGACGTCATCGACCGCTCGCCTACCCGGCGCGGCCGTCCCACCGCCGCCGCCAGTGCCGGGAGCGAGGCCGCAATCTTGGTCGGCGACCATTACTTCGCGCGCGCCTATTTGGAATCGAGCCGGACGGGCTTGGCTGAGGTGGTGTCAGAGCTGGCGGCGGCCGTGATGCGGATCTGCGCGGCCGAGCTCGAACAGCAGGCCGCGCTGCGCAACTACCACCCCAGCCTGGAGTCGTACATGATGCGGATCGAGGGCAAGACCGCCGCCCTCCTCGCCGCCTGCTGCCGGATCGGCGGCCTGCTGGGCGGCCTCGACTCGCCCGACCGGGAGGCGCTGGGCCGCTACGGCAACGCCTTGGGCTTGGCCTTCCAGATCGCGGACGACGTGCTCGACTACACCTCCGAGGAGTCGGAGCTGGGCAAGCCTGTCGGCCACGACCTGCTGGAGGGCAGTGCCACGCTGCCGCTGATGCTGTCAGAGGGCCTCGACCGGATGCTTCCCGACGGCCGCCGGCTGAGCGCCGAGACGGTGGACGCCGTCGTGCGGGAGGTGCGGTCGGGCCAAGGACCGCAGCGCGCGCTCGCGCGCGCCTCTGAGCTGGCGGATGAAGCCCGAGCCGAGCTGGCTCGGTTCGGCGAACGCGAGGCAGCTCGCACCCTGGACGCGCTGGCCACCTACGTGGTGTCGCGCAAGCTATAAAGGATGCTTCCGTGACACCTGTCCGCCTGGTGGGGATCGGCCCCGGCCATCCCGCTCTGATCACCCTCCAGGCCCGGGAGGCGATCACCGAAGCGGACGCCGTCCGCCACCAGGACGGCTGCGCCCCCGGCCTGCTGGTCCTGGCGCGCGCCGACGCCGACGTGGCTCCCCTGCGCGGTGCGGAGGAGATCATCCAGGCGGCGCGCGCCGGCCGCTCGGTGGCGGTTCTTTACCCGGGCGATCCCTACTTCTTCGCCAACGGCGCGCAGCTGGCCATGGCCCTGGAAAACGCCGCCGTCGATTTCGAGGTCATCCCTGGTTTGGTCGTCGAGACCGCTGCCACGGCCATGAGCGGTGTGCCGCTGACTGTGAACGGGCGCGCCACCTCGGTGCAGCTGGGCCACCTGGGCGGCGCCGACAGCGTCGTGCTGAGGCTGGCGGCCGGGCTCTGGGAAAACGGGGTCAAGGCGCTGATCGACGCCGGCCACGCCACCCAGCGGCCGGCCGCCTTCATCGTCAACCCGGGCACGCCCGCCCAGCGCCGCCTGGTGGCGCCGCTCGGCGAGCTTCTGCGGGTGGCGGAGGAGCGCGGGCTCGACGGCGACGCGCTGCTGGTGACCGGCCCTGGGGTCGAGATGTCCCGCCTGCTCGACACCCGCGCCCAGCGCCCCCTGCACGGCCGCCGGATCCTGATCACCCGCGCCCGCCACCAGGCGGAGGCCTTCCGGCGCGAGCTCGCCGACCTCGGCGCCGAGGTGGTGGAGATTCCGACGATCGAGATCCGACCGATCCCGGCCAGCGCCGAGTCTCGCGACGCCATCCGGCGGCTGCCCGACACCGGCTTGGTCGTTTTCACTTCGGCCAACGCCGTGGAGATCTTCTTCCAGATGCTCTTCGACGTCCGCCATGACGCGCGCGCCCTGGCCGCTTCCCGCGTATGTGCGATCGGCCCTGAGACCGCCCGCGCTCTGGAGGGCAAGGGCATCCGTCCAGAGCTGGTGGCCGGCGAGTACACCGCCGAGGGCCTGGCCCAGGCGCTGGGCGGCTGGGACCTGAACGGCACCCGCGTGCTGGTGCCGCGCGCGCGCATGGGCCGGGACGCGCTGCCCGCCCTGCTGGCGGAGCGCGGCGCCGAGGTCGACCTGCTGCCGGTCTACGAGACCGTCTGCCCGCCGGCTTCGGCCGAGGCCCTGCGCGAGCTCTTCGCCGGCCGGGGGGTGGATGCCATCACCTTCACGAGCTCCTCGACCGTCGTCAACTTCGTCGACGCTTTTCCGGAGCGGCGGCTGCCGCCACTGGTGAAGAAGGCGCACGTCGCATGCATGGGCCCGGTCACGGCGGACACCGCCCGGAAGCTGGGACTGACCGCGGATATAATCGCCCGCGAGTACACCACCCGCGGGCTGATGCTCGCGATCTCGGAGGCCCTGGCTTGATCCCAACCCAACCAGTACCTGCGCGCGCGCCCATCGGCTCTCTGGCCGTGGTGCTGGTGCTGATCGTGCTGGCGGCCGCCGCCGGCGTGGGCCTGGCCTGGGCCGCCAACCCCACGCCCAACGGCCCCTTCACCAAGTGCAAGACCGCGCCCCTGTTGGCGCCGCATCAGTACAAGGCCGCGCCCGCAACCTGCATCGACCTCAACAAGCCCTACGCGGCGACCATGCTCACCAGCAAGGGCAACATCACGGTGACCTTCCTGGTCGGCGCCGCGCCGGTCACCGTGAACAACTTCATCGTGCTGGCGGTCAACGGTTACTTCACAGGCCAGCGCTTCTTCCAGGCCACGGACTGGTACGTCCAGAGCGGTGACCCGACCAACAGCGGACGCGGCGGCCCCGGTTATGGATTACCCGACGAACCGGCGCCGAACGACGCCTGGGTGCCCGGCTCGATGGGCATGGCGCGCTTTCCGGCCGGGGTTTCCGGCAGCCAGTTCTTCATCACCAAATCGGCATGGCCGGGCGGCAACCCGGCGCAGGCCTACAACCACTTCGCGACCGTCACCGTCGGCTTCGACATCGTCGGCCAGCTGACCACCGACGACCGCATCCTGCGCATCGATGTGAAGAAGAGTTAGGCCGGGGGCGCGGGTATACAATCGGCCCGAGGTTCCAGTGTTCAACATTCATCCCGCGTTCCTGATCGTGCTCGTCATCCTCGTTCTGATCGTTTTCGGACCCGGGCGCTTGCCGGAGCTGGGAGGCGCGGTCGGCAGGACCTTGAAGGAGTTCCGCAAGGCCACGTCCGATCTCAAGGACGAGGTCACGCGCGCCACCAGTACGGACGAGACGGCGGGTCCGGGCACGGTTCAGCCGCCGCCCACGCCCGCGGCCAGCACCGCCAACACCGAGCCCGCGAAGGCCGAGGCCGACCCCAAGAAGAGCTGAGGCCGCTGAGCGTGGCGGCCTGGCGCTGAGTTGAAGCTCTTCTCGCGCCGTCCGCGTGCGTCGATGCGCGACCCCGAAGAGTCGCGCATGACCGTCATCGAGCACCTCGAAGCACTGCGCCGCGTGCTGATCGTGATCTGCATCGCCTGGGGCATCGCCACCGTGGTCGGCTTTTTCGTGGGCGAGCCCGTCTACGCGTACGTCGTGCATCGCGCGGGGATCAAAGAGCTGATCCTGATCAACCCCACGGGCGGCTTCTTCGTGCGCTTCAAGGTGGCGCTCTACGTGGGGTTCGTGATCGCCGCGCCGATCATCGTCCAGCAGGCCTGGTCGTTCGTGGCGCCGGGCCTGTACCTGCACGAGCGACGGCTGTTCGGGCCGCTGGTTTTCGCGACGCTGTTCTTCTTTGCGCTGGGCATCGCCTTCTCGCTCTACTCGCTGCCGCTGATCATCCGGGTGCTCACCGGCTTCCTGCCCACGGACCTGGTCAAGCCGACCTTCGACGCCAATGAGTTCCTGAGTTTCGTGCTCGGCCTGGTGATCGCGTTCGGCATCGTCTTCGAGCTGCCGGTGGTGCTTTACGCGCTGGGCAGGATCGGGATCATCAGCTCGAGCTGGCTCTGGCGCAGCCGGCCCTACTGGGTGATCGGCCTGGGGCTGCTCGCCAACTTCCTGATGCCGGGCGGCGATCCGCTGACGCCGCTGATCCTGTTCGTGCCCCTCTACGTCTTCTATGAAGGGACCGCGCTGCTGCTGCGGGTCTCGGGGCATTAGCGCCGCGGTGCCGCGCCACGACGGCCGCGAGCCGGATGACCTGCGCCCTGTCAAGATCGAGCTCGGCGTCAACGTCCACGCCGAGGGCTCCTGCCTGATCGAGATGGGGCGGACGCGGGTGTGGATAACGGCGACCGTGGAGGATCGGGTTCCGCCCCACCGGCGTGGCACCGGACACGGCTGGGTGACGGCCGAATATTCCATGCTGCCGCGGTCGACGCATGATCGCGGCCAGCGGGAAGCGACGACCGGGCGCATCGGCGGGCGCACGCACGAGATCCAGCGGCTGATCGGGCGCTCCCTGCGAGCGGCCGTCGACCTGGGCGCCATGGGCGAGCGCACCATCACCCTGGACTGCGACGTGCTCCAGGCCGACGGCGGCACCCGCACGGCCTCGGTCACGGGGGCCTTCTGCGCGCTGTACATGGCGGCCCGCCGCATGAAAGAGGTGCGCATGCTCAAGGAGCTGCCGATCCGGCAGTACGT
>VBEO01000050.1:0-5245 GCA_005881825.1 Chloroflexota bacterium | reverse complement strand
GCAGCCGTTAAGCCGGGACGAGCTGGTGGGCATGCTCGAGCTCGCGCGCAAAGGCATCCGCGAGCTGATGGGTCACCAGAAGCGAGCGCTCGCCGGCTTGTAGTCGCCACCCGCAACCCGGGCAAGCTGGCCGAGCTGCGCCAGCTGCTGGCGGGATCGGGCGTCGACCTGGAGGAGTGGGGCGGGGAGGTGGAGGAGACCGGCGCCACCTACGCCGAAAACGCCGCCTTGAAGGCGGTGGCCGCCTCGACCGCCACCGGCCTGCCGGCGCTCGGCGACGACAGCGGGCTGGAGGTCGAGGCCCTGGGCGGCGAGCCAGGGCTGCACTCGCGCCGGCTGGGCCCGACCCAGGCTGCCCGCAACGCCGAGCTCTGGCGGCGGCTGGCCGCGGTGCCGCGACCCTGGCGGGCGCGTTTCGTCGCGGTGCTGGCGCTGGCACGGCCTGCGGCGGTTCCGGTGGATTACTTCGAAGGCCGGGTCGAGGGCGAGCTGCTGCCGGAGCCGCGCGGCCGCGGCGGGTTTGGCTACGACCCGATCTTTCTGCTGCCGGACCTGGGCCGGACCTTCGCCGAGTTCCCACCGGCCGAGAAGCACCGCTGGAGCCACCGCGGTCGGGCCGCCCAAGCCCTGCTCGCCAGCGGTGTCCTATCCTCGATCGAGTGATCACGCTGCCCTCGGTCGCCGAGCTGACCCAGGAGCTGATCCGCTTCGACACCACCAACCCTCCGGGCAACGAGGCCGGCTGCGTGGCCCATCTGCAGCGCCTGTTGCGCGATGCCGGGCTGCAGACGGTGGTCGCCGGCGCCAGCGATTCCAGGCCCAACCTGGTGGCGCGGCTGACCGGACGCGGGGAGGCGCCGCCGCTGCTGCTGCAGGGGCACGTCGACGTCGTCACGACGGCCGGCCAGGCCTGGACGCGTCCGCCCTTCGCCGGCGAGGTCGTTGACGGCCACGTCTGGGGACGCGGTGCCATCGACATGAAGGGCGGCGTGGCCATGATGGTGCTGGCCACGCTCAGGTTCCTCGGCGACGGCGGGGCGCCGCCGGGCGATGTGGTGATCGCCGTGCTGGCGGATGAAGAGGCCGGCGGTCTCGAAGGCGCAGGCTGGCTGGCCGCCAACCGGCCCGATCTCTTCACCGGAATCAGGCACGCGCTGGGCGAGGGCGGCGGTTTCGCGTGGTACGTGGGCGGGCGCCGGTTCTACCCACTGATGGTTGCCGAGAAGCGCGGCTGCCAGACCCGAGCCGTATTCCGGGGTCCCGGCGGCCATGGTTCCCGGCCACTGCGCGGTGGGGCGATGGCCCGCCTCGGTCGGGCCCTGGTGGCGCTGGACAGCCATCGGATGCCTGTCCACATCAGCACCGCGACCAGGCTGATGCTGGAGGGGCTGAGGGACGGCCTGCCCGAGGCTCCGCTCCGGGAGCAGGTCGGCCGGCTGCTCGACCCGGCGCAGACCGATTCCGCGCTCGACCAGCTGGGCGAGGTCGGGTGGATGCTCGACCCGCTCCTCCACAACAACGTGAACGCCACCATGGTGCGCGGCGGGATCAAGATCAACGTGATACCCAGCGAGATCGAGCTGGACCTCGACTGCCGTTTGCTGCCAGGCGAAACCGCCGAAAGCTTCCTGCCGGAGTTGCGCGGTGTGATCGGCGAGGACGCGGAGCTGAGCGTGATGCGCCAGAGCCCCCCCATGCCCGAGCCCGAGCTGGGGCCGTTCTTCGAGACCCTGCGCCAGATCCTGCGGGAGGCCGACCCCGACGGCACGCCGATTCCGTACCTGGTCAGCGGAGGCACCGACGCGCGACACTTCGCACAGCTCGGCATCCGGACCTACGGATTCCTGCCCCACAACTTTCCCGAGGGCGTCGCATACGAGCGGGCCATGCACGACGCCGACGAGCGGGTGCCCGTGAGCGCCCTGGAGTTCGGCACCGACGCTGTGCACCAGGCGATCCTTCGCTACCGCGGATAAGGCGGGTCGCCGGACCCATCCGGCATGGCAAGATTCCCGCCGCGATGGCATTCGGGGTATGGCTGCTGCGTGCCTGCGCGCTCGTGGTCCTGGTCGTCATGGTCGCCGCAGGCACAGCCCTCGCGGCGCCATCTGGGTGGCTGGCCCTGGACGGCTCCATCCGATCGGCCACCGGGACGGTGCGCGACTGGGCGAACTCCGGCTCGGGAGCTCCTCAAGGCTGTGCCGCGGGGGCCGTCGACCTCCCGGGAACCGGAGGCATCTTCAACTGCGGGGCGCCCGGCGCCGGCAGCAGCCCACCCTCGCCTCCCGGGCTGACGCCCGCCGCAGCCGCGGACCCCAGCATCATCTCCAGCGCCTTCATCGCCGATCCCATATCAACCGACACCACCACCTGCGGATCCGGTGATCCGACGGTGATCGCCGGCGGCAGCAAGAACGGGGACGCGCTCAACTCCTACTCACTGACCACCCAGTCGGTACCCGCCAAAGACGATCTCGGCAACGTCTACGCGCTCAGTCATACGCGCGCCGACAACGGCCATCCGGAGCTCTATTTCGGCGCTGAAAGACTGGTCAACAACGGCGACAGTCACATCGACTTCGAGTTCCTGCAGGACCGCGTCACCATCACTGCGCAGTGCTCAGGGTCCTTCGTGGGCCATCGGACCGAAGGCGACCTGCTGGCCGTGGTCGACTTCACCAATGGAGGCGCGCTGGCCGGAATCGCGGTTTATCAATGGCACTGCGCCGCCGAGCCCGGGCCCCAGCCTGCCGACGGCACGGTTTGCGACCCGATTGGCGGCACGCCGCCCCAGCACTACGAGCCGATCGCCAATCCAGGGAGCGTGACCTTCCTCGTCAACACCATCGACATCCCCTGCGGGGGCTGGGTGTGCCGGGACAAGATCACCGGCACCACCACCACGGTCGCTGCCCGTGACTTCATGGAGGGCGGCATCGACCTTCTCGGCCTGCCCTTCACCGGCTGCCTCAACACGTTCCTCCCGCACACGCGGACGGCGCAGTCGTTCAGTGCCACGCTCAAGGATTTCACCGGCCCCAGCCCCCTTGCCAGCTGCCGCACGCCCATCTCCGGCTCGACTTCCACCGGGGCCGGTGGCTCGGTGAGCCCGGGCTCGTCGGTACAGGACACGGTTACGGAGAGCACCGGGGCGGGCTTCACCCCCACCGGCGGGGTCGCGTTCTTCCTGTGCGGCCCCACTCAGGTGACGGCGGCCGGTTGTCCGGCGGGCGGGACGCAGGTAGGTGCAGCCAAGCCACTGGTGGCAGGCGCGGCCAGCTCAGATGTCACCGCTGCGACTTCGGCTGCGGGACGCTACTGCTGGCGCACCGAGTACACGCCGGACGCGGTCAGCCAGGGCGTCTACCTGGCTGCCACACACACCAACGCGACCAGCGAGTGCTTCACGGTGGCGGCGGCGCCGGCTCCCGGCACACCTGGCCTCCCGAACACAGGCCACAGCGCGGCATCGGGCGGGTCCGCCTCCTCCGCCTGGGCACTGGTGGCGGCGGTGGCGGCCTTGGCCGCGGCTACCGCGGCCTGGGGCCGCGCGGGGCGCCGTCTGTGAAAGTCCTCCACTGGGCGGCCCCGGTCCTGCTGGCCGCGCTGGCCTGGGCGGTGGCGCCGATGCCGGCGGACCCGGTCGTGGTCCCGGGAGTCGCACCGCAGTCGCCAGGGCAGTCCGCGGTAGAGGTGCCACAGGTCGCCTCACCGCCGGCGATCTGGGACCAGCCACCCGCTGCGTCCGGACCTCCGGCCGTGGGCCGTCTGCAGATTCCCAACCTGGGCATCGACGCCGCCGTCGAGCCGGTGCTCGTGGACGCTAAGGGCAGCATGGCCGTCCCCAGCGGCCCGGGCCGCGTGGGCTGGTACTCGGCGGGTCCTCGTCCTGGAGCCGCGGGCGACGCGGTGCTCGACGGCCACCTGGACACAGCCGCCGGGTCTGCGGTCTTCGCCCGCCTGGGATCGCTGCGCCCGGGAGCCGCGATCGTGGTGCTGTGGGGGGCAGGAAAGTCGCTTCATTTCACCGTCTCATCGCTCCGTCTGTACGACTTCGACGCACATCCCGATGGCTTGTTTGCCACCGCGGGACCGCCCCGGATCTCACTCATCACTTGCGCCGGCCGGTGGGATGCGCAGCTCGGCACCTACCGGCAGCGATTGGTGGTCGAGGCCGTGCTGACCCGGAGCTAGCAACGTCTCGCCGGGCCGGCAGTGGCCTGCGCGATGACGCCCTAGCCCTCACTCGAATTCAAACGCAGTACTTTCAGCCCCTCGGGCGTTAGGTTGCCTTGATGGCTTTTCCGAGGGGTGCCACCCTGGTGGTTGCCAGCTGCCTCCTCGCCCTGTCGCTCGTAGCCGGTCGGCCACCCCTTGCGGCCCAGGCTGCGGGAGGTGCCTGGACCACCTTCATGTTCGACAACGCCCGCGACGGCAATTCAGGCGGTCCGGGCTTCACCACGGCCAGCCCCACGTGGACGTCGTCCACAGGGACCCTCGGACAGATCAAAGCGCAGCCCCTTGTCTTCGGTGGGGCGGTCTACGTCGTCACCCAAAACAACTGGGTGTATGCGCTGAACCAGAGCAGCGGACAGCTGATTTGGAGCCAGAACCTCGGCATTCCGCCCACCGGCTATACCTGCGGCAACATCAACGGCATCACGGGCACGCCTGTCATCGACACGGCCAATAACGTCATGTACCTGGTCGCGGCCATAACTCCCGCCGGCGGCGGCATATCCAACACCATCTTCAAGATCAACCTCGGCAATGGGGGCATCGCTGCCTCCGCCTCAGCGCAGTTTCCCGGCTTCGATCCCAGAATCGAGGGGCAGCGAGGAGCCCTGGCGCTGAACAACGGCCGCATCTATGTCCCGTACGGCGGACGCATCGGCGACTGCGGGTCCTACCACGGCTACATCGTCGCGTTCGACACCAACCTGAACCAACTCGGCCGTTTCACCAGCACGCCCAGCTGCAGCGCAGGCGGCATTTGGGCCCCGGGGGGCGAATCGGTCGACAGTGCCGGCAATGTCTACGCTGCCACAGGCAACGGGTTCTGCGGGGCGACCTACGACCTGCAGGAATCGGTGGTCAAGCTCAACGCCAGCGCCGGCCTTCTCAACAACTGGGCGCCTTCCGATTGGCAGGCATTGGACAACTGTGATGTCGACATCGGGTCGATCGCGCCCACGCTCCTGTCGGGCGGGCTGCTCTTCCAGTCCGGCAAGAACGGCAATGGCTA